>NZ_JACHIU010000001.1:5619155-5933396 GCF_014207705.1 Sphaerisporangium rubeum
GTCCGACAGCGGGGACGCGCGGTCGCTGATCCTGCCGGCGTTCACGCTGGCGCTGCCGATCGCCGCCGTGCTCAGCCAGGTGATGCGCGAAGGCCTGCTCGGCGCTCTGGAGCAGCCGTTCGTGCTGACCGCGCGCGCACGGGGCCTTCCCGAGCGCACGGTCCGCTCACGGCACGCGCTGCGGCACGCCGCGCTGCCGGCGCTGACACTGGCCGGCTGGTTCACCGGCACGCTGCTCGGCGGCGCGGTCGTCGTCGAGAACGTCTTCGCCCGCTCCGGTGTCGGCCGCATCACGCTGCAGGCGGTCGCCGACCGGGACCTGCCGGTGGTGCAGGGGGTCGTGGCGCTGTCGGCGGTGGTGTTCGTGGCCGTCAGCGCGCTGGTGGAGGTGCTGTACGCGGTCGTGGACCCGCGGCTGCGCCGCCGTACGGGGGTGACCGCCGCATGACGGCCGACATCTCCGTGGCGTCGCGGGTGCGCGCGGTGCGGCTGCCGAAACCGGCGGTGCTGCTGTCGGCGGCGGCGCTCGGGCTGATCCTGCTCGCGGCGGTACGTCCCGGGCTGCTCGCCGCCGGTGACCCGTCGGGGACCGACGCGCTGAACGCGCTGGCCCCGCCGGACGCCGCGCATCCGTTCGGCACCGACCAGCTCGGCAGGGACGTCTTCACCCGCGTCGTGCACGGCGCGCGGTACTCGCTCGCCATCGGCGCCGCCGCGACCGGCGCGGGACTCGCCGTGGCGCTGGTCTGGGGTCTGGCGTCCGCGTTGTCCGGCCGGTTCGGTGACGCGGTGCTGATGCGCACGGCGGACGCGCTGCTGGCGCTGCCGGGTCTGCTGCTGGCCCTGATGGTGGTGCTCATCGCGGGGAAAGGCGTCAACGGCGCGACGATCGCGGTCGCGGCCGGCATCGCACCGGGGTTCGCGCGCGTGGTGCGGGCCCAGGCCCTGGTGGTGCGCCGGTCGGGGTACGTCGAGTCGGCGGTGGCGCTCGGCGTGCGGCGTCCGCTGATCGTGCTGCGGCATGTGCTGCCGAACACCGTCGGGCCGCTGCTCGTCGTCGGCACGGTCACGCTCGGCGCGTCGATCTCCACCGGCGCCGCGCTCAGCTACCTCGGCCTCGGCGCGCAGCCGCCGACGCCGGAGTGGGGGGCCATGCTGACCGAAGGCCAGGGCTTCCTGCACCTGGCGTGGTGGATCGCCTTGTTCCCCGGCCTGATGCTGGTCGTCACGGTCGTCGCGGTCACCGTGCTCGGCCGGCACGCGCAGGCCCGATCAGAAGGACGGTACGTGTCATGACGGGCCTGCCGTCGCTCGACGTCGCCGGGCTCGACGTCACCTTCGGCTCCGGCCCCGGCGCGGTGCGCGCCGTGCGGTCGGTGTCACTGACCCTGCGCCCCGGCCGGTGCCTCGCGCTGGTCGGCGAGTCCGGGTCCGGCAAGTCGGCGCTGGCGCGGGCCCTGCTCGGCCTGGCCGGGCCCACGGCCACCGTCACCGCAGAGCGTCTCGTCGTCGGCGGCCGGGACGCGCGGACGTTCGGGCCGCGCGAGTGGCGCAAGGTGCGCGGCCGGCACGTCGGGCTGGTCGCGCAGGACGCGCTGGTCGCGCTCGACCCGCTGCGGCCCGTCGGCCACGAGATCGCCGAGTCGCTGCTCGCGCACCGCGTGGTGCCGCGCGGCAAGGCCACCGAGCGCGCCGTCGAACTACTCGCCGGCGTCGCGGTACCCGAACCCGAGGTCAGGGCCAGGCAGTACGTCCACCAGCTGTCGGGGGGACTGCGGCAGCGCGCGCTCATCGCCTCGGCCATCGCGGCCGGACCCGGGACGCTCGTCGCCGACGAGCCGACGACGGCGCTCGACGCGGCCGTGCAGGCCCGCATCCTCGACCTGCTCGGCGAGCTCAAACGCGGCGGCACGGCGCTGCTGCTCATCTCGCACGACCTGGCCGTCGTGGAGGCGCTCGCCGACGACGTCGCGGTGATGCGCCACGGCGAGATCGTGGAACACGGCCCCGCCGATCGTGTGCTCGACGAGCCCCGGCACGTCTACACCAAGGAACTGCTCGCGGCGGTACCGGGAAGCCGTCCCCGGCCGCCGCGTGAGACGCGGCCCCCGGCGAGCGAGGACGCCGGGGAGCCGCTGCTCCGGGTCGGCGGGGTCGTCAAGCGCTTCGCCGGGGACGGCGGGACGCGGCGCACCGCCGTCCACGACGTGAGCCTCACCCTGGAGGCAGGCGAGACGCTCGGCGTGGTCGGCGAGTCGGGGTCCGGCAAGACCACCTTGGCACGCATGGTGCTCGGGCTGCTGGAACCCGACGACGGCACGGTGCTGCTCGACGGCCTGCCGTGGAGCGGGGTCCCCGAACGGCGGCGCCGGCCGCGGCGCGGCGCGCTCCAGCTCGTGCCGCAGGACCCGCTGAGCGCGTTCGACCCACGCTGGCGCGTGTCCAGGATCGTCGGCGAGGCCCTCGCCGCGGCGCGGGTGCCGCGCGGCGAACGCGCCGGCCGTGCCGCCGAGCTGCTGGAACGGGTCGGTCTCGGCGCGGAGCTGCTGGAACGGCGGCCGAAGGCCCTGTCCGGCGGCCAGCGGCAGCGGGTCGCGATCGCGCGTGCGCTCGCGGCACGGCCGCGGCTGCTGGTGTGCGACGAGCCGGTGTCCGCGCTGGACGTGTCGGTACAGGCCCAGGTGCTGGCGCTGCTGCGTGAACTCCAGGCCGGTCTCGGGCTCGCGATGCTGTTCATCTCGCACGACCTGGCCGTCGTCCGCGAGGTCTGCGACCGGGTGCTGGTGATGAAGGACGGCGTGGTCGTGGAGTCCGGCCCCGTGGAGGACGTGTTCGCGAACCCCCGCCACCCCTACACCCGCGCGCTGCTCGACGCGGTGCCCCGCCGCGCCAGGCAGGCCCGCGTGCCGGCCGAGACCCATGGCGGGCCCGGAGAACCCGTGCATGATCGACTTTAGAACGGGCCAACAACCGGCTGCCAGCCTCGTCGCGCCAGCACAGGCCCGCGACGGGCCAGAGCCCTTCCAGCCCCAAGGAACAGCGCTCATGACGAGCTCACCGGAAACACCGCGCGGCGCCAGGCTGCCCTCTCTCACCGGCCTGCGCTTCGCCGCGGCCCTCCTCGTTTTCGCCTTCCACAGCACCTGGCAGCACACCTTCATCGACGGCGCCGCCGGAGACGTACTCGGGTCGGTCTTCGGCCACGCCGGTTTCTACGGCGTCAGCTTCTTCTTCGTGCTCAGCGGTTTCGTGCTGACCTGGTCGGCACGGCCCGGCGACACCGCGCCGCGCGTGTGGCGGCGGCGGTTCGTCAAGATCTACCCCAACCACCTGGTGACGTTCGTCGTGGCCGGCGCGCTGCTGCTGCTCACGGCGCAGCAGCTCGCGCCGTGGCCCACGCTGGCCGGCCTGTTCCTGGTGCAGTCGTGGGTGCCGGACGTCGTCTACCCCAACACGATGAACTTCGTGAGCTGGTCGCTGTCGTGCGAGCTGCTCTTCTACCTGTGCTTCCCGTGGCTGCTGCGCGCGTTGAACAGGGTGCGGGCCCGGGGGCTGTGGCTGACGGCCGCCGCCATGGTCGCGGTGATCCTCGTGGCGCCTGTGGTGTCGACGTTCGCGATCGGCGGCACGCCGCTGCCGTTCATCGCCGACGGCTCACTGTCGTTCGAGCAGATCTGGTTCGTGTACTTCTTCCCGCCGGTCAGGGCCGCCGAGTTCGTGCTCGGCATGGTCGCCGCGCGGCTGGTCATCGCCGGCCACCGGCCGCCGATCCCGCTGCTGCCCGCGCTGCTCGTCGCCGTCGCCGGGTACGCCGTCAACTCGTCGGTCCCCTACCTGTTCGGCGTGGCAGGCTTGGCGGCGCTGTGGCTGACGCCGCTGGTCGCCGCCGCGGCGGTGACCGACCTGCGGGCCACACGCTCACCGTTCCGCGGCAGGACGATGGTGCGGCTCGGCGAGTGGTCGTTCGCGTTCTACATGGTGCACGGACTGGTCGTGACCTACCTGCCGCTGTGGCTCGTGCAGGGCCGCGACCTCGGGGCCGCGTCCAGGATCGGGCTGCTGGTCCTCGCGCTCGCGCTCTGCCTGCTGCTCGCGTACGCGCTGTTCACCTGGGTCGAGTCGCCGGCCGTGCGCCGGTTCGGCAGCCGCCGGACGACGGCGGCCCCACCCACGGCTCCCGTTCCCGTGACAGTTCTGGAGGCCAAAGAATGACAGAGACCGCGACCGTCGAGATCCCCGAGTACCCCCAGCAGCGCGGCTGTCCCTTCCAGCCGCCGGACGGATACGCCGGCTACGAGCAGCAGGGCCCGGTGTCGCGGGTGCGGCTGTACGACGGACGGCGGGTCTGGGCCGTCACGGGACACGCCGAGGCGCGGCAGGTGCTGCTCGACCCGGTCACGTTCTCCTCCGACCGGGTGCATCCGCACTACCCGGCGCTCGCGCCGCGGTTCGAGTCGGCGCGCAAGGTGCGCAACTTCATCGGCATGGACCCGCCGGACCACACGGTGCAGCGTCGCATGCTGCTGTCCAGCTTCACCGTGAAGAAGGTGCAGGCGCTGCGTCCCCGCATCCAGGCGCTGGTGGACGACCTGATCGACCGCATCGAGGCCGCGGGGCCGGTGGCCGACCTCGTGCCGGACTTCGCGCTGCCTGTGCCGTCCATCGTCATCTGCGAACTGCTCGGGGTGCCGTACGCCGACCACGGGTTCTTCGAGGAACAGTCGCGGCGCGTCGTCACGGGGAACACCACGCTGGAGGACAGCGCGGACGCGTTCGCGCAGCTCAGCACCTACCTGGACGGGCTGATCCGCCGCAAGCAGGACGAGCCGGGGGACGGGCTGCTCGACACGCTCATCGCCGAGCAGGTCCGGAGCGGGGCCCTGACGCGGCGTGAACTGGTGGACATCGCGTTGCTGCTGCTCGTCGCGGGACACGAGACCACGGCGTCGGCGATCGCGCTCGGCGTGCTGACACTGCTGGAACACCCCGGCGAGCTGGCCGCGCTGCGCGCCGACGAGCGGCTGCTGCCGACGGCCGTGGAGGAACTGCTGCGGTACATGGCGATCGCCGACGGCGTGGCGCGGTTCGCCACCGCCGACACCGAGATCGCGGGCCGGCGCGTCCAGGCCGGGGACGGCGTCGTCGTGGTGATCGCCACGGCGAACCGCGACGGCCAGGCGTTCCCCGACCCCGGCCACTTCACGGTGGAACGCGGCGCGCGGCACCACATCTCGTTCGGCCACGGCGTGCACCAGTGCATCGGCCAGAACCTGGCGCGCGCCGAGATGGAGATCGCGCTCGGCACGCTGTTCCGCCGCCTGCCGGGACTGCGGGCCGCCGCCGACCCGGGGACGCTGCCGATCAAGGAGGCCGGCGGCGTGCAGGGGATCTGGAAGCTGCCGGTCACCTGGTGAGCCCGTCGGGACGGGCCGCGCCTGCCGGGGTGAGACGGCCCGTCCCGGCGTCACCGACGAGAGGAGACAGACCATGCGTATCAGCGCCGACCAGGACCGCTGCCTCGGGGCCGGACAGTGCGTGCTGTCCGCACCGGAGCGGTTCGACCAGTCCGACGAGGGACTGGTGGTCGTGCTCGACGACGATGTGCCGGACCGGGACGCGGACGACATCCGCCTCGTCCTGTCGCTGTGCCCGTCGCAGGCCCTCACCCTGGAGGCGTGACCCATGCCGATCACCGGCACCCTCGCCGACGCGGTCCGCGTCCGCGCACCTTTGCGTTCCCTCGGCGAGCTGCCGCGGTACGACGAGGTGACGGTGACCGAACGCACGGCGCCGGGGCCGCCTGGGGCCCCGGACGTGCGGGTCCGCGTCTACCGGCCCCGTGTCCTGCCGTCCCCCGCGCCGGCCGCGCTGCTGCTGCACGGAGGCGCGTTCGTGCTCGGCAACCTGGACGCGGTGCATGACGCCGCGGCCCGGTCGGCGGCGCACGCCTCGGCGGTGATCGTCGCCGTGGGGTACCGGCTGGCGCCTGAGCATCCGTACCCCGCCGGCCTTGAGGACACCTACGCGGCGCTGACGTGGCTCGCCGCGAACGCCGCCGGTCTCGGCGTGGACCCTTCGCGTATCGGGGTGTCCGGCGCGAGCTCCGGGGCCGCGCTCGCCACCGGGGTCACCATGCTGAGCAGGGACAGAGGCGGGCCTGCCGTGTGCTTCCAGCACCTCACCACTCCCGCGCTGGACGACCGCCTCGGGACCGCGTCCATGCTGGAGTACACCGGCACGCCGATCTGGAGCCGGCCGCTGGCCGAGGAGAGCTGGCGCATGTACCTCGGGCCCGGCCTGTCCGATGTCTCCCACTACGCGGCCCCCGCGCGGGCCCGTCTTGAGCACCTCACCGGTCTGCCTGCCGCCTACATCTCCACCGCCGGGCTCGACCCGGTGCGGGACGAAGGCATCCTGTACGCGCTGCGCCTCACCGAGGCCGGGGTCCCCGTGGAGCTGCACAACTACCCCGGCCTGTACCACGCGTTCGGCGCGCCGCACCGGCCCGAGGACCAGCGGCGCATCGCCGCCGAGCATCTGGAGAGCCTCCGGCGCGGACTGCACGGGTCGTAGCGCCGCGAGGGACCGCGGTCTGGCCATGCCGGCTCTGACCGCGGCTTCGCCATGCCGGCCGTCGTAACGGGCCCGCTTGACTCCTGTTCGAATCGGACCGAAAACCACTTGTCCGGTTTAGTCCGCACTAAGCGCTTCCGATGAGGGTGTCCAGGAACCGCATGCCGTGTGTCCTCGACGAGAGAGATAGCTGCAGACGATGCGCGACGATCACTCTGTCCCGTTCACCCCACCTCAGGCGGAACCCGTCGCCGTCATCGGGCTCGCGTGCCGCCTCCCCCAGGCGCCGGACGTGGCGTCCTTCTGGCGCCTGCTGATCGAGGGCCGCGACGCGGTCGGGGAACCTCCGGCGGATCGGTGGTCAGGCGAGGCACCCCGGTCCGGGGCCTTCATCGGCGACGCGGACCGGTTCGACGCGGAGTTCTTCGGCATCTCGCCGCGTGAGGCGGCGGCCATGGACCCGCAGCAGCGGCTGCTCCTCGAACTCGGCTGGGAGGCGCTCGAGGACGCGCGGATCGTGCCGGCACGGCTCGCCGGCAGCCGTACCGCCGTCTACGCGAGCGCCATCTGGGACGACTACGCCACCCTGCACCACCGCCTCGGCGCCGCACCGGGCCGCCACTCGGTCACCGGGCTGCACCGCGGCATCCTCGCCAACCGCCTGTCGTACGTCCTCGGCCTGACCGGGCCGAGCATCACCGTCGACACGGCGCAGTCGTCGTCCCTGGTCGCCGTGCACCTGGCGTGCGAGAGCCTGCGGCGCGGCGAGTCCGAGCTCGCGCTGGTCGGCGCGGTGAACCTGATCCTGTCCCCCGACAGCAGCGCGCGCAGCAGCGGTTTCGGCGCGCTGTCCCCCACCGGCCGGTGCCACACCTTCGACGCGCGGGCCGACGGCTACGTCCGCGGCGAAGGCGGCGTCACCGTCGTGCTCAAGCCGTTGTCCCGTGCCGTGGCCGACGGCGACCCCGTCCACTGCGTGATCCTCGGCACGGCCGTCAACAACGACGGCGCCACCCCGGCCCTGACCGTCCCCGGCCCCGCCGCGCAGGAGGCGGTGATCCGCGAGGCGCACACCCGCGCGGGGACCACCCCGGCCGACGTGCGGTACGCCGAGCTGCATGGCACCGGCACCCCTGTCGGCGACCCCGTCGAGGCCGCCGCGCTCGGCGCGGCGCTCGGCGCCGGCCGTCCCACCCCTTTACTGGTCGGCTCGGTCAAGACCAACATCGGCCACCTGGAAGGGGCCGCCGGCCTGGCCGGTCTGCTGAAGACCGCGCTGACGATCCGCCACCGGCTGATCCCCCCGAGCCTGAACTTCGCGACCCCGAACCCCGCCATCCCCCTGCCGGACCTCAACCTGGAGGTGGTCACCGAACCCGTTCCCTGGCCCGCCGGGGCCCCCGCCACGGCGGCGCTGAGCTCGTTCGGCATGGGTGGCACCAACGCGCACGCCGTGCTGACCGCCGCGCCGGCCGGAGGCGACGACGAGGCAGGACGGCCGGACGGCGGGTCGTGGGACGAGGCGGTGCCGTTCCTCGTGTCCGGCCGGGGAGCGGCGGCGCTGCGCGCGCAGGCGGGACGGCTGAAGGAGCATCTGCGCGGGCCGCATGAGGAACGGCCGCTTGACGTGGCGTTCTCGCTGGCCGCGACCCGCACGCATTTCGAGGACCGCGCGGTGGTGGTCGCCGGAGACCGCGACGAACTGCTTGACGGACTCGCGGCTCTGGAGGAGGGCCGGGACCATCCGGCGGTGGTGACGGGGGTGGTGGACGCCGAGCCGCGGACGGCGTTCCTGTTCACCGGTCAGGGGAGTCAGTACGCCGGGATGGGACGTGAGCTGTACGCGAGCCTTCCGGTGTTCGCGGCGGCGCTCGACGACGTCTGCGCCGTCGTCGATCCCCATCTCGGACGGCCGCTGCGCGAGGTGCTGTTCGCCGGCGAGGGGACGCCGGAGGCGGGGCTGCTCGACCGCACCGACTACACGCAACCCGCGTTGTTCGCGCTCCAGGTCGCACTGGCGCGGCTGCTCGGCCACCTCGGGGTGCGGCCCGACGTGCTGACCGGCCACTCCATCGGGGAGGTCACCGCGGCTCACCTGGCCGGGGTGCTCGATCTTGACGACGCCGCCACGTTGGTCGCCGCGCGGGGACGGCTCATGTACGGCGCGCGGGCCGGCGGTGCGATGATCGCCGTGCAGGCGGCCGAGGAGGAGATCGTCCCCCTCCTGACGGACCGGGTCGCCGTCGCCGCCGTCAACGGGCCTGCCTCGGTGGTCCTGTCGGGTGACCACGAGGACGCCACCCGGATCGCCGCGATCTTCCAGGCGCGTGGCCGCCACACGCGCATGCTCACCGTCTCGCACGCGTTCCACTCCCCCCACATGGACGAGGTGCTCGACGCGTTCCACGCCGTCGCCGCCGGCCTCACCTACCACCCGCCGGCGATCCCGCTGATCAGCGGCGTCACCGGCGACGTCGCGACCGCCGACCGGCTCACCGATCCCGGCTACTGGGCCTCTCACATCAGAGAACCTGTCCGCTTCCACGACGCCGTGCGGACCCTCGCCGCGCGGCGCACCACCGTGTACCTCGAAGCCGGCCCGGACGCCGTGCTGTCCGGCCTGGTGCGCACGTCCTCGGCGGTACCGGTCACGGCCCCCTCCACGCTGCGGCGCGGCCGGCCGGAGGTGCCTACGCTGCTCACGGCGCTGGCGCAGGCGCACGTGCGCGGTGTGGAGGTGGACGTCGCGCGGCTGCTCGCGGAACACGGCGGACGCGCGGTCCCCCTGCCGGCGTACGCCTTCCAGCGGGAACGCCACTGGCTGGACACGGCGGCCCCGGAGACCGTCCCGGTGCCGCGGACCGCCGCGAGCGGCCCGGCGGCGCCGGCCCTCACCCCGTCACCTGCGACTCCCGCACCGGTCACCGCCGCCGAGCCGGGCCGGCGGGTGCCGGAGGCGGCGGAGTTGCTGGATCTGGTGCGGACACAGACGGCCATCGTGCTCGGGTACGTCACCGGGGACGCCGTGGACGCCGACCGGTCGTTCAAGGACCTCGGGTTCGACTCGCTGGCCGGGGTGGAGCTGCGGGACAGGCTCCAGAGCGCGACCGGGGTCGCGTTGCCGGCGGCGCTGGTGTTCAACCATCCGACGCCGCGCGCGGTCGTCCGGCTGCTGGTGGACGGATCGACCGCCGGTACGGCCGGCTCGGCGGTGCCGGTCCGCGCCGTTCCCGGCGACGACCCGATCGTGATCGTGAGCATGGCGTGCCGGTATCCGGGTGGGGTGTCCTCACCTGAGGAGTTGTGGCGGTTGGTGGCCTCCGGCGCCGACGCGGCCGGACCGTTCCCCACCGACCGGGGGTGGGACCTGGACGGGCTGTACGACCCGGACCCCGATCATGGCGGCACGACCTACGCGCGCGCCGGTGGGTTCCTGTACGACGCGGCGGCGTTCGACCCGGACGTCTTCGGGATCAGCCCGCGTGAGGCGGCGGCCATCGATCCCCAGCAGCGACTGCTGCTCGAGACGGCGTGGGAGGCGTTCGAACGGGCCGGGATCGCGCCGGACGCGCTGCGCGGCAGCGCCACGGCGGTGTTCGTCGGGGGGACGGCGCAGGACTACGGGCCGCGGACGGCCGAACCGGTGGACGGGTTCGACGGGTACCTCCTCACCGGTACGACGGTGAGCGTGGCGTCGGGCCGGCTGGCGTACACGTTCGGGCTGGAAGGGCCCGCGGTGACGGTGGACACGGCGTGTTCGTCGTCGCTGGTGGCGCTGCATCTGGCCGTGCGGGCCCTGCGGCACGGTGAGTGCGACCTGGCGCTCGCCGGCGGGGTCACCGTCATGGCGACACCGGGGATGTTCCTTGAGTTCAGCCGCCAGCGTGGGCTGTCCCCCGACGGCCGGTGCAAGGCCTTCGCCGCCGCCGCGGACGGCACCGGCTGGGCCGAAGGCGCCGGTCTGCTGCTGGTCGAGCGTCTTTCCGACGCGCGCCGCAACGGTCACCCCGTGCTGGCCGTGGTCCGCGGCACGGCGATCAACCAGGACGGCGCGAGCAACGGCCTCACCGCGCCGAACGGCCCCGCGCAGGAACGCGTCATCGGCCAGGCCCTGCGCGACGCCGGGCTCACCCCGGCCGACGTCGACGCGGTGGAGGCGCACGGCACCGGCACCCGGCTCGGCGACCCCATCGAGGCCGGTGCGCTCCAGGCGACGTACGGCCGCGACCGGCCCGGCGGCCGTCCGGTGTGGCTCGGGTCCCTGAAGTCCAACATCGGCCACACCCAGGCCGCGGCCGGCGCCGGCGGCGTCATCAAGATCGTGCAGGCCCTGCGCCACGGCACTCTCCCCCGCACCCTGCACATCGACACGCCGACCCCCCACGTCGACTGGGACGCCGGCTCCCTGCGCCTCCTCACCACCGACGTCCCCTGGCCCGCCGGCCCGCGTCCCCGCCGCGCCGCCGTCTCGTCCTTCGGCATCAGCGGCACCAACGCACACGTCATCATCGAGGAACCCCCACCGGCCCCCATCTCTCACAGCTCCACCACCGACGACGTCCGCGACGCCGGAGTCGGCGGCCAAGAAGTGGACCCCACCGGCCACACCGACCACACGGCCGCCACGGCCGCGGCCCCCGTTCTGTTGCCGCTTTCCGCTCACACGCCGGAGGCGGTTCGTGAGCAGGCGCGCAAGACGCGGGGTCACCTGGAGGAGCGTCCCGACGCGGAGCCGCGGGACGTCGCACGGGTCCTGACCACCGGACGGGCCTTCCTCGGTCATCGGGCCGCCGTGGTCGCGGCCGAGCGCGATGGGTTCATGGACGCGCTGGACGCGCTGGCCCGTGGGGACGATCATCCGGCGGTCGTCCAGGGGCAGGCCGCCGCCGAACCACGGGCCGCGTTCCTGTTCACCGGTCAGGGGAGTCAGCGCGCCGGGATGGGACGTGAGCTGTATGCCGTGTATCCGGTGTTCGCGGCGGCTCTCGACGAGGCCTGTGCGGCGCTCGATCCGCATCTGGACCGTCCGCTGCGGGACGTCATGTTCGCCGGTCCGGGAACCGAGGAGGCCGCGGCGCTCGACCGGACCGGGTACACCCAGCCGGCTCTGTTCGCGCTGCAGACCGCCTTGTTCCACCTGCTGCACCACTTCGGGGTGCGGCCGCAGGTGGTGCTCGGCCACTCGGTCGGGTCGATCGCGGCGGCCCACGTGGCGGGGGTGCTCACCCTGGAGGACGCGGCCACGCTGGTCGCGGCGCGGGCCCGGCTGATGCAGGCGCTTCCGGCAGGTGGCGCGATGGCGTCGCTGCCGGTCGGTGAGGCGGACCTGGCCGGGTTGCTCGACGGGCTCCCCGTGGAGGAGATCTCCGTCGCGGCGGTCAACGGGCCGCGTTCCACCGTCGTTTCCGGTACGGAGCGGGCCGTGGCGCTGGTGCTGGAACGGGCCGCGGCGGCGGGGACCGGCGGCCGGCGGCTCGCCGTGAGTCACGCCTTCCACTCGCCGCTGATGGAACCGATGCTGGCCGGGTTCGGCGAGGTGGTCGCCGGGCTGCGTTTCGGTGCGCCGCGCATCCCTGTCGTGGCGGACCGGACCGGTCTGCTCGCCGAGCCGGGGGAACTCGCCTCGGCCGATCACTGGGTGCGCCATGTGCGTGAGCCGGTGCGCTTCGCCGACGGGGTGCAGGCGCTGGCCGGTCACGGGGCCGGGGTGTATGTGGAGCTCGGCCCGGACGCCGTGCTCAGTTCCATGACGGCCGCGATCCTCCCCGGGGTGGTGCCGTGGCCGGTGCTGCGACGTGACCGGTCCGAGCGGGGGACGCTGCTGCGGGCCCTCGGCGGCCTCTACACGGCGGGGGTCCCGGCCGATCTGCGGCGTCTGCACGGAAAGACGAGGCATGCCGACCCTTCGGAGTTGCCGACCTACCCGTTCCAGCGGAGCCGGTTCTGGCTGCTGCCGGCGAAGCGGGACGCCGGGCCGGAAGGGCTCGGGTTGTCGCGTGGCGGACATCCGTTCCTCGGCGCGGCCGTGGAACTGCCTGACGACGAAGGTGTGCTGTTCACCGGCCGGTTGTCGCTCGCGGCGCATCCGTGGCTCGCGGGACACCGGGTGGCGGGTGCGGTGGTGCTGCCGGGGACGGCGTTCGTCGAGGTCGCGCTGGCCGTGGGTGAGCGTGCGGGGTGTCCGCGGGTGGAGGAGCTGACCACCGAGGCACCGCTGGTGGTGCCGGACGACGGTGCCGTGTCGCTCCAGGTGTCGGTGGGTGCGCGTGCCGGGGACGGGACGCGTCCGCTGGCCGTGCACGCGCGGCTGGACCGGCCCGGCGACGGCACGTGGCACCGGCACGCGACCGGACTGCTGTCCCCGGCCGAAGCCGTTCCCGCACCTGCGGACACGGCCCCTCCGGCGGACGCGGAGCCGCTGGACGTGGAGGTGCTGTACGAGGAACTGGCCGGGGCCGGGTACGCGTACGGGCCGGCGTTCCAGGGGGTGCGCGCGGCGTGGCGGCACGGCGGCGACCTGTTCGCCGAGGTGGAGCTCACCGAGGACGGCGAGGGGTTCCTGCTGCATCCGGCGCTCCTGGACGCGGCGCTGCATCCGCTGGTGGGACGCGAGGTCGTGTCGGCCGAAGGTGGCCTGCCGGTGCCGTTCTCGTGGACCGGTGTGGAGGTGTCCGGACCCGGCGCGGCGACGTTGCGCGTGCGATGGTCGGCGGCCGGGAATCCCGCGCTGACGGCTGTGGACGCCGGTGGACGGCCGGTGCTGACGGCGGAGTCGGTGGTGCTGCGGCCGGTGGCCCCGAGCGGTTTCGGGGGTGCCGCGCGGGACCTGTACCGGGTGGCGTGGTCACCGGTGCCGGTGCCTGAGGCCGGCGACGACGTGCGGGTCGTGGCGGACGTGGCGGCGCTGACCGGTGAGGAGCCGCCGCCTGAGGTCGTCGCCGTGCGGGTGCCGGCCGGCCGGGATGCCGCGGAGTACGTACTCGGTGCGGTACGGCGGTGGCTTGAGGACGAACGGACCGGTGCGGGCCGGTTGCTGTTCCTGACCGAAGGAGCGGTCGCGGCGGTTGACGGCGACCCGGTCGGCGACCCGTGGGCCGCCGCCGCGTGGGGGCTGGTGCGGTCGGCGCAGTCGGAACATCCCGGCCGGTTCGCGGTGGCGGACGTGCCGGCGCCGTCCGGCGGGGATGCCGCGCCAGGCGCCGGAGACCCGGTGCCGTCCGGTGTCCGGTCCGGGCCACCGGAGTCGTCCGGTTCGGGTTTCACGGCCGGCGGTGTTCCACTCGGACGGCTGGCGGTGTTGTCCGGCGAGGAGCCGCAGGTCGCGGTGCGGGACGGTGCGGTGCTGGTGCCGCGGCTCACGCGGGCCGGTGTGCCGGTCGGGGAGCGGCGTGACTTCGGAGAGCGTACGGTGCTGGTCACCGGCGCGACCGGAGGGCTGGCCGGGCCGTTGGTGCGGCACCTGGTGACCGGGTACGGGGTGCGGGAACTGCTGCTGGTCAGCAGGAGTGGGGTCGAGGCGGCGGGGGAACTGCCGCGGTGGCTCGCCGAGGCGGGGGTGCGTGCGCGGTTCGTCTCGTGTGACGTGACCGACCGCGCGGCACTGGCGGCGGTCCTGGCGTCGGCGGACCCGCCGGTCGGCGCGGTGTTCCACCTGGCGGGGGTGCTGGACGACGGCACGGTGGAGTCGCTGAGCGGGGAACGGCTCGACGCGGTGCTCCGGCCGAAGGCCGATGCCGCGTTCCTGCTGCACGAGCTCACCGAAGGGCTCGCACTGGATGCGTTCGTGCTGTTCTCGTCCGTCACGGGGACGGTCGGGACGGCCGGCCAGGCGGGGTACGCCGCGGCGAACGCCGTACTCGACTCGCTCGCCGCGCATCGGCGGGCCCGGGGGCTGCCCGCCTCGTCCCTGGCCTGGGGGTTGTGGGAACAGGCCGGCATGGCGGGGACGCTCGGGACGGCGGATCTGGCGCGGTGGTCACGGTCGGGGCTGGCGCCGCTCACGCAGGCGCAGGCACTCGCGTCACTGGACGCGGCGCTCGGAGCGGCGGACGGCGGGGTGCTCGGAGCCGGGGACGATGCGGCGCTCGGAGCGGCGGACAACGCGGTGTTGGTGCCGGTGCGGGTGGACCTCGCGGCGTTGCGCGCACGCGCGGAGTCCGAGCCGCTTCCCGCGCCGCTGCGCGACCTGGTCCCCCGGCGGCGTGCGGCGGTGCCGGGGGCCGGGTCGTGGGCCGAGCGGACGGCGGGTCTCGGGGCCGCCGAGCGTGTGCGTGCCGTCGCCGAGACGGTGCGGACGGCTGTGGCGGCCGTGCTCGGCCATGCCACGTCCACGAGCATCGACCCGGGCCGTGCGTTCAAGGATCTCGGGTTCGACTCACTGACCGGGGTGGAGTTGCGGAACCGGCTGGCCGCGACGACCGGTCTGCGGCTGCCGGCCACGGTGACCTTCGACCACCCGTCCGCCGAGGCGCTGACCACGTACCTGCTCGGCCTGCTGCCAGGTGGCGCGGCGCGGCGACCGGCGATCGTCGCGGCGGCACGACCGGCCGGCGCGGCGGACGGCGATCCGATCGTCGTCGTGGGGACGGCGTGCCGGCTCCCCGGCGGGGTGACCTCGCCGGAGGAGCTGTGGCGGCTGGTGATCTCCGGTACCGACGCGATCGGGCCGTTCCCTCAGGACCGGGGGTGGGACCTGGACGCGTTGTACCACTCCGACCCCGAGCATCCGGGTACGTCCTACACGCGGGAAGGCGGCTTCCTGTACGACGCGGCCGACTTCGACGCCGCGGCGTTCGGCATCAGTCCGCGTGAGGCCGCCGCGATCGACCCGCAGCAGAGGCTGCTGCTGGAGGTCGCCTGGGAGACCTTCGAACGCGCCGGGATCGCCCCCGACTCGCTGCGCGGCTCACGCACCGGCGTCTTCACCGGCGTCATGTACAACGACTACGCGTCCCGGCTGGGGAAGGCGCCGGAGGAGTTCGAGGGTTATCTGCTCACCGGCAACACCTCCAGCGTCGTCTCGGGACGGCTCGCGTACACGTACGGCCTGGAGGGGCCCGCCGTCACGGTGGACACCGCCTGCTCCTCCTCGCTGGTGGCGCTGCACCTGGCCGCGCAGGCGATACGCCAAGGTGAGTGCGACCTGGCGCTCGCCGGCGGTGTGACGGTGATGTCGACGCCGAACACCTTCGTGGAGTTCAGCCGGCAGCGGGGACTGTCCCCCGACGGCCGCTGCAAAGCCTTCGCCGCCACCGCCGACGGCACCGGATGGGCCGAAGGCGCCGCACTCCTGCTCGTCGAACGCCTCTCCGACGCACAACGCAACAACCACCCCGTCCTCGCCGTCATCCGCGGCACCGCCGTCAACCAGGACGGCGCCAGCAACGGACTCACCGCACCCAACGGACCCGCACAACAACGCGTCATCACCCAAGCCCTCACCAACGCCGGACTCACCCCCACCGACATCGACGCCATCGAAGCCCACGGCACCGGCACCACCCTCGGCGACCCCATCGAAGCCCAAGCACTCCACAACACCTACCGCGACCGAACGCAACCCATCTACCTCGGCTCACTCAAATCCAACATCGGCCACACCCAAGCAGCCGCCGGAGCCGCCGGCATCATCAAAATGATCCAAGCCATCCACCACGCCACCCTCCCCCCCACCCTCCACGCCGACACCCCCACCCCCCACATCGACTGGACCACCACCCCCCTCCACCTCCTCACCCACCCCACCCCCTGGCCCACCACCAGCCACCCCCGCCGCGCCGCCATCTCCTCCTTCGGCATCAGCGGCACCAACGCACACGTCATCATCGAACAACCACCGGCGGACACCGCGCAGACCACAGGTGCGCCGTCCCTCGCTCCGGCCGGCGCGACGGCCACCGAACCCCCGGCAGGGGCTCCCCTCCTGTGGCCGCTGTCGGCCCACTCCCCCGAAGCCCTGCGCGACCAGGCGCGCAACCTGCGCGACCATCTGGTCGGCCACCCCGGCGCGGACCTGACCTCCGTCGCGCGGACCCTGGCGACCAGCCGCGCCGGCCTTCCGCACCGTGCCGTCGCCGTCACCGGCGACCACGACGAACTCCTCGGCGCGCTGGCGGCCCTCGCCTCCGGCGCCGAGCACCCGGCCCTCGTCCGGGGTCACGCGGCGGCGCAGCCCCGGACCGCGTTCCTGCTCACCGGTCAAGGCAGCCAGCACCCCGGCATGGGACGGGACCTCTACCGCACCTACCCGGTCTTCGCCGCCGCGCTCGACGAGGCCTGCGCCGCGCTGGACCCCCATCTGGACCATCCGCTGCGTGACGTGATGTTCGCCGGCGAGGGCTCGGACCTGGCGGCGCTGCTCGACCGGACCGACTACACCCAGCCGGCCTTGTTCGCGTCGCAGACCGCGCTGTTCCACCTGCTGGCCCACCTCGGCGTACATCCCGACGTCCTCACCGGCCACTCCATCGGCGAGCTGACCGCGGCCCACCTCGCAGGGGTGCTGACGCTGGAGGACGCCGCCACCCTGGTCTGCGCACGCGGCCGGCTCATGTTCGGCGCGCCGCCAGGCGGTGCGATGATCGCCGTCCAGGCCACCGAGGACGAGATCCTTCCCCATCTGACCGGCACCGTCGCCATCGCCGCGATCAACGGCCCCGCGGGTGTGGTCGTCTCAGGCGACCGTCGTGACGCCGCACGCGTCGCCGGGGTCTTCTCCGCGCGAGGCAGGCGCACGCATGAGCTCACCGTGAGCCACGCGTTCCACTCGCCGCACATGGACCCGATACTCGACGCCTTCGCCGACATCGCGGGGACGGTCACCTACCATCCTCCTGCGACGCCGGTCGTCAGCGCGCTCACCGGTGAGGTCGCCACGGCGGCGCAGCTCACCGACCCCGCCTACTGGACCGAGCACATCGCAAGACCCGTCCGGTTCCACGACGCCACCCGGCACCTGCACGACGCCACCACGCTCCTCGAACTCGGGCCCGACGCCGTCCTCAGCGCACTCGTCGCGAACGGCACTCCGCTGCTGCGCAAGGGCCATCCCGAGCCGCAGACCTTCGCGCGCGGCGTCGCCGCAGCGTACGCCGCCGGCGCACCGGCCGACCTGTCCCGGCTCGTCCCGGCCGGCCCGCGCGTTCCGGCGGTGCTGCCGACCTACGCCTTCCAGCGGCAGCGGTACTGGATCGACGCCACGCGGGAAGGGCTCCTCGAGGAGGGGACCGAGCTGGCCGGGGACGGCGGGCTGCTGTTCACCGGACGCCTGTCACCGGCGGCGTCCCCGTGGCTGGCCGACCACCGTGTCGGCGGGACCGCGACGGCGCCGGGTGCGTTGCTGGTCGCGCTGGCACTCCAGGCGGGGGTCCGTGCGCACACACCTGTGGTGGACGAGCTGACCCTGGAGGCGCCGCTCGCGCTGCCGGCCGAGGTGCAGGTCCTGGTGGAGGCCGCCGGCGCGGACGGCCGGCGTGCGCTGACCGTCCACGCGCGCGCCGGCGAGGACGAACCATGGGTACGGCACGCCGCCGGGTACCTCGCACCGGAGACCACGGTGACCGCCGTCCCCGACGCCGCGTGGCCACCTCCCGGCGCGGCCCCGGTGGACGCCGCCGTGATGTACGACCACCTTCAGGCACTCGGCTACGACTACGGCCCCGCGTTCCGCGGTGTCCGGATGGCCTGGCGTGCGGAGAACACGCTGTTCGCGGAGGTCGTCCTGCCGGATGGCGTCGCCGGCGGTCTCCCGTTGCACCCGGTGCTGCTGGACGCGGCGCTGCACCCGCTACCGGGGATCGGGGACGGCATGGGGCTGCGCCTGCCGTTCACCTGGTCGGGGGTGCGGCTGCACGCCACCGGGGCCGGTGCGGTACGGGTGCGGCTCGACCTGTCGGGTACGGACTCCGCCTCGCTGGTGCTGTCGGACCCGGCGGGTGGCCTGGTGGGCTCCGTCGAGGAGATCACCCTGCGGCCCTTCACGGGCTCCACCGGCACACGCACGGCGCCGGTGTACGAGCTGAACTGGGTGCCGGGGGCCGCGGGGAGACAGGCCGCCGAGGACGTCGAGATCGTCCGGATCGATGTGCCGCCGGTCGCGTCCGGTGGTGACGGCGTGCCGATCTCGGCACCGGACGGGACACCGGGGTCGCCGGTCGCGTCCGGTGGTGAGGGGGTGGCGATCGCGGGGCCGGAGGCGGTGCGTGCGGTGGCGGAGCTGGCGCTCGGGCTGGTGCGGCGGCACGTCGAGGACGACGGTGACCGGCGGCTGGTCCTCGTCACCTCCGGTGCCGTCGCCACCCACCGCGAGGAGCCGATCGCGGACCCGGCCACGGCGGTGGTGTGGGGGCTGGTGCGCTCGGCGCAGACCGAGCACCCCGGACGGTTCGTGCTGGTCGACACCGACGGCACCGCCGAGTCGGAGCAGGCGCTGCCGTTCGCGGTGGCCGCAGGCGAGCCGCAGCTCGCGCTGAGAGAGGGCCGGGTGCTGCTGCCGCGGCTCGCCAGGCTCGCCGTCGGGGGTGGGGAGAGCCGGTTGCGTCCGGAGGGGACGGTGCTGATCACCGGCGCCACCGGATCACTCGGCCGCCTCGTCGCCGAACACCTCACCACCCACCACAACATCCGCCACCTCCTGCTCACCAGCCGACGCGGACCCGACGCACCCGGCGCCGACGACCTGCTCACCACACTCACCGACCTCGGCGCACACCCCACCCTCATCGCCTGCGACACCACCGACCCCACCCAACTCACCGACCTGCTCACCACCATCCCCCCCGAACACCCCCTCACCGCCGTCATCCACACCGCCGCCATCCTCGACGACACCCCCATCACCCACCTCACCCCCCAACGCCTCCACACCGTCCTCAACGCCAAAGCCACCACCGCACACCACCTCCACACCCTCACCCACAACCTCGACGCCTTCATCCTGTTCTCCTCCATCGCCGGCACCCTCGGCACCGCAGGACAAGCCAACTACGCCGCCGCCAACACCTACCTCGACGCACTCGCCCACCACCGCCACACCCACCACCAACCCGCCACCTCACTCGCCTGGGGACTCTGGCAACAACCCACCACCCTCACCACCCACCTCACCACCACCGACCACCACCGCCTCCACAAAACCGGCATCACCCCACTCCACCCCCACCACGCACTCACCCTCCTCGACGCCGCACTACGCACCGACTGGTCGGACCACCCCGTGCTGGTCCCCGCACGGCTCGACACCTCGGCCCTGTCCGGCGACGCGGTCCCCGCACCGCTGCGGTCGCTCGTACGGCAGGCACCACGGCTCGCGTCCGCTCGACGAACCGAGGCCCGGCTGGCGGAACGGCTCGCCGGCGCGTCCCGGCAGGACGCGGAACGCCTGGTGGCGGACCTGGTGCGGGAGACGGCGGCCACGGTGCTCGGACACGCCACCGGCGCGGCCGTGGCGGAGGACCGGGCCTTCACCGAGCTCGGCTTCGACTCACTGTCCGCTGTGGACCTGCGCAACCGGCTGAACGCGGCGACCGGACTGAAGCTGCCGACGACCCTGGTGTTCGACCACCCGACCCCAGGGGCCGTCACGACGCTGCTCGTCGAAGAGCTGCTGGGTGAGGAAGAGGCGCCGCGCGAGGTACGGCCACGGGTCTCCGCGTCTCCCGTCGATGATCCGATCGTCGTCGTGGGGACGGCGTGCCGGCTCCCCGGCGGGGTGACCTCACCGCAGGACCTGTGGCGGCTGGTCAGCTCCGGCACCGACGCGATCGGCCCCTTCCCTCAGGACCGGGGGTGGGACCTGGACGCGCTGTACCACTCCGACCCCGAGCATCCGGGTACGTCCTACACGCGGGAAGGCGGATTCCTCTACGACGCGGCCGACTTCGACGCCGCGGCGTTCGGCATCAGCCCTCGTGAGGCCGCCGCGATCGACCCGCAGCAAAGGCTGCTGCTGGAGATCGCCTGGGAGACCTTCGAACGCGCCGGCATCGCCCCCGACTCACTGCGCGGCTCACGCACCGGCGTCTTCACCGGCGTCATGTACAACGACTACGGCGCACGGCTGCACCAGGCGAGCGAGGCGCCGGAGGGGTTCGAGGGTTACCTGGTCAGCGGCAGCGCGGGAAGCGTCGCCTCGGGCCGGGTGGCGTACACCTTCGGGCTGGAGGGCCCGGCGGTCACGGTGGACACGGCGTGTTCGTCATCGCTGGTCGCGCTGCATCTGGCCGCGCAGGCGCTGCGGCAAGGCGAGTGTGATCTGGCGCTCGCGGGTGGCGTCACCGTCATGGCGAGCCCGTCGGTCTTCGTGGAGTTCAGCCGGCAGCGGGGACTGTCCCCCGACGGCCGCTGCAAAGCCTTCGCCGCCACCGCCGACGGCACCGGATGGGCCGAAGGCGCCGCACTCCTGCTCGTCGAACGCCTCTCCGACGCACAACGCAACAACCACCCCGTCCTCGCCGTCATCCGCGGCACCGCCGTCAACCAGGACGGCGCCAGCAACGGACTCACCGCACCCAACGGACCCGCACAACAACGCGTCATCACCCAAGCCCTCACCAACGCCGGACTCACCCCCACCGACATCGACGCCATCGAAGCCCACGGCACCGGCACCACCCTCGGCGACCCCATCGAAGCCCAAGCACTCCACAACACCTACCGCGACCGAACGCAACCCATCTACCTCGGCTCACTCAAATCCAACATCGGCCACACCCAAGCAGCCGCCGGAGCCGCCGGCATCATCAAAATGATCCAAGCCATCCACCACGCCACCCTCCCCCCCACCCTCCACGCCGACACCCCCACCCCCCACATCGACTGGACCACCACCCCCCTCCACCTCCTCACCCACCCCACCCCCTGGCCCACCACCAGCCACCCCCGCCGCGCCGCCATCTCCTCCTTCGGCATCAGCGGCACCAACGCACACGTCATCATCGAACAGCCCCCTCCCCCCGCCGCCGCCGAGCCGGTCGAGGACACCGGCCCCGTGCCGTGGCTGCTGTCCGCACACACCCCAGAAGGCCTGCGAGCGCAGGCACGGCGGCTGAGCGATCACCTGGCGGCCGACCCCGGCCTGGACCTTCCGTCCGTCGCGCGCACCCTGGCCACGGGCCGCGCCGCGCTCACCCACCGCGCCGCCGCCGTCCCCTCCGGGCCCGGAGAACTGCGTGAAGCCCTGGACGCCGTGGCCGACGGCCGCCACCACCCGGCCGTGACACGCGGCGAGGTGAACGGCGTGCCGCGCACCGCGTACCTGTTCACCGGCCAAGGCAGCCAGCACCCCGGCATGGGACGGGACCTCTACCGCACCTACCCGGTCTTCGCCGCCGCGCTCGACGAGGCCTGCGCCGCGCTCGACCCGCATCTCGACCGGCCCCTGCGCGACATCCTCTTCAGCGACCCCGGCACCCCGGACGCCGCGTCACTGCACGAGACCCGCCACACCCAGCCCGCTCTGTTCGCCATGGAGACGGCGCTGTTCCGGCTGCTCGGCCACGCGGGCCCGCCGCCGCGCGCACTGCTCGGCCACTCGGTGGGCTCGATCGCCGCGGCCCATGTCGCGGGGGTGCTGAGCCTGGACGACGCCGCCACCCTGGTCACCGCGCGTGGCCGCCTCATGCAGGCACTGCCTGCCGGGGGTGCCATGGCGTCGTTGTCGCTGAGCGAGGCCGACGCCGCCGCGCTGCTGGACGGGGAGGTCTCGGTGGCCGCGGTGAACGGGCCGCGTTCGACGGTGGTCTCCGGCGCGGAGGACGCCGTGCTGGGGGTGATGGAACGCGCGGCGGCCGGCGGCGCGAAGGTCAGGCGGCTCACCGTGAGCCACGCCTTCCACTCGTCGCTGATGGACCCGATGCTGGCGGACTTCCACGCGGTCGTCGCGGGCCTGACGTTCGCCGCTCCGCGGATCCCCATCGTGTCCGACCACACCGGGACGTTCGCCGGCGCCGAGGAACTGGCGTCCCCCGGCTACTGGGTGCGGCACGTCCGCGAGCCGGTGCGGTTCGCCGACGGGGTCCGCGCGCTGGCCGGGTCAGGCATCGATCTGTACGTCGAGGTGGGGCCGGACGCGGTGCTCTCCTCCATGGCCGCGCAGACCCTCCCCGATGCGCGCACGGTCCCGGTGCTGCGCCGTGACCTGCCGGAACCGGTGGCGTTCACCCGGGCCCTGGCCGCGCTGCACGTCTCCGGTACACCGGTGGACTGGGGCCGTCTCCTCCCGCCGGCGGGCCGTGACGTTCCGGTGGAGCTGCCGACGTACCCGTTCCAGCGCACCCGCCACTGGCTCGACGTCCCCGCGTCCACCCGGCCGGCCGCGGGGCTGGACACCACCGGTCATCCGCTGCTCACCGCGGCCGTGGACCTGGCCGACGCGGACGGCACCGTGTTCACCGGCCGGATCTCCCCGCGTACCCACCCATGGCTGGCCGGCCACGTGATCGCCGGCACCACGCTGCTGCCGGCCACCGCGCTGCTGGACCTCGCGCTCACGGCGGGACGGCACACCGGCACCCCTGTGGTGGAGGAACTGACCCTCCTCGCTCCGATGCCGATCCCCGAGGACGCCGCGCTCCAGCTCCAGGTCACCGTGGCCGCCACCGATCAGGACGACCGCCGGACGGTGTCGGTGCACTCCCGTGAGGAGTCCGGGACCTGGACGCTGCACGCCTCAGGTGTGCTCACCCCGGCCGCCGGCCCGGCGGCTGCCGTACCCGGGGTGTGGCCGCCGCCGGATGCCGAGGTCGTCGAGCTCGACGGGGTGTACGAGCGGCTGGCGGGGCTCGGGTACGTGTACGGACCCGTGTTCCAGGGGTTGCGTGCCGTGTGGCGGCGCGGCGAGGAGCTGTTCGCCGAGGTCGAGCCGCCGGACGGCGCAGGGGACTGGCCGGGCCCGCATCCGGCGCTGCTGGACGCGGCGCTGCATCCGCTGGCGCTGGCGGGGGACGGTGTCCGGTTGCCGTTCTCGTGGAGCGGTGTCCAGGCGCACGGGACGGCCACCGGGCCGCTGCGCGTCGCGATCGTCCCCGCCGGGGACGGACAGGTGGCGTTGTCGCTGGCCGGGTCCTCCGGGGAGCCGGTGCTGTCGGTGGCAGCGCTGACCGTGCGGGAGGCCGACCTGGCCGCGCTCGCGCCTACGGCCGGTGGCGGGCTGTACCGGGTGGCCTGGTCGCCGGCGAACGGCGCCTCGGCGCCGGGGTCGTACGTGGTGCTGCGGTCGGCCGGGGAGGCGCAGGAGCACATCCGTGCGGCGGACGTCACCGAGGACGTCGTGCTCGCCGTCCCGGACGGCGAGCAAGCCGGCTTCACGCAGGTCACGGCCGACGTGCTCGCTGTGATCCAGGCCTGGCTGGCCGCCGACCCGCCGGACGTCCGGCTCGCCGTGGTCACCCGGCACGCCGTCGCCGTACGGGACGGTGAACCGCTCACCGGCCTCGCGCAGTCCGCGCTGTGGGGCCTGGTGCGCTCGGCGCAGACCGAGCACCCCGGACGGTTCGTCCTCATCGACACCGACGGCGGCGCCGAGTCAGAACGTGCCGTCGGCGCCGCGCTCGCCACCGGCGAACCGCAGCTCGCGCTGCGCGACGGACTCGCACTGGTCCCGAGGCTCGTCCCGGTACGGGACGCGGCCGGACGGCTCGACGCGGCGGCGACCGGCGACGGTGCCACGGCACCCGACGAGCACACCGGCATCGCTCCCCTCAGGCACAGGATGCGTCCGGAGGGGACGGTGCTGATCACCGGCGCCACCGGATCACTCGGCCGCCTCGTCGCCGAACACCTCACCACCCACCACAACATCCGCCACCTCCTGCTCACCAGCCGACGCGGACCCGACGCACCCGGCGCCGACGACCTGCTCACCACACTCACCGACCTCGGCGCACACCCCACCCTCATCGCCTGCGACACCACCGACCCCACCCAACTCACCGACCTGCTCACCACCATCCCCCCCGAACACCCCCTCACCGCCGTCATCCACACCGCCGCCATCCTCGACGACACCCCCATCACCCACCTCACCCCCCAACGCCTCCACACCGTCCTCAACGCCAAAGCCACCACCGCACACCACCTCCACACCCTCACCCACAACCTCGACGCCTTCATCCTGTTCTCCTCCATCGCCGGCACCCTCGGCACCGCAGGACAAGCCAACTACGCCGCCGCCAACACCTACCTCGACGCACTCGCCCACCACCGCCACACCCACCACCAACCCGCCACCTCACTCGCCTGGGGACTCTGGCAACAACCCACCACCCTCACCACCCACCTCACCACCACCGACCACCACCGCCTCCACAAAACCGGCATCACCCCACTCCACCCCCACCACGCACTCACCCTCCTCGACGCCGCACTACGCGGCGAGCATCCGGTGACCGTCCCGGCGCGCATCGACACGGCCGGTCTGCGTGCCACCGGGGACCCCGAGAAGGTGCCGCCGCTGATGCGTTCACTGGTCCGCATCCCCGTCAGGCGTGAACCGGCGCGACGGGACGGGCCGCGACCCTGGATGCGGAAACTCACCGAGGCCGCCGGGCCCGACCGGCCGCGTATCGCGCTCGACCTGGTGCGCGGCACGGTCGCCGAGGTCCTCAGGCTGCCGTCCGGCCAGGCCGTACCGGCGGAACGCGGGCTGCTGGACCTCGGGTTCGACTCCCTCACCGCGGTGGAGCTGCGCAACAGGCTCGCGGAGGAGACCGGACTGCGGCTGCCGACCACGCTGCTCTTCGACCATCCGACGGCCACCGCGCTCGCCGGTCATCTGCTCGGCGAGGCCGCCGCGCGGCTTCCCGGCGGCACCTCGGCGGCGCTGGCCGCACTCGACGAGCTGGCCGAGGCGCTCCCCGGCACGCTCACCCCGAAGGACAGGGACCTGTTCACGACCCGGCTGTCCGCGCTGCTCACGCTGGTCTCCGCGCCACCGGACGACACGGTGACCACCGCGGTGGAGGAGGCGACCGACGACGAACTGTTCCGGCTGATCGACACGCAGCTCGGCTCCGAGTGACCCACACGCACGACGCAGGAGGGACGAACGCCGCATGACCACCGATGCGACCAAGGGGAACGAAGCGCGTCTGCGCGACTACCTCAAGCGGGTGACCAACGACCTGCTGCACACCCGGCAACGGCTGTCGGAGGTGGAGGCGGCACGGCACGAACCCATCGCGATCGTCGGCATGGCCTGCCGCTACCCCGGCGGCGTCCGGTCACCGCAGGAGCTGTGGCGTCTCGTCGCGGACGGCGTCGACGCGATCTCGCCGTTCCCCGGCGACCGTGGCTGGGACACACAAGGGCTGTACGACCCCGATCCGGCACGCACCGGGAAGACGTACGCACGGGAAGGGGGGTTCCTGCACGACGCGGCCCGGTTCGATCCGGCGTTCTTCGGGATCAGCCCGCGTGAGGCGGTCAGCATGGACCCGCAGCAGCGGTTGCTGCTGGAGACCGCGTGGGAGGCGTTCGAACGGGCCGGCATCGACCCGGGGACGCTGCGCGGCTCACGGACCGGGGTGTTCGCCGGGGTGATGTACAGCGACTACGGGGGCCGGATCCGGCAGGCACCCGAGGAGCTCGAAGGGTACATCGGGACCGGCAGCGCCGGGTCGGTGGCGTCGGGCCGGCTGTCGTACGTGTTCGGGCTGGAGGGCCCGGCGATCACGATCGACACGGCGTGCTCGTCGTCTCTGGTCGCGCTACACCTGGCGGTGCGCGCGCTGCGGAACGGCGAGTGCGAGCTGGCGCTGGCCGGCGGCGCCACCGTCATCGCCACCCCTGGCCTGTTCGTGGAGTTCAGCCGGCAGCGCGGCCTGTCCCCCGACGGCCGCTGCAAGGCGTTCGCCGCCGCGGCGGACGGCACCGGCTGGGGTGAGGGGGTCGGACTGCTGCTGGTGGAACGGCTGTCGGACGCGCGGCGGAACGGCCACCCGGTGCTGGCCGTCATCCGTGGCACCGCGGTCAACCAGGACGGGACGAGCGGCCAGCTGTCCGCGCCGAACGGCCCCGCGCAGCAGCGCGTCATCCGGCAGGCCCTGGCCGACGCGGGACTGACCGCGGCCGACGTGGACGCCGTCGAGGCCCACGGCACCGGCACCCGTCTCGGTGACCCCATCGAGGCCCAGGCCCTGCTCGCGACGTACGGCCAGGCACGTCCGGCGGACCGTCCCGTCTGGCTGGGGTCCCTGAAGTCCAACATCGGCCACACGCAGGCCGCCGCAGGAGTCGGCGGCATCATCAAGATCGTGCAGTCGCTGCACCACGGCCTGCTCCCCCGGACCCTGCACGTGGACCGTCCCACGCCGCACGTCGACTGGGAGGACGGCGCCGTCCGCCTTCTCACCGAACCCGTCCCCTGGCCCGCCGACCCGGATCACCCCCGCCGCGCCGCCGTCTCGTCGTTCGGCATCAGCGGCACCAACGCGCACGTCGTCATCGAAGAGCCTCCTGTCTCGGAGCCTTCACCTTCGCCGGTCCCGGCCGACGGCGGCCACGAGGCCGGATCGGTGACCGAGGCCGTGCGTACGCGCGACGACGGGCCGGTGCCGGTGGTGTTGTCGGGACACACTCCCGAGGCGCTGCGGGCTCAGGCGGGACAGGTGTACGACTACCTGGCCGAACGGCCGGAGGCGGATCTGCGTGCGGTGGCACACACCCTGGCCACCGGCCGCGCCGCACTCACCCACCGCGCCGTCATCGTCCACCAGGACCGGCCCGAACTGCTCACCGCACTTCAATCCCTCGCCGACGGACGCCAACACCCCGCACTCGTCCAAGGCCAGACCGGCGACCCCGGCAAAATCGTCTTCGTGTTCCCCGGCCAAGGCTCCCAATGGGAACACATGGCCACCGACCTGCTCACCACCTCACCGGTCTTCGCACACCACCTCACCGAAGCCGCCGACGAAATCCAGCGGCAAGCCGGATGGAACCTGATCGACGTCCTGCACAACAAACCAGGAACCCCACCCCTGAACCGCGTCGACATCGTCCAACCCGCACTGTTCGCCGTCATGACCAGCCTCGCCCGGCTATGGCAACACCACGGCATCCACCCCCACGCCGTCATCGGCCACTCCCAAGGCGAAATCGCCGCAGCCCACATCGCCGGAGCCCTCACCCTCACCGACGCCACCACCATCATCACCCGCAGAGCAACCACCCTGCGCACCCTCACCGGCACCGGCGCCATGGCCACCATCCCCCTCCCCGCCGAAACCCTCCACCCCCACCTCACCCCCTACACCGACCTCCACATCGCCGCACACAACAGCCCCACCACCACCGTCATCGCCGGCAACCCCACCCAACTCACCCACCTCCTCACCACCCTCCCCCACCTCAAAACCCGCACAATCCCCGTCGACTACGCCTCCCACACCCCCCACATCCACCCCCTCAAACAAACCCTCCTCCAAACCCTCTCCCACATCACCCCCACCAAATCCCACATCCCCTTCTACTCCACCCTCCACACCAAACCCATCGACACCACCACCCTCACCGCACACTACTGGTACGACAACCTCGCCAACCCCGTCCACTTCCACCAAACCATCACCCGCCTGACCAACGACGGCCACACCACCTACATCGAAACCAGCCCCCACCCCGTCCTCACCACCGCCATCCAAGACACCACCCCCAACGCCACCACCACCGGAACACTCCGCCGCGACCAAGGCACCCTCACCCGCTTCCACAAATCCCTCGCACACCTCCACACCCACGGCACCCCCACCACCTGGACCCCCCACACCACACCCACCACCACCGACCTCCCCACCTACCCCTTCCAACACCGCCACTACTGGCTGGAGGACGGCGCCACCTCCGGTGACCCGGAGAGTCTCGGTCTGCGGACGACGCGGCATCCGCTGCTCGCGGCGGCCACGACGGTAGCGGGAGGTGACACGCTTCTGCTGACGGGACGGGTGTCCGCGCACGCTCACCGCTGGGTCGCCGACCACGCGATCGACGGCACGGTGGTGTTCCCGGCGGCGGCCTACCTGGACCTGGCGTTCCAGGCGGGCCAGGCACTCGGCGGGCTCGGTGTCGCGGAGCTCGGCGCGGGACCCGCGCTGGCACTGGACGCGGCCGGTGGCGCGGACCTGCAGCTCACGGTAGGCGCGGCGGACGACCAAGGCAGGCGCGTCTTCACGTTGTACGCGCGGCCGTACGACGAGTCCTCCGAGGACGAGGCCCTTGATCCGCCGTGGACGGAGCACGCCTCGGGGGTGCTCGCACCGCCGGCCGCCGTGCCGGATGCGCTCACGGCCTGGCCGCCGGCGGACGCGGAGGAGCTGGACGTGGTGGAGACCCGTGCGGACCTCGCCGCGCTGGGCCACGACCACGGCGCGGCTTTGCAGGGTCTCACGCGCCTGTGGCGGCGGGACGAGGAGCTTTTCGCCGAGGTGGCGGCACCCGACGGCCTGGACGTCTCCCGCCACAACCTGCACCCCGCGCTCCTCACCGCCGCGCTCCAGCCTCTCCTTCCGGTCGCCGGCCCTGTCGCCGTCCCCGCGCAGTGGCACGACGCCGTACCGCACACCGCCGGAACACCGGGTCCACAAGGTCTGCGCGTACGCCTCACCCGCCTGCCCTCCGGCGACCCGGCGACCGAGGCGGACGACGGCACCCCCGCCGTGCGGTACGGGGCCGTGATCGCCGACGCGGCCGGTCTCCCTGTGGCCACGATCAGGTCGGTGGAGCTGCGGCCGGTGCGCGACCTGGCCCCGGCGGCGGCCCGTCCCGACTGGCTGCTCGGACCGGACTGGCAGCCGGTCCCCGTCCGGGACACCGCCGGCGGTGACGTCCCGGACGTCGTGACCTGGCACGCCTCCTCGGCGGCCGATCTGCTCACCGACCTGCGGGCCTGGTTCACCGACCGGGACGACGACGGCACCCACCTGATGGTGGTGACCCGGCACGCGGTGGCCACCTCGCCGGACGACGTGCCGGATCTGGCGCCGGCTTCGGTGTGGGGCCTGGTCAGGGCCGTGCAGTCCGAGCATCCGGGACGGGTCACGATCGTCGACCTGGACGGGGACGAGGCGTCCGCGCGTGCGCTTCCCGCCGTGCTCGGCCTCGGCGAGCCGCAGGTCGCGCTGCGGCGAGGTGAGGCACGGGTCCCCCGGCTGGCCGTCTCCACGCCGGACGACTTCACGTCCGCGCCGCGCTTCGGCGGCACGGTCCTCGTGTCGGGGTCGGGTGACCTCGCGGCGCACGCCGCCGAATACCTCGTCGCAGGGCTCGGGGTGCGTCGCCTGCTGCTGCTCGGCGACGTCATCGAGCACGCGGGGACGCTGGCGGAACTCGGGGCCGAGGTCCTGGTGGCGGGTGACGAAGCCGCGGGTGACGGAGCGGCGGACAAGGAGACGGCCGCCGGTGGCGGAGCGGCGGACCAGGGTGCGGCGGCAGGCGGCGGAGCGGCGCACCGGGAGACGGTGGCGGCGGCGCTCGCGCTGGTCCCCCCGGAGCACCCGTTGACGGCGGTCGTCCATGTGCCGGCCGTGGCGGACGAGGCCGTGCTGCTGTCCATCCCGCCGGACGACTTCGACACGGCGCTGCGGGAGAGCCGCGACGCGGCGTGGGCCCTGCACGAGCTGACCCTCGGTGTCGATCTCGGCGCCTTCGCGCTGGTGCTGCCGGACGTCTCGGCCGCGCTCGGCGGCACAGGACAGGCGGCGCGAGCCGCGACCGGCGCGTACCTCGACGCGCTGGCGCGGCACCGGCGGGACCTCGGTCTCCCCGCCGTGTGCGTGGCCTTCGGCCCCCGCGAAGGGGGGCCGCCGCGCGCCGGCCTGGTACGTTCGGCCGCCACGCAGACGGGGCCGCTGCTCGGACTGGCGCTGCGGTCGGCGCGGCCCTCGCTGCTCGCCACCCGGCCGGCCGTGGGTGCGCTGCGCGACCAGGCGGCGGCGGGCCTGCTGTCGCCGCTGCTGCGGCCGTTCGCGGGGAGCCGGGCCGTCTCGCCGCAGGGGACGGTCTCGGCGTTCGCGTCCCTGGCCACCCGGCCGAGGGTGGACCAGGAACGGATGCTTCTCGACGCGATCGGCGAACAGGTCGCCGGGGTGCTGGGGTACGCCGCGCAGGACGGCCTGGACGCCACGCGGCCCTTCAAGGACCTCGGTTTCGACTCGCTGACCTCGGTGGAGCTGCGCAACCGGCTGTCCGCCGCCACCGGACTGAAGCTGCCTAGCACCTTGGTCTTCGACCACCCGTCGCCGCGTGCGCTCGCCGGGTTCCTGCGTTCCCGGCTGCTGAGCACAGGCGACACCCCGGCGGTCACGGTCACGGTGGAGCGGCGGGACGACGAACCGGTCGCGATCGTCGCCATGGCGTGCCGGTACCCGGGTGAGGTGCGCACCCCCGAGGACCTGTGGGACGTCGTCGCGTCCGGACGCGACGTCGTCTCGCCGTTCCCCGTGAACCGGGGGTGGGACCTGGAACGGCTCTTCGACCCCGACCCTTCGCGCGCCGGCACCTCGTACGCGCGGGAAGGTGGGTTCCTGCACGACGCCGACCGGTTCGATCCGGCGTTCTTCGGGATCAGCCCGCGTGAGGCGGTCAGCATGGATCCGCAGCAGCGGTTGCTGCTGGAGACGTCGTGGGAGGCGTTCGAACGGGCCGGCATCGACCCGGGGACGCTGCGCGGTTCACGGACCGGGGTGTACGCGGGGGTCGTGTACACCGACTACGGGTCACGGGTGCGGCTTCCCGCCGACATGGAGGGGTACCTCGGAATCGGCAGCGCGGGGAGCATCGCGTCGGGACGCATCGCGTACACGCTGGGACTGGAAGGGCCCGCGGTGACGGTGGACACGGCGTGCTCGTCGTCGCTGGTGGCACTGCACCTGGCGGTGCGCGCGCTGCGGAACGGCGAGTGCGATCTGGCGCTGGCCGGTGGCGCGACCGTGCTGGCCAATCCGGACATCTTCATCGGGTTCAGCAGGCAGCGCGGCCTGTCGCCTGACTCGCGGTGCAAGGCGTTCGCCGCCGCGGCGGACGGCACGGCGTTCGGTGAAGGCGTCGGACTGCTGCTGGTGGAACGGCTGTCGGACGCGCGGCGGAACGGCCACCCCGTGCTGGCCGTCATCCGTGGCACGGCGATCAACCAGGACGGCGCGAGCAACGGCCTCACCGCGCCGAACGGCCCCGCGCAGCAGGCGGTGATCCGGCAGGCGCTGGCCGACGCGGGACTGACCGCGGCCGACGTGGACGCCGTCGAGGCCCACGGCACCGGCACCACGCTCGGCGACCCCATCGAGGCGCAGGCCATTCTCGCGACGTACGGCGCCGACCGGCCGGCCGGCCGGCCGGTGTGGCTGGGATCCCTGAAGTCCAACATCGGCCACTCGCAGGCCGCCGCGGGGGTCGGCGGGGTCATCAAGATCGTGCAGTCCCTCCGGCACGGTGAACTCCCCCGCACTCTTCACGTGGACCGTCCTACCCCGCACGTCGACTGGGAGGACGGCGCCGTCCGCCTTCTCACCGAACCCGTCCCCTGGCCCGCCGACCCGGATCACCCCCGCCGCGCCGGCGTCTCCGGCTTCGGTATGAGCGGCACCAACGCGCACGTCATCATCGAGGAACCACCTCCCGCACCGTCCGGGACGGACGCCGGAGTGGCGGCTCCGGCCGACGAGGCGGCGGCCGTGCCGGTGGTGCTGTCGGGACACACACCTGCGGCGTTGCGCGCTCAGGCCGAACGGTTGCGCGAGCATCTCCTCCAACGGCCGGAGGCGGATCTGCGTGCGGTGGCACACACCCTGGCCACCGGCCGCGCCGCACTCACCCACCGCGCCGTCATCGTCCACGACAACCGGCCCGAACTCCTCACCGCACTCCAAGCCCTGACCAACGGACACGAACACCCCGCACTCGTCCACGGCCAAGCCGGTGACCCCGGCAAAATCGTCTTCGTGTTCCCCGGCCAAGGCTCCCAATGGGAACACATGGCCACCGACCTGCTCACCACCTCACCGGTCTTCGCACACCACCTCACCGAAGCCGCCGACGAAATCCAGCGGCAAGCCGGATGGAACCTGATCGACGTCCTGCACAACCAGCCACAAGCCCCACCCCTGGACCGCGTCGACATCGTCCAACCCGCACTGTTCGCCGTCATGACCAGCCTCGCCCGGCTATGGCAACACCACGGCATCCACCCCCACGCCGTCATCGGCCACTCCCAAGGCGAAATCGCCGCAGCCCACATCGCCGGAGCCCTCACCCTCACCGACGCCACCACCATCATCACCCGCAGAGCAACCACCCTGCGGACTCTGGCAGGTACCGGTGCCATGGCCACGATCCCCCTCCCCGCCGAAACCCTCCACCCCCACCTGGCCACCTACACCGATCTCCACATCGCCGCACACAACAGCCCAACTACAACCGTCATCGCCGGCAACCCCACCCAACTCAAACACCTCCTCGACCAACACCCCCACCTCAAAACCCGCACAATCCCCGTCGACTACGCCTCCCACACCCCCCACATCCACCCCCTCAAACAAACCCTCCTCCACCAACTCACCGACATCCACCCACAAAAAGCCGACATCCCCTTCTACTCCACCCTCCACGGCACCCCCATCGACACCACCACCCTCACCGCACACTACTGGTACGACAACCTCGCCAACCCCGTCCTGTTCCACCAGACCATCACCCACCTCGAACAAGACGGCCACACCACCTACATAGAAGCCAGCCCCCACCCCGTACTCACCGCCGCCATCGACGACACCACCACCGGTACGACCCTCACCACCGGAACACTCCGCCGCGACCAAGGCACCCTCACCCGCTTCCACAAATCCCTCGCACACCTCCACACCCACGGCACCCCCACCACCTGGACCCCCCACACCACACCCACCACCACCGACCTCCCCACCTACCCCTTCCAACACCGCCGCTACTGGCTGGAGGGTCCCTCGATCGGCGGCGACGCCGGCAGCCTTGGTCACGACACCACCGACCACCCGTTCCTCGGTTCCCTCACCACGCTCGCCGAGAGCGGCGCGACGGTCCTGACCGGCCGCCTCTCCCGTGACTCGCACGGCTGGCTGGCCGGCCACGCCGTGCGGGGGTCCGTACTGCTTCCCGCCACGGCGCTGCTGGAGCTGGCGTTGCAGGCGGGCCAGGTCACCGGGTCCGCGCCGCGGGTGGAGGAGCTGACCCTGGAGGCGCCGCTGTACCTGCCGGAACGCGGCGCCGTCCGTCTCCAGGTGGTCGTGGAGGAGGCGGACGGCACCGGCAGGCGGCGGGTCACCGTCCACTCGCGGCACAGTACGGACCCGGAGTGGACGCGGCACGCGGCGGGGGTGCTCGCGCCGCAGGCCGGCGAAGCGCCGGCGCCGGTGGAGAGCTGGCCGCCGCCGGGGGCCGTGCCGCTCGACGTGGACGGGTTGTACGAGCGGCTCGCGGAGCTGGGGTACGAGTACGGGCCCGACTTCCAGAACCTCACGGCCGCCTGGGGTGACGGGGACACCGTGTACGGCGAGGTGGCGTTGCCGGAGGAGCAGCACGAGACGGCGGCGCGTTTCCTCGTCCACCCGGCGCTGCTCGACGCGGCGATGCACACGATGGCGCTCGGCGGGTTCCTCGGCGACGGGGTCCGGCTGCCGTTCGCCTGGTCAGGAGTGTCGCTGTACGCGGCCGGCGCCACGGCGCTGCGGGTGACCGTCGCGCCGGGCCCCGGTGGCGCCGGCGATGCCGACACGGTGTCGCTGACCGTCGCGGACCCGGCAGGGGCCCCGGTGGCGCATGCGGCGTCGCTGACCCTGCGTGCCGCCGGCCCTGGGACGTCGCGCCGTCCCACCGGACCGGCTTCCCTGTACGAGGTCGGCTGGACCGAGATCCCCGTCCAGGACGCCACGCTTTCCTACGATCTCGCCGCGCCGTTCCCCGGCCTGGTGGCATCGCTCGGCGCTCCGGACCCCGGAGCGGCGACGACGCTGCTCCCCTGGCTGGAGACACCGGACGGCGCCACACCTGAGGCGGTCGCGGGAAACGTCCAGGCCCTGCTCGCACAGCTCAGGGAACGGCTGGCGGACGAGCGGCCGGGACGGCTGGTCGTGCTCATCCGCGAGGCGGTCGCCGCCGGGCCGGGTGACGTGGCCGATCTTGTGGCCGCGCCACTGTGGGGACTGCTGAGGTCGGCGGCGACCGAGAACCCCGGCCGGGTCGCGGTGGTGGACGTGGACGGCGAGGAGTCGCTGCACGCGCTTCCCGGCGCGCTCGCCACCGGGGAGCCGCAGGTGGCGCTGCGTGGCGGCCGGGTGCTGGTGCCGAGGCTCGGCAGGGTGGACACGACCCGTGTCGTGCGGCCCCCTGAGGACGGTTCGGCGTGGCGGCTCGCCACGTCAGGGGGCTCGCCTGACGACCTGTACGCGGCGGCGTTCCCCGAGGCGTACGCGCCGCTCACCGATGGCCAGGTCAGGATCTCGGTGCGCGCGGCGGGTCTGAACTTCCGCGACGTGCTCACGACCCTCGGGATGGTCCCCGCGGACGTGCCGCTCGGCACGGAGGTCGCGGGGACCGTGCTGGAGACCGGGCCCGGTGTCACGGGCCTCGCGGTGGGAGACCGGGTGTTCGGCCTGGTGCGAGGTGGGGTGGGGCCGGTCGCGGTGGGGACGCGCGACCTGCTGGCGCCGATACCGGACGGCTGGACGTACGCGCAGGCCGCCGGGGTGCCTGCGGTGTTCACCACGGCCTACCACGGCCTGGTGGAACTGGCCCGGCTGCGGCCGGGTGAGCGGGTGCTGATCCACGCGGCGGCCGGTGGGGTCGGCCTCGCGGCGCTCCAGCTCGCTCGGCACCTCGGCGCCGAGGTGTTCGCCACGGCGAGCCCGGCCAAGTGGCACGCGCTGCGTGAACTCGGCGTGCCGAGGGAACGGATCGCCTCGTCGCGCACCGGCGACTTCGAGCAGGCCTTCCCCGCCGTGGACGTGGTGCTGAACTCGCTGACCGGCGATCTCCTCGACGCGTCGCTGCGGCTGTTGTCCCCAGGCGGCCGGTTCGTCGAGATGGGGATCGCCGACCTGCGGGACCCGGCGGATGTCGCGGCGGCCCATCCGGGGGTCGCGTATCTGCCGTTCGAGCTGCTCGACATGCCGGTCCCGTCGGTGAGCGCGTCGCTGTCGGCGGTGCTGGCGCTGTTCCGCGACGGCGCGCTGCGGCCGCTGCCGGTGACGACGTGGGACGTGCGGCAGGCCCCGGCGGCCTTCAGGTACTTCGGTCAGGCCCGGCACGTCGGCAAGATCGTGCTGACCTTGCCGGGGACCGGCACCGAGGCGGTCATTGAGACGGCTACGGCAGGGGACTCAGGCAGGCGTACGGCAGGGGACACGGCCGCGCCTACAGGCACCGTGCTCGTCACCGGCGGTACCGGCACCATCGGCGCCGTCGTGGCCCGTCACCTGGTGGCCGAGCACGGCGTGCGTCACCTGCTGCTCACCGGCAGGCGCGGCGCGGACGCGCCGGGGGCCGAGGCGCTGGCGGCCGAGCTGACCGAGGCGGGGGCCGAGGTGCGCGTCGTGGCCTGTGACGCCGCCGACCCGGACGCGCTCGCGGCGCTGCTCGCCACGATCCCGGACGAGCGTCCGCTGACCTCGGTGATCCACGCGGCGGGGGTGCTGGACGACGGTGTGCTCGCCTCGCTGACCGAGGAGAAGGTCCGCGCGGTGCTGCGGCCCAAGGTGGACGCCGCCTGGAACCTGCACCGGCTCACGCGGGACCTGGACCTCGCGTCGTTCGTGCTGTTCTCGTCGGCGTCCGGCCTGCTCGGCGGCGCGGGTCAGGCCAACTACGCCGCGGCGAACGTGTTCCTCGACGCGCTCGCCGAGCACCGCCGGTCCCGTGGCCTGCCGGCGGTGTCCCTGGCGTGGGGCATGTGGCGGCAGGCGAGCGGCATGACCGGCCACCTCGGCGAGGCGGACCTCGCGCGTATCGCCAGAGGCGGCCTCGTCCCGATGGACGCCGCCGACGGCATGGCCCTGTTCGACGCGGCGCTGGCCGCGGGACGTCCGGCGCTGGTGCCTGCCGTGGTGGACGAGGCGGCGCTGCGAGCGCGCGACGACGTCCCGGCCGTGCTGCGGTCCCTGGTGCGGGGCCCCGGGGTGCGGCGGGCCGCGCGGCGGGAACAGGTGTCGCCGTCGTCCCTGGCGGACCGGCTGGCGGCGCTGCACGGCGCCGAGCGCACGGAGGCGATGGAGACGCTGGTACGTGAGCAGGTCGCGGCCGTGCTCGGTCACCTGACGGCCGACGACGTCGGCTCCGGCCGCGCGTTCAAGGAGATCGGCTTCGACTCGCTGACGTCGGTGGAGCTGCGCAACCGCGTCGCGGCGGCGACCGGGTTGCGGCTCCCCGCGACGCTGGCGTTCGACTTCCCGACCCCGGCCGCGCTGGCCGCGCACCTGCTCGGGCTGCTGGCGCCGGACGACACGGCGGCCGAGCTGGACCGGCTGCTGGCCTCGGTCACGGCGGACAGCGCCGATCTGCCGAAGATCAAGGACAGGTTGCGCGCGGCGCTGTGGCGCCTGGAGGAGGCCGCCGGCGGCGAGAGGCAGGCCGAGGATCTGACGTCGGCGACGGACGAGGAGCTGTTCCGCGCGCTGGACGAGGAGTTCGACGCGACGTGACCGGCCCGCCGGCCCCGTGACCAGCCGTCTCGACGGCCCCGTCGACCGGCCCCGTGACCATGAGGAACCCGACGCCTGGAGCTGACATGAGCAACGAGGAGAAGCTGCGCGACTATCTCAGGCGCGCGACGGCCGACCTCCGGCAGGCCCGGCGGCGCCTTCGCGAGCTTGAGGACAGGGACCACGAGCCGGTGGCGATCGTGGCGATGGGGTGCCGTCTTCCCGGCGGCGTGGACTCCCCCGAGGAGTTGTGGCGGCTGGTCGACGACGGCGTGGACGCGATCGGCGCGTTCCCCGAGGACCGGGGCTGGGACGTGGAGGGGTTGTACGACCCGGACCCCGACCGCACCGGCACGACGTACACCCGGGAAGGGGGGTTCCTGCGGGACGCCGCGCACTTCGACGCCGCGTTCTTCGGCATGGGGCCGCGGGAGGCGATCGCGACCGACCCGCAGCAGCGGCTTCTGCTCGAAGTGGCGTGGGAGACGTTCGAACGGGCCGGGATCGCGCCGGGGTCGCTGCGCGGCTCACGGACCGGGGTGTTCGCGGGTGTGGTGTCGCAGGCGTACGCGCCGCCACCCGGCCGGGTGCCTGACGGGTACGAGGGGCACCTGATGACGGGGAACGCGACGAGTGTGGCGTCGGGCCGGGTGTCGTACCACCTGGGGCTCGAAGGCCCGGCGGTGACCATTGACACGGCGTGCTCGTCGTCGCTGGTGGCGATGCACCTGGCCGCGCAGTCGCTGCGGCGCGGCGAGTGCGACCTGGCGCTCGCCGGTGGTGTCACGGTGATGGCGACGCCGGTGCTGCTGGTGGAGTTCAGCCGCCAGCGGGGCCTGGCCCCCGACGCGCGCTGCAAGGCGTTCGCCGCCGCCGCCGACGGCACCGGTTTCGCCGAAGGCGCCGGGCTGCTCCTGCTGGAACGCCTGTCGGACGCCAGGCGCAACGGCCGGGCCGTGCTCGCGGTGCTGCGCGGCTCGGCGGTCAACCAGGACGGCGCGAGCAACGGCCTGACCGCGCCGAACGGCCCCACGCAGGAACGGGTCATCCGGGAGGCCCTCGCCGACGCCAGGTTGTCGCCGCAGCAGGTGGACGCGGTGGAGGCGCACGGCACCGGCACCCGGCTCGGCGACCCCATCGAGGCCCAGGCGATCATCGCGGCGTACGGCCAGGGCCGCGACCGGCCGCTGTTCCTGGGGTCGGTGAAGTCCAACATCGGCCACACGCAGGCGGCGGCGGGGGTGGCCGGGGTCATCAAGATGGTGCAGGCGCTGCGGCACGGCGTGCTGCCGCGCACGCTGCATGTTGACGAGCCGACCCCGCAGGTGGACTGGGACTCCGGTGCGGTGCGGCTGCTGATCGAGCCGGTGCCGTGGCCGGAGCACGACCGGCCGAGGCGCGCGGGTGTGTCGTCCTTCGGCATCAGCGGCACCAACGCGCACGTGGTGATCGAGGAGGCGCCGCGTACACCGGTGGCGGAGGCCGGGCCGGACGAGGAGCGGCGGTCCACGGGGATCTCCGCGGACCGCCTGGCGGAGCCCGCCGAGGCCGGACCGTCGTGGCCGGCGTCATGGCCAGCGCTGTGGCCGTTGTCGGGACACACCGAGGAGGCCTTGCGCGACCAGGCGGCGCGGTTGCTCCGGCGGCTGCGTGACCGGCCGGACCTCGACGCGACGCGGGTGGGACGGACGCTGGCGCTCGGCAGGACGGCGCAGCGCCACCGCGCGGTCGTCCTGCCGGGTGACGGGGACCACCGGCTGCGGGCCCTCGCGGAGCTGGCCGAGGGCCGCACGTCGGGACGGCACGTGCGTGGCCGTGCCGCCGGCCGGCCGGCCGTCGCCTACCTGTTCACGGGGCAGGGGAGTCAGCGGGCCGGCATGGGACGGGGGCTGTACGCGGAGGCGCCGGTGTTCGCGCGGGCCCTGGACGAGGCGTGCGCGGGGTTCGACGGGCTGCTCGACCGGCCGCTCAAGGAGGTGCTGTTCGCCGAGCCGGGTTCGGCGGCGGCCGCGCTCCTGGACAGGACCGAGTACGCGCAGCCCGCGCTGTTCGCGCTGGGGACCGCGTTGTTCCGGCTGCTGGAGCGGCTCGTCGCGCCGCCGGCGCGGATGGCGGGGCACTCGCTCGGCGGGCTGACCGCCGCGCACGCCGCCGGGGTGCTGTCGCTGGAGGACGCCTGCGCGCTGGTCGCGGCACGCGGCAGGGTCATGCAGGAGCAGCCGGCCGGCGGCGCGATGGCCGCCGTCGAGGCCGGCGAGGCGGAGGTGACGGAACTGCTGGCCGGGTACGCGGGCCGGCTGGACCTCGCCGCGGTCAACGGGCCGTTCGCGACGGTCGTGTCCGGTGACGCGGACGCGGTGGCCGACGTCGCCGGCCGGTTCGCCGGCCTCGGCCGCAGGACGACGCGGCTGCGAGTGAGCCACGCGTTCCACTCGCCGCACATGGACGGGGCCCTCTCGCCGTTCCACGCGGCGGCGGCCCGCGTCACGTACCGGCGGCCGCTGATCCCGCTGGTGTCGGAGGTGACCGGCCGCGAGGCGTCCTTCGACGAGCTGCGCGACCCCTCCTACTGGGTGCGTCAGCTCCGTGCCACGGTGCGGTTCGGCGACGTCCTGTCGGCACTGCGCGCCACCGGGATCACGGCCTTCGCCGAGGTCGGGCCGGACGCCGTGCTCACACCGCTCGCCGCGGCGGCCCTGCCGTCCGGCGCCGTGGTCCTTCCCACGTTGGCCCGGGACCGCCGCGAGCCGGACGCCGTCGCCGCGGCGGTGGCCCGGCTGCACGTCGCAGGCGCCGAGATCCACTGGGACGCCTGGTACGGAGACCGTCCCACGCCTCCCGCCGACCTCCCCACCTATCCCTTCCAGCACGAGCACTACTGGTGGCCGGACGGAACCCTGCGCACGTCCGGAGAAAGTGGCCACGTCCCGGCCGGCACAGCGGACCAGGCCGCCGCCGGGCCCGCGCGGAACGGCCGGGTGCTCAGCGGCACCGCACCGGCCGGTCCTGCCGAACCCGCGCCGGCCGGTCAGGTCCTCGCCGGCGCCGCGCCGGCCGGTGAGGCCACGCTGATCGATCTCGTGCGGGTGCACGCGGCCGAGGTGCTCGGCCATCCCACCCCCGAGACGATCGGAGCCGACGACAACTTCCTCCACATCGGTTTCTCGTCGTTCACCGCGTTGGAGGTGCGCAACAGGTTGTGCGAGGCCACGGGGCTGCAGTTGCCTCCCGTGCTGCTGTACGACTACCCCACCCCGGCCGCCGTGGCGGTCTACCTGGAGGAGCGGCTGGCCTCCTGAGGGTGGGAGGCGGGGGAACACGGCCGTGTTCCCCCGCCTCCGTCGTGCTTCCTCCGGGGCTTCTCGCGGGTTCCGTCTACCAGGTGACGGGGAGCCGGTAGATGCCCTGGACCGACCCTCCGGGTTTGACGCCGAGCGTCTCGACGGGTTCGGCGAGCCGCAAGGTGGGGATGCGGGTGATCAGTTGCTGGAGGCCGATCTCCAGTTCGGCGCGTGCGAGGTTCTGGCCGATGCACTGGTGCACGCCGTGGCCGAACGCCAGATGCGGCCGTGCGTCGCGCCGCAGGTCCAGGACGTCGGGGTCGGGGAAGACCTCGGCGTCCCTGTTGGCGCTCGCGTTCGGCAGGTAGACCCCGTCCCCCGCCTTGATCACGACATCGCCGAGCTCGATGTCCTCCGCCGCGACCCGTTGCAGCTCGTCGGCGACCGACAGGAACCGCAGCAGCTCCTCCACCGCCTCCTTGATCAGGTGCGGGTCCTGCCGCAGCTCGTTGAGCTCCTCGGGGTGCTCCAGCAGCGTCAGGATGCTCAGCCCGATCATGTTCGCGGTCGTCTCGTGTCCCGCGACCAGCAGGAACATCACGATGGACGCGATCTGCGTACGGTCGAGCTCCCCGGTGGACAGCCGTTCCCTGATCAGCGTGCCGACCAGGCCCTCGCCGGGGTCGTCGATCCGCTTGGCGATGAGCTTCTCGAAGTACGCGACGAGGGTGCCGCTCGCCGTGGCGGCCTGCTCGGCGGTGCTGGTCGCCATGAGCATGCGCCGGGTCTGGTCCTCGAAGAACTCGTGGTCGTCGTACGGCACACCGAGCAGTTCGCAGATCACGGTGGAGGGGACGGGGAGCGCGAACCGCGGCACGAGGTCGGCGACCGGGCCGCCGGCGAGCAGCGCGTCGATGCGTTCGGTCACGATGCGGGTGATCGCCGGCCGCAGCGTCTTGACGCGGTTCACCGTGAAGCTCGGCGCCAGCATGCGCCGCTGCACGTCGTGCTCGGGAGGATCCATGCCGACGAGCGCGACCAGCTTGGACGCCGCCATGCGCGGCACGAGCACCGGGAAGTCCGCACGGGACCGGTCCGACGACAACCGGCGGTCGAGCAGCAGCCGCCGTGTGTCCGCGTGACCGGTGACGACCCAGGCGACGCGTCCGTCGTACAGCCGGACCCGTGCCGCGGGCCCTTCGGCGCGCAGGTCCGTGTAGCCGGGTGGCGGGTGGTAGGGGCACTGGCGGTCCATGGGGAACCCGGGTAACCGGGTGGTCGCCGCTACGCCGTTCATCGGGTCCTCGCAGTGTCGGTGGTGGTCTGGGTCGGGGCATCGTGCGGGAGGGTTCTGAAGGCGGACCAAACCCGGGCCCGCTGCGGCGCGGCCGGGGCCCGTGGGAGGGTGGGGTATGGGCAGTGACGAGGTGCGGGACGGGGTCTCGCTGACCAATCTCGGCAAGCCGTTGTTCGACGGCGCCGAGGCCACCAAGAGAGATCTGGTCGACTACCTGGACGCCATGCGTGACCGCCTGCTGCCGGTGCTGCGCGGCCGTCCGCTGTCGGTCATGCGGGTCCGTGAGGGCCAGGACCCGTTCATGCAGAAGAACGTCCCGAAGTACGCTCCCGAGTGGCTGCGCACCGTCGCCGTGTGGGCCGAGTCGTCCCACCGCGAGATCAGGTACGCCTTGTGCGACGATCGCCGTTCCCTGCTGTGGTTCGCCAACCAGCGCGCCGTCGAGTACCACCCCGCGCTCGCCACCGCCGGCCACCTCGACCGGCCCACGCACATGATCCTCGACCTCGATCCCCCGGAAGGCGCCTCCTTCGGCGTGGTCGTCAAGGCCGCCGCACTGGTCCGCCAGGCCCTGGAGGACTGCGGCCTCGCCGGTGCCGTCAAGACCTCCGGCGCCAAAGGCGTCCATATCTTCGTCCCCGTCCCCACCGACGCCGCCGTGGAGGACGTCGCCGCCGCCACCCGTGCGCTGGCCGTCCGCGCCGAACGCCTGGACCCCGCGCTGGCGACCACCGCCTTCATCCGCGAGGACCGCCAAGGCAAGGTCTTCCTCGACTCGACCAGGGCCGGCGGCGCCACCGTGGTCGCCGCCTACAGCCCGAGGATCCGTCCAGGCACCCCCGTCTCCTTCCCCCTGACCTGGGACGACCTGGAATCCGCCACCCCCGCCGACTTCACCGTCCACACCGTCCCGTCCCTCCTCGGCGACACCGACCCCTGGTCCGGCCTCATGCCACCCCCTCAGCCGCTGCCGGACGATCTCGTCGCCGAGGGCCACACCATCCCGGTGGCCCGTGTGCAGGCCATGCACGAAGGCAAACGCCGCGCACGCGCACGCCGGGAGTGAACGACCGCTCAGGAGGCGGCCGGGGGTCCGGCGGGTTCCGGCCTCACCGTGGCCGGGCGGTTTCCCTGACGGTGATCACGGTACGGAACAGGGGAGGCGGACGGTAAACGGTGCATCCGCTGTCCTTTGACGTCCGAAGGAAAGAACGTGGATGTGGTGATCGAGGAGAGCCGGGTAGCCGGTCGTGCGGCGTACGTGACGGTAGGAGGGCTCCTGCTCGCCTCGATGCTGGTCGCGCAGGTGGCCTCCGGGCTGCAACCGGCCCCCGTGCGGCTGACCAGCGTGGTGGTGCTCCTGCTCTCGGCCTGTGCGATCGCGTTCGCGGCGGCCGACCACGGCGCGGCGCGGGCCGCCGGGGCTTTCGGCGCCGCCGCGGGGGCCGGGTACGTGGCCGAGTGGGTGGGGGTGCGGACGGGGGTGCCGTTCGGCGAGTACGCCTACACCGGTGTGCTGTGGCCCGCACCCGGCGGCGTGCCGGTGATCGTGGCGCTGGCCTGGGGAGGCATGGGGCTCGCGGCGTACGCGGTCGCGTCCCGTGTGGCGCGCTCCTTCTGGGGGGTCGCGGTGACAGGTGCGTTCGCGCTGACGGCCTGGGATCTGTTCCTCGATCCGCAGATGCTCAGGCTGGGGCTGTGGGACTGGGTGGCCGACGGGCCGTACCGCGGCGTGCCGGTCAGCAACTTCGTGGGGTGGCTGGTCGTATCGTTCCTGGTCATGGCGTTGATCGGCCGGGTGCTGCGCCGGGACGCGGCGGGTAACGGCACTGGGCTCGTCCTGCTGTACACGGTCATGGCGGTCATGGAGACGATCGGTTTCGCGGCGGTGTTCGACCCGCCGGACCTCGTGGTCGCCGTGTCCGGCGGCGTGGCGATGGGGCTGTTCACCGTCCTCGCCTGGACCCGGAGTACCCGGAGCGGGGTCACCCGCCGCGCGGACGACGACTCCCTCGCTCCTGAGGAGTCCTCCGGCTCGGACGGCGGCTCCTCCCGCTCGGCGGACACCGTCTCCCCTGACACTCTCGGGTTCTCCCCCGACGGGGCCCCGATCCCGGCCGACGGGCCGTTTCCTGATCCGCCGCCGCCGCTGCCTGATGAGCCGCGGCCCTTTCCCGATGGACGGCACCTATGGCGGAAGTGATCGTCGTCGGCGGTGGCGTCGGCGGCATGGTGTGCGCGTTGCTGCTGGCCAGGGACGGACACGAGGTCGTGTTGCACGAGAAGCTGGGACGGCTCGGGGGGAAGCTGGCCGAGCATCGGCGGGACGGGTTCACGTTCTCGGTGGGGCCGTCGCTGCTCACACTGCCGGGGCTGTTCCGCGACCTCGGCGCGCGGCTCGATCTGGTGGAGCCGGCGGAGATCTGCCGGTACCGGTTCCCCGACGGGTCCACGTTGACCGCGCCGCGCGACCCCGCGCGGATGGCCGAGGAGGTGGACAGGCTCGCGCCGGGGGAAGGCCGGCGCTGGCTGGCGTTCCACGCATGGGCCGGTGAGTGCCTCGCGGCGGCGCGGCGCACGTTCTTCTCCGGCCCGCCGGTCAGCCTGCCGCGCTTGTCCGGGCCGCCGACCGGCCCGTCGCGCGAGGCGAGGCTGGCCGACCTGTTCGCCGTCGCGCCAGGCCGTACCCTGAACGGCCTGGCGCGGCGGTTCTTCCGCGACCCGCGCATGCGGCAGTACGTCGGCCGGTACGCCACCTACGCCGGGTCGAGCCCGTACCGCGCACCCGCGGCGCTCGGCTGCATCCCGGCGATCGAGCACGACGAAGGCGGCTGGTACGTGCGCGGCGGCCTGCCGAGGGTCGCGGACGCTCTCGCCGGACTGCTCGCCGAGGCCGGGGTGGAGGTGCGGCTCGGCAGCAAGGTGACCCGGGTGCTCGAAGCGAACGGCCGCGTGGACGGTGTGCGGCTGGCGTCCGGTGAGCGGGTGCGCGCCGACGCGGTCGTGGTGAACGCCGACGCGGCCCAGCTGTACGGCCGGCTGATGCCGGACTCGCGGCGGCTGCGGCGCGTCGCGGGTCTCGGCCGGTCGTCGTCGGCGTTCCTGGTGCTCGCCGGGGTGGAGGGCCGCACCGAGGGGCTGCCGCACCATTCCGTCGTCTTCTCCGGCGACTATCGTGAGGAGTTCGCCGACATCTTCCGGCGGGGCCGTCCACCTGAGGACCCGACGGTTTACATCGGCTGCTCGGCGGTGGACGATCCGACGCAGGCGCCTGCGGGGACGGAGAACTGGGTGGTGCTCGTCAACGTCCCCGCGCGTGACCCGGCGCGGTGGCCGATGAGCCCGGAGGCGTACCGGGACCTGGTGTTCGAGCGGCTGGCGTCGCGGGGGTACGACCTGTCCGGCCGGCTGCGGTTCGCCGACCTGTTCACCCCGGCCGACCTGCGTGACCGGTACGGCGCGTGGGGTGGCGCGATCTACGGCACGCCGTCGCACGGCGCGCTGTCGCCGTTCCGCCGTCCCGCCAACCGGGGGCCGCGGCGTGGCCTGTACCTGGTCGGCGGCACCACTCATCCCGGTGGCGGGCTGCCGCTGGTGGCGATGAGCGGACGGCTGGTCGCCGGGCTGGTCGGCGAGGACTTCCCCGGACGTAAGCGGTGAAGGCGCTGCTCGCGGCCGTGCAGGTGGCCGCGGCCGTGGTGGTGACGGCCCGCCTGGTCAAGGGCCGCGACCGGCGGCCGGCGCTGCGGCCCCCGGCCACCGCGCCTGGCGGGATCACGGTGGTCGTGCCGGCGCGTGACGAGGAGGGCCGGATCGGGCCGTGCGTCGCGGCCGCGGTCGCCGATCCGCTGGTCCGCGAGGTGATCGTGGTGGACGACGAGTCGGCGGACGGGACGGCGCGCCTGGCCGCCGCGCTCGGCGCGCGGGTCGTGCGGGGTCGTCCGCTGCCGCAGGGCTGGGTCGGCAAGCAGTGGGCCCTGCACCAGGGCCTCTCCGAGGCGACCGGCGACATCGTGATCACCCTGGACGCCGACACGCGGCCGGACCCGGGGCTGTTCGCTGCGCTGGCCGAGGCGCTGGACGACTGCGACCTGGTCAGCGTGGCGCCGCGGTTCGTGTGCGACGGGCCCGTGGAGCAGGCGCTGCACGCGGCGTTCCTCGCGACGCTGGTGTACCGGTACGGCCCGGTCGGCGCCTGGAGGACGCCGCCGCCGTACCGGGTGATCGCCAACGGCCAGTGCATGGCGTTCCGCCGCAAGGCGATGCGAGTTTCCGGGGGTTTCGTCAGGGTTCGCGGGAACATGACCGACGATGTGGCGCTGGCCCGCACGCTGGCCGGCGACGGCTGGGAGGTGCGGTTCCTGGACGGCCGCGGCCTGCTCGAAGTGGACATGCACTCCTCGGTGGCCGAGGTGTGGCGCGAGTGGGGCCGTTCGCTGTCGCTGGCCGACGTCACCGACGGCCCGCGCCTCGCGGGGGACATCGCGGTGGTGTGGCTCACCGCCGCGCTGCCGGTCGCGCGGCTGCTGACCGGCCGTCCCACCCGGCTGGACCTCGGCCTGCTGTGCATGCGTTTCCTGCTGCTCGGCGCGTTCCGGCGCGGCTACACCCGTCCCGGCCTCGGCCTGCTGCTCTCGCCGCTGCTCGACCCGCTCGCGGCCCTGCGGCTCACCCTCGGGGTGCTGCGGCCGTCACGCACGTGGCGCGGCCGGACGTACGCGAGCGCCGGCCGGCCGGTCAGCGACGACCGGTCCGCCGTCGTAGTGCCGCTTCGGCGAACCGCAGCCCGATGAGGCACATCAGCGCTCCGGTGGCGGCGACCTGGAGGAGCGGGGTGAACGGCACCTGCGCCAGCGGCACCGCGAACACCCCGGCCCTGGCGCCGACGGCGAACGACCGCGTGGCGAGGGCCGTCACGACGAGCAGCACGACGGCGAGCAGGAACGCCGGGGGGCACAGGGCCGCGACGCCGCCGGCGAACGCCAGCACCGACCGTCCGCCGCGCAGCCCGGCGAACACCGGCCACGCGTGGCCGATCATCGCCGCCGCGACCCCGGCGTACGCCGGCAGCACGCTGTCCCCGGTCACCACGCCGAACCCGGTGACGTGGAACCCGCTCACCAGCAGCCCGAGCAGGCCGGCGAGTGTGCCTTTGAGCATGTCGCCGGCGAACACCGGCACCGCGGCGCGCGGTCCGAGCAGTTCCTTGACGTTCCAGTACCCGGGGTTGCGGTCGCCGCGGTCACGCGGGTCGACCCCGTACATCCGTGCCACCAGCACCGCCACCGGCACCGAGCCGAGCAGGTAGCCGCCGGTGACCGCCACAAGCAGGGGAACCATCGCTTCCTTCCACCTGGTCAGATATCAGGGCCGCGGCGCCGCCAAGTACATGGCCTTCGACCGTCCTGTGCTGCGCCGCACCCCCGGCCTGGCCTTCCACCGCCTCCTCGGCACCGGCAGAGGCGACTCCACGACCCTAGGGGCCGATCTGCGGCGCTGGGCCCTTTTCGCGGTGTGGCGGGACGAGGAGGCGCTGTCCGCGTTCCTGCGCCGCTCCCCCGTCGCGCGCCGCTGGCACACCGCCGCGCTGGAGGCGTGGCACGTTCGCCTGCGTCCGGTGTCCTGGCACGGCCGGTGGGCCGGCGCCGCGCCGTTCGGCGCGCCGTCCGGGCCGCCGGTCGCGGTCGGCGGGCCGGTGGCGGTGCTGACCCGTGCGGCGATCCGGCCGGCACGGCTCGCCGCGTTCTACCGTTCGGTGCCGGCGGTGAACACCGAGCTGCACCGGCACGAGGGCCGGCTGGCGTCGGTCGGCGTCGGCGAGTGGCCGCTCGCCAGGCAGGCGACGTTCTCGCTGTGGCGGGACGGCGAGGCGGTGCGTGCCTTCGCGTACGGCGGCGGCCCGCATCGGGACGTGATCGGCCGGACCCGCGCGGAGAACTGGTACAGCGAGGAGTTGTTCGCGCGTTTCGTCCCCTACGGCAGCACGGGGACCTGGGACGGCGCCGACCCGCTCTCCTGAGGGTCCCGCCGTTCACGACCGGAGCCCGGCGCGGCTCTTGCTCAGGTCACGCGCGACGACGCAGGCCCGCGCGATGGTCGCGGCGCGGGACGAGCCGTGCGCGACCACCACGGTGGCGTTGAGGCCGAGCAGCGCGGCGCCGCCGTGGGTCCCGGGGTCGTAGCGGCGCGCGACCTCGGCGAGGCGGTCCGGTGGCGCGATCCCCGCGGCGGCGACCTGAGCGAGCGCGGCGCGCACGGTGCCTTCGACGTTCTTGAGCACGATGTTGCCGGTGAAGCCGTCGGTCACCACCACATCTACTGTTCCCGCGAGCACGTCGTGGCCTTCGACGTTCCCGTGGAACCGATGCGGCAGCAGCGCCAGGAGCTCGGCGGCCCTGCGGGCCAGCCGGTTCCCCTTACCCGGCTCGGAGCCGATGGACAGCAGCCCGACGACCGGCTCCGCCACCCCGAGCACCTCCTCGGCGTACGTCACGCCGAGCACCGCGAACTGCGCCACCATCTCGGGGGTCGGGTCGGAGGTGGCGCCGGCGTCGATCAGCACGGTCGCGCCGCCGGTCACCGTCGGCAGCGCCACGGCCAGCGCGGGACGCAGCACCCTCGGCGCGCGGCCGAGCGCACGCACCGCGCACGAGACCACGGCCCCGGTGGACCCGGCCGACACCAGCGCGGCCCCCGCGCCACCGCGCACCAGCTCACACCCCACTGCCAGGCTGCTCTTGCCGGTCGCGAGCGCGCCGGGCCCGCGTTCCGCCATCGGCACGACGTCAGGCGCGTGCGTCACGGCGATCTCATGCGTGGCGCCGTACCTGGCGAGCTCGGCACGCAGCTCACCGGCGCGGCCGACGAGGGTCACCGGCACGCCGTGCTCGCGGCACGCCTGCACGGCCCCCGCCACCGTCTCGGCCGGCCCGTGGTCGCCACCCATCGCGTCGAGCACCACAGGCGCCGCCGTGGTCATAGCGGCGTCACGTCCGGGACGCGGCGTTCCGCGCGCGCCGCGAGGGACGCGGCGGTGAGGTGGCGCGCGAAGATGGCGAGCCGGCGCCGGTACGGCACGCGGGCCCGGCCGGCCAACACGTCGTACCCGGCGGCCTTGATCTCGGTGAGGATGCCGCCGTACAGCTCGTGCGCGGCCCTGATGCACGGCCGCGAGGACGGCACCAGCATGGCGACGCCGTCGAGGGCCCGCCGGTAGTGCTCCTCGGCACGCGCGGCCTCGAACGCGATCAGTTCACGCACGGCCGGGGCCGCGCGCTCCGCGCTCAGGTCGGCCACGGTGACCCCGAACTTGTCCAGGTCGTCCAGCGGCAGGTAGACCCGGCCGCGTTCCAGGTCCTCGGCGACGTCCCGCAGGAAGTTGGTGAGCTGGAACGCCAGCCCGAGCTGCCTGGCCGGCTCCCTGGCCGCTCCCAGCGCACCCGGCATCGCTTCGAGCACCGGCAGCATCATGGTGCCGATCACGGCGGCCGAGCCCTCCATGTACTCAAGGAGGTCGTCGTAGGTCTGGTACCTGGTGACCGTCAGGTCGGCGCGCATGGACCGCAGGAACGCCTCGATGTCGCCGTGCGCGACGCCGAAGGACCGCACGGTGTGGGTGAAGGCGGGAAGCACCGGGTCGTCCACCGGCTCGCCGTCGAGCGCGTCCCGAAGGCGCGTGGCCAGCGCGTCCAGGGCCTTCTCCCGGTCGCCGGTCACGCCGAACGCGTCCACGATCTCGTCGGCGTACCTGGCGAAGCCGTACAGAGCGTGCACGTGACGGCGTTTCCAGGCGGGAAGCAGCAAGGTGGCGAGGTAGTAGGAACGGCCGTGCCGCGCGTTGAGCAGGCGGCAGTGTTCGTAGCTGGCGGACAACGTCATCGATGTCACCGTTTTCTCATCGGCGGTTTCTGCGTCATCTGCGACCCTCCAGGACGCGTTCCGCGGCCAGCCGGCCGGAGATCAGGACCGGCGGCACCCCGACCCCCGGCGCCGTGTACATGCCGGCGAAGTGCAGGCCGGGGACGCGGCGGGCCCGGCCGGAGGGCCGCAGCCAGGCCGTCTGGGTGAAGCGGTGGTCGAGCGCGAACGGCGTGCCGGCGCTGTGGCCGCGCCGCAGCCAGTCCGGCGGCGCGATGGTGAGGCTCGGCGTGGTGGACAGGTCGCCGTACCCGAGGCGCGTGAGGCGGTCCAGCAGGCGGTCACGCAGGCGCGGGCCGAGGTCGTCCCAGTCGAGGCCGCCGCGCAGATTGGCGGTGGGTTCGAGGACGGTGAGAGTGGCGTGTCCGGCCGGCGCGGCGCCGGTGTCGGACGAGGGGTAGGTCACCAGCAGACTCGGGTCGGGCTGCGGCCGGCCCTCCTCCAGCGCGGCGAACGTCGAATCCCACTGCTCGCCGAGGTGCAGCGTGTGGTGGGCCTGGTCCGGCAGCCGCCGGTCCAGGCCGAAGTGCAGCACCAGGCAGGACGGCGAGTACGACGGCCGCCGCAGCCGCCAGTCCGCGGCGGCGTCCGGCAGCAGTCCTTGGTGCGCGGCCGGCAGGTCGCAGGCGACCACCGCGTGGCGCGCCTGGAGCCGTTCCCCGGTGTCGAGCCGCACGGCGGTCACGCCTGAGCCGTCCGCCTCGACCTTGGTGGCGCGCACGCCGTACCTGATCACCGCGCCGGCCTTCTCCGCGACGGCGGCCATCGCGACGGGGATGGCGTGCATGCCGCCGTGCCGGGGGAAGAAGACGCCGCCGACGGTGTCCATGTGGGCCACCGAGGCGTACACGCCGAGGGCCTTGCGCGGCGAGAGGCCGAGGTAGAGGGCCTGGAAGGTGTGCGCTCTGATCAGACGCTCGTCGGTGAGGCACGACCGCACCAGCCGGTCCAGCCGGCGGAACCCCCCGGAGGCGGCGAGGCGGGCCAGCGCGTACGGCCGGACCATGGCGCGCAGCCTCGTCATGTCGTGGTCGATGAACAGGGGCCACTCGACGTCGAAGATCTGCTGCAGGCGGCGGCGGAACCGCAGGTAACGTGCCGCCTCGGCGGGGCCGCACAGCTCGCGCACCTGCTCGGCCATCGCCTCCTGTCCCCGCACCACGTCGAACACCGAGCCGTCGTGGTAGGCGAAGCGGTAGTACGGGTCGAGCCGCCGCAGCGGCAGCCAGTCGTCCAGTTCCTCCCCTGCGGCGCCGAACGTGTCCGCGAGCACGCTCGGCATGGTCAGCACCGAGGGGCCGGTGTCGAAGCGGTACGGGCCGAGCGTGGCGGTGCCGCAGCAGCCGCCTGGCACGTCGGAGGCCTCCACCACCGTGACGTCCCGGCCGGCGGCGGCGAGCCTGATCGCGGCGGCGAGCCCGCCGAGGCCCGCGCCGACCACCACCACCTGATCACGTGTGGCCATCAGGACGTCCTGCTCGTCGCGATGGCCGCCAGGTCCACCAGGGCCTGCCTGGCGTCCTGCGGCACCCGGTCGTCGTCCAGCGCCTGGACGGCGTCCGCGACCAGCGCGGTGATGCGGCGCTCCACGGCGTCGAGCGCGCCGGTGGCGACGATCAGCTCGCGCGCGGCCGCGACGTCCGCCTCGTCGCGTACCTCGTCGAGCAGGGTGCCGCCTCCGGCGCGCTCGCGGGTCTCCGCGGTCAGGTACGTCCGTTTCCCCTGCCGCAGGTCGGTCCCCGCCGGTTTGCCGGTGTGGCCGGGGTCGCCGAAGACGCCGAGCACGTCGTCCCTCAATTGGAAGGCCTCGCCGAGCGGCAGCGCGTAGGCGCTCAGCACCTCCTTGATCGCGGGATCACCCGCCGCGATGGCGTGGCCGAGGTGCAGGGGCCGTTCGACGGTGTACTTGCCGGACTTGTAGATCGACACGCGGGCCGCCGCCTCGACGCCGGCCACGCCGCGTGCCGCGTACGCCAGGTCGAGGTACTGGCCCGCGATGATCTCCACCCGGAGCTGCGTGAACACCTGGAGCGCCTCCGCGGCGCCGTCACCGGACAGAAGGGCCGCGTCGGCCCAGGTGAACGCCAGCATGCCGAGCAGCGTCGCCACCGACTCGCCGTACCGCGCCGGGTCACCCCACCAGCCGGACCTGCGGTGCCGCTCGGCGAGCGCGACGTGCGCCGTGGGGTGGCCGCGGCGGGTGGCGGACTCGTCCATCACATCGTCGAGGATCAGCGCGCTGGCGTGCAGCAACTCGACGGCGCACCCGGCGGCGAGCACGGCGTCCTGGTCTGCCGGTGAACCCCCCGCGGCGCGGTGGCCCCAGTACACGAAGGCGGGCCGCAGGCGTTTGCCGCCGGTGCGCACGAACTCCACCAGGTGCCGGCGGAGCGTCTCGCGGTCCTCCTCGGCGAGGAAGGCCAGCCGGCCCATCTCGCTTTCGAGCAGTTCGTCCAGACGGCGGTCGACGAGGCCTCTCAGGTCGACCGCTTCCCGTGTCGCCATCACCATCGGCGCAGCTCCTTTGATCGCTGTACACACCTTCGGGGCGACGACCGCCTCGGATGCACCGATACGTCAGGTATCGGAGTCCGGTGCGAGAGCCACGCGCGGATTGACGCAAACTTTGTGAGCCCCGTGCCGGGATTCCTCTTCCGGGACGCGCGGAACTGTCGGGGAGGTCTGCGATAGTGCCAGGAACCGAGACCTCACCGCCGCGAGAGTGAGGAAGTCTTCGCACGTCAGGAGGCAGTGAGATGACGCGGAAAGTGCTGCTCGCCATCGGAACGCGCAAGGGGTTGTGGCTCGCGGTCCGTGACGGCGCCGACCAGGACGCCGGCTGGGAGCTGTCCGGCCCGTTCCACCACACCACCGACGTCCACGTCGTCGCGATCGACACGCGGCGCGGCCGTCCCCGGCTGCTGGCCGCCGTGCACAGCGAGCACTTCGGCCCGAGCGTGGTCACCAGCGACGACCTCGGCGCCACGTGGCAGGAGCCCGAGCGGCCCCCCGTCGCCTTTCCCGAGGACACCGGCACCGCGCTCACCCGCGTCTGGCAGCTCGCCCCCGGCCCCGGGCCCGACGTCGTCTACGCCGGCGCCGAGCCGTCGGCCCTGTTCCGCTCCACCGACGGCGGCTCGACGTACGAGCTGGTCCGGGGGCTGTGGGACCACCCGCACCGTGAGCACTGGACCCCTGGCGGCGGCGGCATGGCCATCCACTCGATCCTCCCCCACCCCGAGGACGACAAGCATGTGACGGTCGCCATGTCCACCGGCGGCGTCTACCGCACCACCGACGGCGGCGCCACCTGGGAGGCCGCCAACACCGGGGTCGGCGCCTACTTCCTTCCCGATCCCCAGCCGGAGTTCGGCCAGTGCGTCCACAAGATCGCGGCGCACCCGGCGCGGCCCGGCCAGATGTTCCTGCAGAACCACCACGGCGTGTACCGCACCGACGACCTCGGCGGAAGCTGGCGTTCCATCGCCGACGGCCTGCCGAGCGACTTCGGCTTCCCCATCCTGGTCCACCCCACCCGGCCCGGCGTCGTCTACACCTTCCCCCTGACCGCCGACCACACCCGCTTCCCCCCGGACGGCCACTGCCGCGTCTACCGCAGCGAGGACGCCGGCGAGACCTGGACGGGCCTGTCGGAGGGCCTGCCGCAGAACGGCTTCTGGTCGGCCGTCCTGCGCGACGCCATGTGCGCCGACGACGCCACCCCCACCGGTCTCTACTTCGGCTCACGCTCCGGCACGGTCTACACCTCGGCCGACGACGGCGACACCTGGCGCCAGGTGGTCACCCACCTCCCCGACGTCCTGTGCGTCCGCGCCGCCGCGATCTCCTGACGGCCGTGGGAGACGCGATGACGGTGACGGTGCTGCTTCCGGGGGTGCTGCGCGAGAACGCCGGCGGGTCCGCGCGGCTCGACGTCGAGGTCGGCGAGGAGGCGACACTCGGCGCGGTGCTCGACGTGCTGGAGCAGCGGTATCCGCTGCTGGACCGGCGGCTCCGCGACGAGCGGCGGCGGCTGCGGCGCCACGTCAACTTCTTCGTCGCCGGCGAGGAGTGCCGCCGCCTGGACGGCCCGGCCACCCGCGTCACCTCCGGCACCGAGATCCATATCATCCCCTCGGTGGCCGGCGGCTGACCGGCCGTCGGGCCGGGGACGGCAGGTCTCGATCGGCAGGTCTCGGACGACGGTCAGGGAAGCCAGGTCCGGCACGCCGGGTCAGGGACGGCGGCCGATGCCGGTGGTGAGTTCGTGCAGGCGTGAGCGCAGGCCGGTGTCCGGTTGGAGCGGCGGGCTGTCCAGGCCGGTGCCTTCGCGCAGGCCGGTGACGAGTTCGCTGAGCGCGTCGAGTGAGGTGTGGCGAGGAGTCCAGCCGAGTTCGGTGCGCGCTCGGGTGGTGTCCATGACCGGGATCATGAGGGCCATCTCCACCAGGCCGGGGGACGCCGGGACGAGGTGCAGGTGCCAGGCCAGTGCGGCGGCCTCGCGTGCGGCCCAGCGGGGCACCGGCACCAGGCGGGCCTTCCACAGGTCCGCCAGCACGGCCGGGGTGATCACCGGGTCGGCGGCGAGGTTGACCGGCCCCGCGATGTCCCCGGTCACGGCCAGCCGGTACGCCTCGGCGACGTCCTCGGTGTGCAGGGCCTGCAGGCGCAGGCCGGGGATGTCGGGGACGACCGGCAGCGCGCCGGGCCGCACGAGGCGGCGCGGCAGGAAGGGCCCGGCGAACAGCCGCCGCTGACCGGTGGCCGACTCACGTTTGAAGATGAACCCGGGCCGCATCCGCACGACCCGCAGGCCGGGGTGGTCACGCTCGAAGATGTCGAGCAACCGCTCGACGTACGCCTTCTCCCGTCCGTACGCGGCCCCCGGCCAGCCGTGGGTCGGCCAGCTCTCGTCCACGGGGTGGTCCTTCGGGCCGGGTGAGTAGGCGCCCACCGACGACGCGTAGACCAGTGCGGGGACCTTGGCCTCGGCGACGGCGCGGAACACCCGGGACGCGCCGAGCACGTTGGCCCGCCACGTGACCGAAGGGGTGCGGGTCGGCTGGAAGAGCCACGCGAGGTGGACCACGGCGTCCGCGCCGCGGAACACCTCGGTGAGGTCGTCCGCCGCGATGTCGGCCGTGTGCCACTCGGTCTTGGCGGCCGTCCACCCGGCCGGCCGCCGGGCCACGCCGACGATCGACTCGACCCCGGGTCGCCGGCCAGGGCCGACACCACGCTCGTACCGACGTTCCCTGTCGCTCCCACCACGATGACGCGCATACCTGTCCGCTCCCCGGACCGCCTCGCGGCAAACACCGGGGCCGGTGCCGTCACCCGGCGTGGCGGTGCTCGCGGCCCGCCGGCACGGGGAACGACGCGGCGGGCCTGGCGCCGCCGCGCGCCGGTCGCCTGCCGACGGCGACGCGCCGCTCGTCGGGGTCGGTGCCTCCCCAGATGCCGTGTTCCTGATGGGTGCGCAGCGCGTAGTCCAGGCAGGCGGCACGCACGGGACACCGGCCGCACACGGCTTTGGCCTGGTCGTGCTGGCGCTGTCCAGGACCGGTGGCGGATATGGGGAAGAACAGCTCCGGGTCCTCCGAGCGGCACGCGGCGCGGCGCAGCCAGGAGACCGCCGGAAGGACAACAGAGGTCTGGAAGGCCATGATCATCCCATGAATGTCGGATACCGGTTGGTAGAGTCGCGTGCCCTCTGCCGCAGGTTTAAACACCACATTTGGTGAACGATGGCGGCGATTTACCGATTATCTGACTTTTGACCGACAGATCAGTCAATCCCCTGACCTGCCGCCTCCCTCCGCGAGAACCGCGCACAGGGCCGGCACGGCCTCCCCGATAGGCGTCCGGATCACCTCGTCGGCCAGGTGGTCGTACGGCGTCGGATCGGCGTTCACGATGATCAGCCGAGCGCCGCTCCGCTCCGCGACGTGCGCCAGTGACGCCGCCGGCTGCACCTGCAGGGACGTGCCGATCGCCACGAAGACGTCGCACTGCTCGGCCACCGCGATGGCCCGCCGCAGCACCCCGGAGTCGAGCGGCTGGCCGAACATCACGGTCGTGGTCTTCAGCACATCGCCGCAGGCCCGGCAGCGGGGATCGTCCTCCCCCGCCTCGACCCGCTCGATCGCCTCACGGGTGGTGGACCGCGCGTCGCAGCCGGTGCACACCACCCCGAACATGTTGCCGTGCAGCTCCACGACCCGCTCGGCGGGTGACCCGGCCCGCTGGTGCAGCCCGTCGATGTTCTGCGTGACGACCCAGGTGTCCGGCAGCGCGGCCAGCGCACGGTGCGCGACGTTGGGCTCGGCGCGCCACGCCGGGTTGTCCCTGCGGTGCAGCCACGACCGTCGCCGGATGGCCGGATCGGACATGTAGCAGTCGTACGTGACGAGCTTCTCGTGCTCGGGATTCCTGCGCCACAGCCCGTTCGGCCCGCGATAGTCAGGAATACCCGAGTCGGTGGAGATGCCCGCCCCGGTGAGCACCGTCACGTTCACCCTGCCGACTTTATGCCGCCTCGTCCCCGGCCGGCCGCTCGGGACCACGAGCCTCCGCAGCCGAGATACTGGCGGATGGAGACGCCGGCCCGGCGTGACCGGCCGACGGGGACGGTGGACCCCGCGGCCGGCGTGTGGCCGCTCGGCCGCGAAGGCACCGGTACTGGTCGTGCGGTAGCGTCGTCGGCGACGGCGACCTGATCGGGGGTCACGACGTGGCCGACGTCATCACCGGCCCGCCGGTTCCGCTGGTGGAGCTGCGCGATGAGCGGCTGACCCGCCGGGGGCTCACGCTCTGGCTGATGCGCGACGACCTGGCCGACCCGGAGATCCCCGGAAACAAGTGGCGCAAGCTGAAGCACAACCTCACGGCGGCGGCCGGTCTCGGTCACCGGACCCTGCTCACGTTCGGCGGCGCGTACTCGGGTCACATCCGCGCCACCGCCGCGGCGGGTCACCGGTTCGGCTTCGCCACAGTCGGGGTGATCCGCGGCGAGGAGCATCTGCCGCTGAACCCGGTGCTGGAGTTCGCGACGGCCCGCGGCATGCGGCTGACCTATCTGGACCGGAGCACCTACCGGCACAAGACCGATCCGGAGGTCGTGGCACGCCTTCGCCGCGAGTGGGGTGACTTCTACCTGATCCCCGAAGGCGGCAGCAACGATCTCGCCGTACGCGGCTGCGCGGAACTGCCGCGCGAGATCGGCGCCGCCTTCGACGTGATCTGCTGTCCCTGCGGCACCGGCGGCACCCTGGCCGGCATCGCGGCGGGCCTGCGTCCGGGCCAGCGGGCCGTGGGGTTCTCGGTGCTGAGAGGCGGCGGGTTCCTCGACGCCGCCGTGCGCGACCTCCAGGAGCGGACCTTCGGCCACGCCTTCGCCAACTGGCACATCGAGCACGGCTTCCACTTCGGCGGCTACGCCAGAAGGCCGCCGGAGCTGGACGCGTTCGTCGCCGGCTTCGAGCGGCGCCACGGCGTGGCACTCGACTGGGTCTACGTCGCCAAGATGATGTACGGCGTCCTCGCTCTGGCGGAGCAGGGGGCCTTCGCGCGCGACACCCGCGTCGTGGCCGTGGTCACCGGCCCGGCGGCGTTCTAGCGCTCCGGCCGACGCGATGGCTTTTAATGTATATCAGGTAGCTAATATGACTTTGCTGCCCCCCGAGCCCTGACCACCTCCCACATGGAGAGATCCACCACGGCGCCGCACAGGTGGCCGGCACGGCACCGAAGGATCTGTGAGTCTTTCGATGGCGCCTTCACTAGAAGGGCTGTCACGCTGAGCTCCTTACGGCATATCGGCATGAGCCGCGTGCTCCGCTAAAGGTGTTCGTATCTCATGATCACGACCTGCGAGTCACAGGTGCGTGACGCGGTCAGGCGCAGTCCCAGCCGTTCGTCACGCGGGACGAACAGGGGTCGGCCGCCGCCGAGGACGACCGGGTGGACGGCGATGTGGTACTCGTCGATCAGGCCGTGTTCGGTGAGTGACGCGGCGAGGCTGGAGCCGCCGGTGAGGAGCAGGTCCTTGCCGTGCCGGCGTTTGAGGTCGGTGACCTGGCCGGCGAGGTCGTCGGTGATGACGCGGGTGGCCCAGGCGGTCTCCTTCAGCGTCCTGGAGAAGACGATCTTCGGGGTGCGGCGCCAGCGGGGGGCGAACTTCAGGACGTGCGGGTGTTCCGACATGGACTCGGCGTCCGGCCAGAAGGCCGCCATGCCTTCCCAGACACCTCGGCCGTAGAGGAAAGTGTCACAACGGTCGGCCAGCGCCTCGGAGTACGCCGACAACTCCTCACCCATGACGGGCCAGTCGAATTCGCCTTTCGGGCCGTCGATGTGGCCGTCGATCGACGTGTGCACCCAGAAAATGATCTTGCGCATGTTCGGCTCCTGTGTGTGCTGTCCCAGTTCCGGTGCCTGCGTCCGGCTCCTGCCGTCGCATGTCCGGTGCCTGGGTCTTCTCGGCTTCCGCATGTCGGTCGGAGTCGTGGTGACGTTCTCTACATCCGGCGGCGGACTTTTTCCGACCTATCCGGCCGGGACCGGCCGCCGGCGGCCGAGCAGTGCCAGCAGGCCGATCACGACCAGCCCGAGAGCGGACAGCTCAAGCTTGTCGGCGACGGTCGCGGCGTTCGCCACCACCCCGAACGCGGTGTGTCCCGTCAAGGCGCCACCGGCCAGCCAGAGACTGTGCCGGTCCGTCCACTGTCGGCCCGATGTCCACCGGCTTACCGGCCACCAGGTCAGTACGGCGACCATCGCCGCGCCGAGCATCGGCACCGCCACCCAGCCGCCATGGGTGAAGGCAGGCTGAGCGGCCCCGCCGAACGGGAACAGCAGCGCCAGGTACCCGAATCCGGCCACCAGTCCGACGACCCCCGGCACCCAAGGGCCCGGAACCGTCACGGGCCGCGTCGATCGCAAGTCGGTGGACGTTCCTGAGGTGGAGGCGCTGAGGGTGGACGCGCCGGAGGCGAGGGACGTGCCTGAGGTGGAGGTGCTGGAGGTCCTCGGCGTGGTCGGCATGTCGGCGGCGGCGGGTGGCAGTACGCGCAGGGCCAGCACAGTCAGCAGTGCCACGGCGGCCACGCATCCAACCATCACCGCGAGCGGCGCCTGGTAGCCGGGGTCGATGGAGGTCGCCACGGTGACGCGGAGCAGCAGGCCGCCGAGTACGAAGACCACCGCGGTCACCACCAGGCCCGTCCGGTTCAGGTACGGCCGGTCGCGTAGCAACGGGAACGCCAGGTCGGTCAGGAGGATCGGCAGCGCCACACTGAACACGGCGTGGTAGACCAGGTTGAGCTCGGCGTAGGCGCTGTTCAGGCCGAGGACCCTCGGTCCCCAGCCGGCCACGCCGTACATGGTGGGGCTGCTCAGCGCCTGCAGTACCAGCCCCTCCTCGACGATGCCGTACGCCAGTCCGAGCAGCAGGATCGACGGCCAGCCGGCACGCCGCCGCCGTACCAGTTCCCGGATCAGCACCGTGCCGGCGCCGTAGATCGGGATCCACAGGAGCATCAGCCAGATCCGGCTGAGCGGCGGATTCCCCAGCGTGAGTTCGGCGACGACCGGGGTGATCACCGCGAGCAGCCACGCGGCGCGCCGGCCTCCCTTGGGCCTGTCGGATGCGTTCATACGGCCAGCGTGCCGACGAGGGGCCGCCGGCCGCTGCCGCCGGACGGCCGGGACGTGGCCACCATGGTCTCGTTCCGCGGGGAACCTCGGACACCTCTGGTGGCGACTTCGGTCGTGGCGCACCGGTGACTTCGGTTGCCACGCGGCGTGGCGAGGCGGGTTACGATCGGCGGTTGTGTACCTGACCAGCGCGGATGACGTTCGGCTCGGCTGGATCTGGTCGCGGCGTGGTTGGGTCGTGGGCCTTGCCGGGTTCGTGCCGGCGTTCGCCGGAGCGGTCGCGGTGGTCCTCGGCGATCTGGCGGGTGGCCCTGGCTGGTACGTCGTCGCGGACCTCGTGGGTGGCGCGGCGGCCTGCGCGGGGGTGTGGCTGTGCCGCAGATGGCCCGTGTCCGCGGGCCTCGGAGTGATCGCGCTGTCGGTACCGGCCGCCTCGGCGTCGGTGGCGGCGGGGATCGCCGCGTTGATCGCGGCCCGGTACCGCCGGCCGCGCGTCGCGGTCGCGGTGGGGGCCGCGGGGGTGGCGGCGACGCTGGTGCGGTTCGCGTTGCGGCCCCCCGGGCTCGCGCCGTACCCGGTGTGGGCCCTGGTCGGGGTGCTGTTCGGGGTCGCGGTGACCGTGTGGGGGATGCTGGCGCGCACCCGCAGAGAGCTGGTGCTGTCGCTCGCCGAGCGGGCCCGCCGAGCGGAGGCCGATCAGCGGCTGCGTGCCGAGGAGGCCCGCCGCGCCGAACGGCTCGGGATCGCGCGCGAGATGCACGACGTGCTCGCTCATCGGTTGTCGCTGCTGGTGGTGCACGCCGGTGCACTGGAGTTCAACGCGGACGCGACACGTGGCGAGGTCGCGGAGGCGGCCGGGGTGATCCGGTCGAGTGCTCGCCAGGCGCTGGAGGAACTGCGGACCGTCGTCTCGGTGCTGCGCGACACCGGGCCGCCGTCGGACGGTGGCGTGGACCTCACGGCGCTCGTGGCGGAGTCACGGCGGGCCGGCATGCGGGTCGAGCTGCGCGACCATGGGATAAGGCTGTCCGAGGTGCCGGAGACGGCAGGCCGCGCCGCGTACCGGATCGTGCAGGAAGGGCTCACGAACGCACGCAAACACGCGCCGGGCCAACCCGTCACGGTCCTCGTGTCCGGCACGGAGGGGGCCGAGCTGGTCGTCGAGGTGCGCAATTCACCGCACAGTGGACTGCCGGCGCATGCGGGGACCGGAGCGGGGACTGAGCCGACCGAACTCGCGGGGACCGGAGCCGGGACAGGGCCGACCGAATTCGCGGGAACCGGAGCCGGGAAAAGGCCGACTGGGCTCGCGGGGACCGGAGCGGGGACGGGGCCGGCCGGGCTGGCGGAGACTGGAGCGGGGACAGGGCTGGCCGGGCTGGCGGAGCGCGCGTCGCTGGCCGGGGGACGGTCGGAGTACGGGGAGACGCCGGACGGCGGGTTCCGGCTGGTGGCTCGGCTGCCGTGGCCGCGTCGAGGGCCTGGCTAGCATGGCGCGGGTGACAGCCGACGAGAGCGCGCCGATCCGGGTCTTGATCGTGGACGACGACGCTCTCGTACGCGCCGGTTTGACGCTCATGCTCAAAGGCGCCGCCGGCCTGCGCATCGTCGGCGCGGTGGCCGACGGCGCCGACGTGGAGAGTGCCGTGGCCGAGCACCGGCCGGACGTGGTGCTCATGGACATCCGCATGAACGGCGTCGACGGCATCGAGGCGACCCGGCGGCTGCGGGCCAGATCAGGAGCCCCCGAGGTGGTGGTGCTCACCACGTTCGACGCCGACGAACTGGTGTTCGGTGCTCTGCGGTCAGGCGCGAGCGGGTTCCTGCTCAAGGACACCCCGCCGGAGGACATCGTGGACGCCGTACGGAAAGTCGTGGCCGGGGAGCCGATTCTCTCGCCGAGCGTCACCCGCAAGCTGATCGCGCACCTGGTGCCGCAGGAGGAGAGCCGGCGACGTGCCGAGGCCCGTCAGGTGCTGGAGCGGCTGAGTGAGCGTGAACGCGAGGTGGCATTGGCGGTCGGCCAGGGGAAGCCGAACGCGGTGATCGCCGGTGAGCTGCACATGAGCGTGGGGACCGTGAAGGGGTACATATCCCGCATCCTCACCAAGGCCGGCCTGGACAACCGGGTGCAGTTGGCCCTTGTGGTCCACGACACGAGACCTGACTAGAGACCGGCAGCACCGGCACGGCCAGCGATCGGCCCGGCCGGCGATCGGCCGGTGATCGGCTCGGCTGGTGATCGGCACGTCCTAACGATCGGCCGGTGATCGACTCGGTCTGGTGATCGACTTGGTCCGGTGGCTGCGTGGCGGCCGGTGAATGCGTGTCGAACAGTGAATACACGTCGGCCGATGACGCTCGACCGTGTCGTGGCGCATCGGGAGGAACATCACCACTCCCCGCCACTATCAACCTATAGCGCACCTGGGGCCTTGCGGCAAGACCCCGGTCATGCCGCAGAATCTCCCGGCAGACGCCGGAGCCCTGCGCATATCGGCGCACTCGACGCAGGCGTGCTCACGGCGTCTCAACCACGACACCACCAAAGCGAACGGGGGGTTCATGTTCGACGTGATCATTGCCGGAGGCGGTCCGACCGGCTTGATGCTGGCCGCCGAATTGCGGCTGCACGGCGTGCACGTGCTGGTCCTGGAGAAGGACCTGGAGCCGGCCAAGTACGTCCGTTCCCTCGGCCTGCACGTGCGCAGCATCGAGGTGATGGACCAGCGCGGCCTGCTGGACCGCTTCCTCGCGGTCGGCAAGCGGCATCCGCTCGGCAGCATCTTCGCCGGCCTCACCAAGCCGTCACCCGGCGGCCTGGACACCGCGCACGGCTACATCCTCGGCATCCCGCAGCCCGTCACCGAGCGCCTGCTGACCGAGCACGCCGTCGAGGCAGGCGCCGAGATCCGCCGCGGCAGTGAACTGACCGGCCTCACCCAGGACGACGACGGCGTGACCGCCGAACTCGCCGACGGCACGCGGCTGCGCTGCCGCTACCTGGTCGGCTGCGACGGTGGCCGCAGCACCGTGCGCAAACTCCTCGGCGTCCCGTTCCCCGGCGAGCCCAGCACAGCCGACACCCTGCTCGGCGAGATGGAACTGACCGCGCCGCTGGAAACCATCGCCGCCGTGGGGGCCGAGGTCCGCAAGACGCAGTTCCGTTTCGGCGCGATGCCGCTCGGCGACGGCGTGTACCGCGTCCTCGTCCCCGCGGAAAGCGTGGCGGAGGACCGTGCCGTCCCCCCGACCCTGGAGGAGTTCAGACAGCAGCTCCGCGCGTACGGAGGCACCGACTTCGGCGCGCACTCCCCCCGCTGGCTGTCCCGCTTCGGCGACGCCACCCGCCAGGCCGAGCGCTACCGGACCGGCCGCGTGTTCCTCGCCGGCGACGCCGCGCACATCCACCCCCCGACCGGCGGCCAGGGCCTCAACCTCGGCATCCAGGACGCCTTCAACCTCGGCTGGAAACTGGCCGCCGAGATCAACGGCTGGGCCCCGGACGACCTCCTGGACACCTACCACGCGGAACGCCACCCCGTCGCCGCCGACGTCCTCGACAACACCCGAGCCCAGATGGCCCTTCTCGCCACCACCCCCGCCGCGCAGTCCCTGCGCCGCCTGCTGTCGGAACTGCTGGACTTCGACGAGGTGAACCGCCACCTGATCGAGAAGATCACCGCCATCAACATCAGCTACGACTTCGGCGAAGGCCACCCCCTCCTCGGCCGCCGCCTGCGCGACCTGGAACTGAAGCACTCCCGCCTCTACGACCTGACCCACAAGGGCCGCGGCCTCCTCCTCGACCAGACAGGCACCCTCTCGGTCGCCGGCTGGCAGGACCGCGTCGACCACGTCACCGACACCAGCGAAGAACTCGACACCCCCGCCGTCCTCCTCCGTCCCGACGGCCACGTCGCCTGGACCGGCGACGACCAGCAGGACCTCCTCACCCACCTCCCCCGCTGGTTCGGCACCCCCACCGCCTGAGTACGTCCCGCGACCCCGGCCGGTGCGCCACCCCCGCACCGGCCGGCCGTCTCACCCACCGTCCGGGACGTCCGCCGTCCGCACCGGCAGATCCCACCGGCACCAGACCGTCTTGCCGCCACCGTCAGGAAGCGGCGTGACCCCGGTCCCGTGCGTGAGTGCTCGCACAATGGTCAGCCCCCTGCCGTGCACGGCCTCAGGGTCGAGCTCAAGCCGGCGAGGCGACTCCGCACCGTGGTCGGTGACACGGACACAAAAGTCCCGAGCCGTGAACCACAGTGACAGCCTCACCGGCGACCGGCCGTGAGTGAACGCGTTCGCGAGCAACTCCCCCACGACAAGCAGAATGTCGTCGGCGAGCTCGGACAGCCCCCACCCGGTGACGACCTCCCTCACCATGGCGCGAGCCTTCCCGACCACCGAAAGATCGTCAGGCAGATCCCAGCAGACGGTACGAAGATCGTCTTCTTGCGTCCCGGTCATCGGTGCTCCATGAGGCGTCGTATGACTGACAGAGGAAAGCGCGAGAACCCCCGGCCGCACCGTCCGGCCCTCGGCGACCCCGGCCGACAAGCCCGTCCCACCGCCTCCCGGCCGGCCCCAGCCCCCCGGCCCGGCCGCGGACCGGCCCGAAGCAGCCAGCTCGGCCTCCCGCATCAGATCGCGAAGTTCATCCGAGCTGTCCGCGCACAGCGGCGACGACCCCGGCGACGGCCACGTCGCGACCGCGTAGAACCGCCGGGACCCCACCCCGTACCAGACAACCCACCCCGGCTCCACCAGCCCCAACCCCCGAGCCTGAGCCCTCTGCGCAACGTCCCAGCACCGCACACCTCGCCGTACCGGCACCACCCCCGGCCGATGCCGCCCCCGCCGCCGCACCCCGACCGGCCAGTCCCACTTCACGCCATCACCCTCCCCCCACCGCACCTCTGCGGCGCCTCAATGGATCCGGCTTGCCGCCAAGTGACAAAGCTGTTTCCGGCGGATAGGCCACATACATGCCGGGGATAGGCAACGGTCTACTCTCGGTCTGCAATTCGCACCCCTTTATCCGGACATGTCCGGCGAATTTCTCGACGTATCTCTATGGCACGAGCCCATATAGAGGAGCGCCGGACGTTCGCTCCTCAACATGCTTCACAGCCTGCCGCCACCGGACTAACTTGTGCACCGAGAACTCAGGCACACCGCCGAGACACTTTGGTACATGCATCTGTGCCATTGCCGTGTCCGAAACCCTCCCCCATCGGACGGAGTCGAAATGTCCATACGGCGATCCAATGACCCATCCGTCAAGTCCCTCACCATTTTTGGTGACGAACTCCGCGAACGCCGCATGCGCGCGCAAGTGACTCAACAGCAACTGGCGGACATGACCCAGTTCAGCCGGAGCCTGCTGGCCTTCATCGAGCGCGGAGAGCGCACCCCAAGCCGCAACCTGGCCCAACGCTGCGACGACGCGTTGCGCGCCGACGGAGAGCTTCTTCACCTGTGGACCCAACTGACCCGAGACGCCAGCCCTCGTTGGTTTCGAACCTGGCTGGAAGTCGAGGAGGAGGCGCACACCCTCCACACCTGGCAGCCACTCGTCATTCCCGGCCTGCTCCAAACCGAGGACTACGCGCGGGCCGTGATCCGCGGAGAAGCGGGAATAACCACTACCCAAGTGGAGAAAGCGGTCAATGCACGGCTGGAGCGCCAGCAGATTTTCGCTCGCGAAGCTCCACCCATGCTCTGGGCCGTGATAGACGAGGGAGTGCTCCATCGGCCGATCGGCGGAAGGACCATCATGCGTAACCAGGTCCGCCGACTCCTGGATGCCATCGAATCCCCGCATATCGGTATTCAGGTTGTTCCTACCACTCTTGGCATCACGACGGGACTACTAGGGGGATTTGTCATCGCACAGATGCCGGACACTCCAGATACGGTGTACATCGAATCCGCGACTCACGGACACGTCTCAACTCGTCCAGAAGACGTCAAAGTGATCCAGAGCAGCTACGACACCGTACGGGCTGAGGCGCAGCCCCAGCCCCACTCGATCGAGTTGATCAGGGAGGCTGAGAAGCGATGGACCTGAGTGACGAACTGAAGAACGCCACCTGGCGCAAAGCCACCAAGAGCGGCCCCAACCAGGGTGACTGCCTCGAAGTGGCTCCCCTGTCCGAGGGCCGGGTAGGGCTCCGGGACACCGAAGCCCCAGAGAAGACCCCCTTCGTAGTGACCGCAAGCGTCTGGGACGCCTTCATCGACGGCGCCAAAAAAGGCGAGTTCGACTTCTGAGCGTCCACCTCTAGCGGTGTCCGGTCAGTGAGCTCGGAACGCGGTCCAGGTCTCCACCTGGCGGAACCCCATGGACTCGATGTCGAACAGCCGGTTCGACTTGAAGGCGTCCCTTCCACGCCGGAAGCCCTCGGGGAACCAAGCGAGGGATACGACCTGATCAGAACAGATCCAGTCGCGTCATCACCTGACCGCAGAGCTCGGCCGCGGTGACCGACTCACCTGGCTGAGAGCCGTACTCGACCACATTGCGGCGCCTGCGCATCTGGTCCAGGCGACGCAGTGGACGGCCCTCAGGAGTGGAGGCGAATTGAGCGACCACGGCATCTTTGAGCGCGATATGACCTCCCGCCGAGGTGGCACGCAGGCCTTGAGCTTGCAGCAACGCGGCACAGGCTTTCCTGGCGGCGTCGTAGCACAGGGTGTAGGCACCCTCGGGATCGTCATCGCGGATCTTCCCCACCGACGCCAGGTGACTTTCCGCTGCCGCAAGCATGGTCTTCGCTGTCTCGCGAGCCAGTTGGACGCGTTGAAGTTCACGCTCTGTCAGTAGACGTCGGATGGTGTCTTCACCGAGAGTCCAGCGCACTTTGGGCCTCCGGGCCGGGGGGAGTCGCTACGTCGAGGACGGGGGATCCCTTGATCTGCTGGATCAGGCCGTCAGCAGAAGACTGCCACGACATGACTGTACGTATCACAGCGTTCACGGAAAGTCCCAGACGGTGCTCTGCGCGCTCGGCGGCGTCGTAGACGTCTCCGCGAAGGGGGGAGCCTATGACAAGAAGGTCGATGTCGACGGGCTGGGGGCCGGGGTGGCCGTGGTAGCGAGCGGCCCAGGAGCCGAAGATCTTGAGTGCGTGGATGTCCTTCACGGCGGCGAACTCGTCGGCGATGATCGCCGGAGGGCCGAACGACGCGGCGAGCAGTTGGGCCAGTGGACGGTAGACGGCCGTGCCGGTGTTGGCGCGGATCAGCCTGGTACGACCGACCCGATGTTCGGTGACGAGGCCGGCCACCACCAGCCGGTCCACCTCGCGCTGCGTCGTACTGATCGGGTGGTCGAGCAGTGCGGACAGCTCGGTGATCGAGAATTCGCGTTCAGGGGAGAGATAGACCCTGGTCAGCAGATCGGCTTGGAACCGGGATCGGAAGATGGGCAGTAGGTCGGGTGCTGACGTTCCCACATTGCTGACGATAACTTGCGCAATCTGGGAATGGAAGCGAGCTGGCCTGTCAGCGGCCCGTTCCAGTCGAACGTTGGACTCGACTTGATGCCTTCCTACAAGGTGCGGAGTTCTGGGACCACGCTGCCCTAGGGATGACACTGTCCGCTCGCCATGGCGGGAACCTGCACCGGCCGGGAGGGTCGCCGCCGTCCCGGCCGAGTCGTTCGGGTGGTTTCAGTGGGATGTTGCGATCGCGCGGGGGACGGTTGAGGCGCGCCACAGGGTGACGCCGAGCCAGGCGACTCCGACGGCGGCCAGGACGAGGCCGGACAGGTAGAGGGGCTCGGGTATCTGGTTGCGTAGTGCGCCGGGGATCATGCCGGCGATGTAGAGGGTGAGTGCGGGGCGGGGGAGTACGGCGGCGCGTAGGCCGGTGATGCCGAACAGGAGGACGCCTGCGATCAGGCAGGCCGCGGTGACCAGGAAGGCGCGTGCGGTCGGTCCGGTGATGATGGCGGTGACCTGCGCGGACGTGAGGTAGGGGAAGACGAAGTGGATGATGTACTCGATCGCGAAGGCACCGGCGAGGCCGGCGGCGTTGAGCACGAAGCCTATTAGGCCCAGTAGGCCGGTCTCCTTGCGTTGCCACAGGTAGATGCCGACGAAGGCGAGCAGGCCGATCAGTGCGGCGAACGGGGCGATCGCGTGGGTGACGGCGTTCTCCGGCACCAGGCCGCCGCGGCGAGCGGCGTTGAGGACGAGCAGTACCGCGCACGTGACGGCGGCGACGCCGGCGTACCGGTAGAGAGGCAGGGGGGTCACTGGGCCTCCAAGGCTGGATAACGTACGTTATATCGCTCGTTATGCAACTACGGTGGATCCGGTGGCGGCAAGAGACGTAAGCACTCCGAAAGAAACTCCCGCAGCGGTCGCCGACCTGCGCCGCCGCCTCGTCGAGGCGAGTCAGCGCGTCCTGCGCGAGCACGGTCCCGCCGAACTCACCGTGCGCCGTGTCGCCGAGGCCGCCGGTTCCTCGACCATGGGGATCTACACCCACTTCGGCGGCCGCGGCGGCATGCTGGAGGCCGTCTACCTCGACGGCTTCGAGCAACTGCGTGCCGCACTCACCCACGCCGCCGGCGACCACCGCGACGACGGGACCACACCTGCCGACCTCACGCCGGCCGAGCCGACCACCGCCTCCGACCCGGCCCGGCGCGCATCCGCCGCCGACCCCGTCCGGCGACCTTCCGCCTCCGGCCCCGTCCGGCGAACCTCCGCCACTGACCCGGCCCGCCGCATCACCGCTCTGGCCCTCGCCTACCGCGGCTTCGCCCTGCGCAATCCCCCGCTGTACGCGCTGATGTTCGAACGACCCATCCCCGACTTCGACCCACCTCCCGAACTGCGCCTGCGCGCCATCGGCATGACCTTCCCGTTCCTCGTCACCGAGATCGAGAACGCCGTCACCCACGGCACCCTGCGCACCCCCGACCCGCGCCGCACCGGCTACCTGCTGTGGACCGCCATCCACGGCATGGTCAGCATCGAGCTCACCCACACGACCCGCGGCTCCCTGCCGGGCTGGCTCCTCGGTGCTCCCGAAGCCGGTGAACACCTCTTCACCGACGGACTCTCCCTCCTGCTCTCCGGTCTGCGCTAGCACGTGCCGCCACCACGCCACACTCGCGTGGCGGCGGCACCGAGCGAACGTGCGTGTCCGTGTCCGCGAGCCCGGGGTGGGCTCGCGGACACGGTCGGCTCAGGCCCAGGGGGCCACGGGGTACCAGGGGATGATCTCGCGGCGGGCCAGGAGGCGGATGTCCCAGTACATGAAGGTGAAGACGCCGACGACGATGAAGGAGACGGCGACGATCAGAGCGGCTCTGCTTGGTTTGGCGGCGATCCAGCGGCCGATGGGGCCGCCGGCGACGATCGCGATGATGACGGCGAGCACCACCATGATCACGATGTTGCCGAGGGACTGGAGGACGAAGGCGCCGGCGCCGTACAGGGGGTTGCCGCTTTCGGCGGCGTCGCGGAAGAGTTGGCGGAAGAGACCGAAGGGTCGGCCGATGAGGAAGCCGCCGATCAGGATGCCCATGACCAGCATGCGAGCGCCGGGGAAGCGTTGCGAGACGCGCTCAAGCGGGTCCTTGACGAGGCCGAGTGCGGCGAGGCCGAGCCAGACGAAGACCAGGCCGATGACGCCGAAGACGACCATGGACTGGATGCTGCGCGGGGACAGGCCGGCGGCGGTCGGCGCGGTGTCGAACTGCGGCATGCTGGTGCCGACGAAGCCGACGATCGCGCCGTACACGGCGGAGACCGCGACCATGCCGGCGATGAGCCAGCGCAGCGGGAGCAGGACCGCCTTGATGCGGCCACCCAGGCTGCCGCCTTGGCCCATGAGCGGGGCCACGGCGCCGAAGACGGCGACGTTGCAGGCGGTGAAGCTGCCGGCGAGGCCGGTGGCCAGGGCGAACGCGAGGCCGGCCGCGACACCGGCGATCGGCACCTCCTTGGCGTCGTGTCCGAGGAGGGAGTTGGCGACGCTGTCGCCGATGACGGAGTCGACGAACGTCGCCGACCAGACCACGGTGAGCAGGAAGCCCGCCAGCACGCTGAGCGCGACGATCAGTGCGCGCCTTCTGGGGTAGGGAGAGGTGGTTTCCGGGGCCTTCAGAGGTGTGGACGCGATCTCGACCATTGTGCGGTTTCCCTTTCGTTGCGCCCTTTGCCCTGCCTGTGGGGGCCGGCCCCTCGAAGAAGGCCGAGGAGCGGCCCGCCGGGGGGTCTCCAGGCCAACGCCGGACGACGATCCGGAGGTGTGCGGCCGCAGCCGGCCATAGGCCCGGCGACGACGATGTCGAACCCGACGATCTCCAGGATCCGTCCGGCCCGGGACTTCGCCAATACGCCGCCGCAGGGGAACGAAACAGTGACCTTCACGACGCCTCACGCCACGTCACCGGCCGGTATCACGGCGACACGGCCGAGCGCGGGACCCATTCCTGGAGACATGTCACGGGTCTGGTCGGCATCTACATGCGATCCCCGCCATGTCATCGCGTACAGCGACGGCGAGGTCCGTCAGCAGTTCGGCATCGACGTCGGGAACGGCAGCGTCAGGCCCAGGTGACCATGAGCTCGGCCGGGCCCGGGATGAGGTGGCCGGATCTGCGGGGGACCTGGTCGGCGGGGACGGCCAGTCGCAGGCCGGGGAGTTCGGCGGTCAGCAGGCCGACCGCGACGGTGAGCTCGATGTGGCCGAGGTGGCGTCCGATGCAGTGGTGTGCGCCGTGGCCGAACGACAGGTGGCGGTTGGGGGTGCGGCCGAAGTCCATCCGCATCGGGTCGGGGAACACCCTCGGGTCGTGGTTGGCCGCGTCATGGGAAGTGATCACCACGTCGCCGGGGTGAAGAGCGGCACCGCTCGGGAGGATGACCTCGCGCAGGACCCGGCGGGGCATGTTGTCGGCGGCCGTCGTGGAGAACATTCGCTCCAGCTCGGTGACGGCTCCGGGTACGGCTCCGGGGTGCTCGGTCAGGTAGGCGTACGCGGTGTCGTGGCCTTCGTACGGCTGGGTGAGCAGTACCTCGGTGAACGTGGCGGTGGACGCGGCGACCGATTCCCAGCCGCCGACGAGTAACGCGATCGGCAGTTTGATCAGACGGTCCGGCGGCAGGGACCCGCCGGCGGCCGCGATCGTCGACAGCAGGTCCGGGCCGGGGGTGCTGTGACGCCGCATGACCTGCGCCACGAAGTACCCGGCGAGCTCCTTCTGCGCCGCCTCGGTGGTCTCCCTGGTGGCGGTGCTGGTCGCGAGGAACGGGTCGACCCATTCACGGAACCGGGAACGGTCGGCCTCAGGCAGGCCGAGCATGTCGGCGATCACACCGAGCGACAACGGCAGCGCGAACGCTGTGACCAGGTCCGCCGTGTCACCGCCGGCGGTCATGTCGCGCAGCAGCGCAGCCGCTCGTTCCTCCACCAGGTGACGCATCGGGGCGATGGCGTTCGGTGTGAAAACGGCTTTGACGACGTCACGGACCGCGGCGTGGTCCACTCCGTCCAGGCCGAGCAAGGTGCCTTCCAGATCGACGTCGTCGACGTCCAGTGCGGCGTGCCGGGAGAACGTGCGCTGGTCCCGCATGACTGCCGTGACGTCGTCGTACCGCGTCACCAGCTTCGCCGCGGTGCCGTTCGCCCTGACGATGTCGATCACTCCGGTGCCGGCCTCCCTGATCTCGTGGTATCTGGGGTTCTTGAACATCGGCTGCCGGTTCTCACCGGTGGCGTCCCGGTCGAAGGGGTGACTGATGGGGGTCGCGTCGAGAGGCGTCGTAGCGGCCATGGACGGCTCGTCCTCCTGCGGGTCGACTGTCGTCGTGTCGGTCATAACACTCTGATCAGCCCCTGTCACCCAGAGCCGTCCCGGCTACCGAATCATCGTCTCGTCGGCCGAGCGCATCGACAAGTAAGGAGTGATCATGAGCATGGCCGTGACCGGTCGCGGCGGCCGGGGGTCGCGCCGACCCAGCGATGGTAGGCGTCGATGTCGACGTTGCCGCCGCAGATGATGGTGGCGACGTGGCGGCCGGCGAAGCGGGTGGGGTTCTCCAGGATCGCGGCGATGCCGAGTGCGGCGGAGGGTTCGACGACCAGGCCGGCGTGGTGGAGGAGGAGGCGCATGGCGGTGGTGATCGACGCCTCTTGGACGAGGACGGCGTCGTCGGCCACGAGGAGGAGGTCGTCGAGCACGGCGGGGATGGGGTTCCGGCCGGCTACGCCGTCGGCGATGGTGTCGGTGGCGTCGGTGGTGACGACCTGGCGGCTGTGCCAGGAGTGGGTCATCGCGGGTGCGCCTTGGGGCTGTACGCAGATCACCTCGACGCCGGGTGCGAGGGCTTTCAGCACGTGGCCCACGCCGGTGGCCAGTGCGCCGCCGCCTAGTGCGATCAGGACGGCGTCGAAGGAAGGCGAGGTGTCGGCCAGTTCCAGGCCGATGGTCGCCGCGCCTTCGCAGGTCTCGATGTCCAGGCTGTCTTCCACCAGGCGGAAGCCGTAGTGCTCGGCCAAGGCCGTGGCGCGTTCTCGGGCTTGGTCGAAGTCGCCGGGGACGAGTTCCAGTCTGGCGCCGAGCGCGCGGATGCGGTCGAGCTTGACGGCGGGTGCGGAGCGGGACGCCACGACGGTGACGACGATGCCGCGCTTGCGGCCGGACCAGGCGAGGGCTTGGCCGAGGTTTCCCGCGCTGGCGCACACCACGGCACTCGCTCCGGCGTCGGCGATCAGGCTCGTGATGAGCTCGGTGCCGCGGGCCTTGAAGCTGCGGACCGGGTTCGCCGTTTCGAGTTTGAGGCTCACCGCGCAGCCGAGGTGCGGCTCCAGCGCCTCGCAGCGGTACAGCGGGGTGTTGAGGAAGACGGGGTCGATCACCTCGCACGCCGCCAGGATGCGATCGGTGTCGAGGCGCGTCTCCTGCACGGTACGACAGCGTAGTGCCGTCGGCGGTCGGGTGCGGGTCGCGAGTGAGGTCGTGAGGTTGGGACCGGAGGCGGCGGTCAGGTGCGGGTCGTGAGGGCCGTGGTGAGGTTGTGGCCGGAGGCGGCCAGGTGGTGGCGGGCCGCTTGCGGAGGGAGGGTGTGCTCGATCATGAGGATGGCGGTCTTGACCTCGTTGTCGGCGGCTTCGAGGGCTTCCTTGGCGGTCTGGGGGTCGGTGCCGGTGATGTCGGCGACGATTCTGGTGGCGCGGTCGGCGAGTTTGTTGTTGGTGGCGGAGACTTCGATCATGTAGTTGCCGAAGGTGCGGCCGCATTTGATCATGGTGATGGTCGAGATCATGTTGAGGACGAGCTTCTGGGCCGTGCCTGCCTTGAGGCGGGTGGAGCCGGTGACGATCTCGGGGCCGGTGATCACTTCGATGGGCTGGTCGGCGGCGGCGGACAGCGGGGTGGACTCGTTGCACGACAGGCCCACGGTGTAGGCGCCTCGGGAACGGGCCGCTGTGACGGCGGCCACGACGTACGGGGCCCTTCCTGCGGCGGAGATGCCGACGACCGCGTCGCCGGGGCCGACGGCGTGAGTGGCGATCGCGGTCCTACCGGCTTCCGCGTCGTCCTCGGCGCCTTCCACGGAGCGGATCAGTGCCTCGGGGCCGCCGGCGATGACGCCTTGGACGGTTTCCGGGGACGTGCCGAAGGTCGGGGGACATTCGGAGGCGTCGAGGACGGCGAGGCGGCCGGAGGTGCCCGCACCGATGTACAGGAGGCGACCGCCTTGGCGGAGGCGGGTGGTGATCTCGTCGATGGCGGCGGAGATCTGCGGGAGCTGGGACGCGACGGCGGCCGGGACGGTGGCGTCGGCGGCGTTCATCAGGCCGGCGATCTCCTCGGTGGGGAGGCGGTCGATGGCTCTGTAACGCGGGTCGGTCTGCTCGGTCGCGCGACGGCCCGGGTCGGTCTGCTCGGTCGCGCGGCGGCCCGGGTCGGTCGCGTGGTGGCGGACGGCGTCGGTGGCGGGTCGGGTCATGACTCCTCGGTTTCCGGGAGGCCGGGGTCGGTCAGGGAACGGCGGAACGACCAGAAGACGCGTTCGACGCGTGCGCCGATGGCCCTGGCGTAGAAGTGAATGGGGCCGACCCAGGCGATCTGGGCCTCCCGCTGGCCGGTGGCAGCCTGGTCGTTGAGGCAGCGGCGCAGCAGGACGCGGCCCACGCCGAGGCCGCGGGACTGTTCGGCGGTCCCCATGGGGCCGAACCAGCCGGGACGGGTGCCCCAGGCGGCGAAGCCGAGGATCTCGCCGTCGCGTACGGCGTAGTGGCAGCCGGTGGACTGTTCGACCTCCCAGGCCCAGGAGTCGTTCCAGTGGTCGCGGACGAAGCCGGCCACCGACGCGCGGTCGCCGGGGTCGTGCGCGGAGTGCAGTTCCACCCCGGCCTCGGCGAGGCGGGCCAGGTCGGGTTCCTGCGCGGTGGGGAGCGCGGTGAGGTCCACGGTCATGTTCCACGCGGTGCGGTACCGCTGGTAGCCGAGGCTTTCGGCGAGGCAGACGGCGGGGGTGTAGCGGACGTCGACACCGGGCCAGGCGTAGCACGGCGGGTTGCCGGCGAGGCGTACCTCGTGGACGTCGCGGTCGTGCAGCCAGTCCTCGGCGGCGTGGACGAGGGCCTTGCCGAGGCCGTGGCCGCGTGCGGCGGGGTGGACGGCGAGCAGGTCCACGTGGCCGGCGCCGGGGGTCGTGGCGGAGGTCGAGACGAACGCCACGCCGTCCATGTCCGGGGTCACGAGCGCGGCCCAGTCCCGGTCCGGCGGTGGCGCGGCGAGGTGGGTGACCAGGGCCCCGGCCTCGCCGGCGTCCAGGCTCAGGGCCGACCAGGCGAGCCCGGCGACCGCGTCGAGCTCGCCGGTCGCCATGGGACGGATACCGGTCACGCGGTGGTCCTCACACGGCCGGCGCTCCCCGCGCCGGTCGCGTCGCCGGTCGCCGTTCCGGCCGCGCCGCATCCCCCGTCGGCGGGTCCCCGGTGGACGGGGGTGCCGGCGTGAAGTTCCAGGGGGATGACCTGGCGGCGGTGCGGGTGGAAGCAGGCGTGTTCGTGGGCCGGGTCGAGGCAGTGGGCCAGTTCGGGGTGTTCGTCGTAGCAGCGCTGCGTGCTGAAGGGGCACCGGCGCGCGAACAGGCAGCCGGTGTCGGGACGGCGTTCGTCGAGGGCCTCGGTGGGGACGACGCGGTCGGCACCCGGACGTTCCAGGCCGTGCAGGACGGGGATCGCCGACAGCAGGGCCTGGGTGTAGGGGTGCATGGGGCCGGTGATGACGGTCTCGGTGGGGCCCTGTTCCACGACCTGGCCGCGGTACAGGACGTACAGCTCGCTGCCGTCGCCGATGTAGCGCGCGGTGGCGATGTCGTGCGTGATGAACAGCAGGCTGACGCCGAGGCGTTCGCGCAGGTCCTTCAGCAGAGCGAGGATGCTCAGGCGCATGGAGACGTCGATCATGGAGACGGACTCGTCGGCGACGAGCATCTCGGGGTCCACGGTGAGGGCCCGCGCGATGACGACCCGCTGGCGCATGCCGCCGGAGAGCTGGTGCGGGTAGCGCGGCAGCACGTACCCGGGGTCGATGCCGACCAGGGCCAGCAGTTCGGCGGCCCGCTCGTCGACCCACGACCCGGAGCGGCCGGTCTGCCGTGCGCGCAGGGTGAGCGGCGCGCGCAGGGTCTGCTGGATGGTGCGGTTGGGGTTGAGCGCCGAGTAGGGGTCCTGGTGGATGAGCTGGATACGGCGGAAGTACGGTTCCCGTTTGCGTGGACGCAGCGGGGTCATCGGCACGCCGCCGATGACGATGTCGCCGGAGTCGTACGTCTCCAGACCGGCGACGATACGGCCGAGTGTGGTCTTGCCGCACCCGGACTCGCCGATGAACGACACCGCGCCGCCTTTCGGCACCGTGAAGTCGACGCCGCGCAGCGCCGGCACGGTCTGCGGCCCGGTGTGGTCGCCCTTGCGGCGGTAGGTCTTGGTGATACCGGTTCCGCTGATCACGTATGGTCCTCCTCGGCTCCGGACGGCACCCGCGCGGCCGGGGTGGCGCGTTCCACCCGGACCCCGGGGGTGGGGAGTTCGACGGCGTGGCAGGCGACGCTGCGGTCGCCGTGCGCCACGGCGAGCGGGTCGTCGGTCTCGCAGACGTCCATGCGCCGGGGACAGCGTTCGCGGAACACGCAGCCGGCGGACGGCAGGGTGCCGAGCGTCGGTGGCCGGCCCGGCAGCGCGCGGGCCTGCGTGATGTCCCCCGACAGGCGCGGGATGGCCTGGATGAGGCCCTGTGTGTAGGGGTGGCGGGGTGCGCCGAGCACCTCGCGGGTGGGGCCGTGCTCGACGAGCCGGCCGCCGTACATCACGGCGAGGCGGTCGGTGACCTCGGCGGCCACACCGATGTCGTGGGTCACCATCAAGGTGGTGAGGCCGCGCTCCTGGTGCACCTCGCGCACGATGCGCAGGATCGTCGCCTGCGTGATCATGTCGAGCGCGGTGGTCGGCTCGTCGAGGATCACCAGGTGCGCGTTGAGCACCAGCGCCAGCATGATGCCGACGCGCTGCCGCATGCCGCCGGAGAGCTGGTGCTGGTGGGAGTCCAGGACGCGCGCTCCGTCGAGGCCCATGCGTTCCAGCAGGCTCATGGCGTCGCGCACCAGGGCCCGGCCGTCCCGCACGCCGTGCGAGCGGCCGAGGTCGAGCAACTGCTTGCCGACCGTCTTGAGCGGGTTCAGGGAGTTCTGCGCGGCCTGGAAGACGTACCCGAGGTGCCGGCCGCGTGCCTGGCGCAGTTCCTCGCCGCCGAGGGTGAGCACGTCGCCGAGGCCGTCGATCTCGACGCTGCCGCCGGCGATCCTGCCGGGGGGCTGCACGGCGTTCAGCAGCGACAACGCCAGGGTGGACTTGCCGGAACCGGACTCGCCGACGATGCCGGTGATGGTGCCGGGTTCGACGATCATGCTGACGCCGCGCAGCGCGGGAAGCTCGCCGAGCGGCGTCTTGTAGACGACGGTCAGGTCGCGTACCTCGACGCCGGGAGCGGCGCGGGTCACGAGGGTGACGGGGACGCGGCTGGTGGTGGTCATCGCGTCAGTCCTCACGTAGCCGGGGATTGAAGATCTCGTCCATGGCGTCCACGATCAGCACGATGCCGAGCGTGAGCAGCAGGATGGCGAGCAGCGGGGCCAGCAGGTACGGCAGCGCGGCCGTGCTGGTGAGCGCGCCGCCGCCGAACACGGCGAGGTTGAGCATCACACCCCAGTTGTTGGAGTCGAACGGCAGCACACCGAGGAAGAACAGTCCGACCTGTGCGTAGATGGCGCCGGTGACCGCGATGAGCACGTTCATGGCGATGTACGGCGCCATGCCTGGCAGGAGTTCGCGGATGACGATGTGCCGGGTGGACAGGCCGAGGCCCCGCGCGGCCTCGATGAAGCCGCGTTCGCGCAGCGACAGGGTCTGGGACCGCACGGCGCGCGCCACGCCTCCCCAGCCGAGCAGGCCGAGCACGAGGCCCATCTCCAGGGGGCTGTCGAACTTCCAGATCGTGGTGAGCACCAGCAGCAGCGGCAGCCCGGGGATGGTGAGCTGCAGGTCGGTGAGGCGCATCAGCACCGAGTCCCAGCGGCCCCGGTGGAAGCCGGCGACCAGGCCGAGCGCGGTGCCGAGCGCGACGGCGATGACCGCGGTCGCGACACCGGTCAGGATGACGTACCTGGCGCCGGTGACGACCAGGGCCAGCACGTCGGTGCCTTCGAAGTCGGTGCCGAAGGGGTGCGCGAGGCTCGGCGCGGCGTACAGCGCGTCGTCGTCCCTCGGCAGCGGCGACGGGTAGACCATCGGCCCGAAGATCGCCATGAGCGCGAACAGCGCGAGGATCACCACGCCGGCGATGCGGCTCGGCTTGCGGCGCAGCACGCGGCGCACGCCGCGCCAGAAGTCGCGCCGGGTGGACACCCGCACCGGTGCGGTGTTCTCCAGGATCGCCGTCACGGCGCCTCCTTTCCACGGGGGCTCACGCCGCCGTCCTCACCCTGGGGTCGATCACGGCGTACAGCAGGTCGGCCGCGATGTTCGCCACGATGATCGCCACGGTGGTGATCAGGAACGTGCCTCCCATGAGCGCGTAGTCGCGCGCGCCGATGCTGTTGACGAGCAGCAGCCCGAGGCCCGGGTAGTTGAAGATGCGCTCGATGAAGATCGCGCCGCCGAACAGCATGCCGAGCGACAACGCGAGGATGGTGAACAGCGGCAGGATCGCGTTGCGCGCCACGTACCGGAACAGCACGCCGCGCGACAGGCCGCGCAGCTCCGCCGCGAGGATGAAGTCGTCGCCGAGCACGGTCGCCACGCTGGACTTCATGGCGAGGACCCAGCCGCCGTAGCTGGCGAGCGCGTACGTCAGCACCGGCAGCGTGGCGTGCTGCACCAGCGAGGCCAGGTACGGCCCGTTGAACCCGGGGACGAACTCGACGTCCACCGGCCCGCCGGCCGGCAGGATCGGCCACAACGTGGTGAAGATCGCCAGCATGAGCAGGCCGATGACGTACTGCGGCACGCCGTGCAGCAGGGAACCCGAGATGGACAGCAGGTCGCCGAGCTTGCCGGACCGCTTGATGCCGGCGTAGACGCCGAACGTCACGCCGAGCAGGAAGCTGAGCAGCGTGCCGCCGAGCACCGGCAGGATCGTCCACTTGGCGGCGGCCCCGATGAGCGTGGTGACCTCGGTACCCGGTGTGCTGAGCGACTGGCCGAAGTCGCCGCGCAGCAGCGCGCCGAGGTACTGCGTGTACTGCTCCCACAACGTGCCTTTCGGCAGGAAGCCGTACAACGCGGCGGTGGCCCGCTCGGCCGCGTCCGGTGACATGCCGCGCTCGATCAGTTTCTCGTACTGGCCGCGCACGGGGTCGCCGGGGATGCTGCGGATGATCACGAAGCTGATCGTGGTGACGACCCAGATCATGGCGAGCGCGCGGGCCAGGTGGCCCATGACGCGTCGCGTGACGGCGTTCGCCCGGAGCCGGCCCCGGGGCGGAGGTGTCTTCATGCGCTACTTCTTCTTGATCATGCCGAGCTGCATCCACACGCCGGCAGGCAGGCGGAGCGCCTCACTGCCCGGCGGCGGCCAGCCGGTGTAGCGGGTGGTGTTGACGAACTGCGTGTTGACGTAGTCGTAGATCTGGATCACCGGAAGCTGCTCGTTGGTGAACTTCGCCAGGTCGCCGACGATGCGCTTCTGCTCCTCGGGGGTGGCGAGGTTGAGCCGGTTGGTCAGCTCGCCGGGGTTCACCCCGCCGGCCGTCTCCGGTCCCCCCATCCAGTTTCCCTGCGTGCCGGCCGGCACGTGCGTGAGGCGGCCGGCGAGCAGCTGCCAGCCGTTGGCCGAGCCGTAGAGCCGCTGGAAGATGTTGTACGGCGACGGGCCGAGGCCCATCAGCCAGAAGCCGACGTCGTACTTGCCGGCGGCGAGCTCGTCGAGGTACAGGATGTAGTCGGCCGAGGTGACCACCGAGGCGCGCACGCCGTGGTCGCCGAGCTGGCTGGCGACCGACTTGGCGGCGGCCACCCAGTCGGAGAACGACGCCGGCACGTTGATGCGCACCGTCCACGGCGAGCCGTCCGGCATGGCCCAGAACCCCCCCTGCTTGACCATGCCGGCGGCCTTCAGCTCGCGGTCGGCCGCGGCGGGGTCGACCTTGTAGGGGTCGAGCGTGGCGAGGCCGTCGCCGAGCCACGCCTTGGCGGCGCTGGCGTGGATGCCGGAGGTGGTGACGGCGGGTGTGCCGGCCTCCGGGGACGCGACCTTGGTGACCTGGCCGCGGTCGATGAGGTAGGCGAGCGCGCGGCGTACGTGCAGGTTGTCGTACGGCTTGTGCGACTGGTTGAACGCCAGCGCCGCCGCCACCGGGGAATAGCCCTTGCGCACCTCGTTGCCGGGGGTGCGCTCGATGCGGTGCATCACGGCGGCCGGCACGGCGGTGAACGGCGCGCTGTCGAGCTTGCCGGAGACGAGGTAGTTCCAGATCTGCTCGTTGCCGGTGTAGTTGAGGACCTTCACCTTGCTCGGCGCGATGCGGTCCGCGTCGTAGAAGTAGGGGTTCTTGGTGAGCAGCGCGGCACCGGGGTTGACGCGTTCCAGCACGAACGGCCCGGCGGAGACGTCCTTGGCCGGCGCGAACGCGATGACGCGCTGGCCGAGGCCGGTGATGGCGGCCTTGGCCTGCTCGGCGGCGGGGCCGGTGCCTCTGGCGGCCGTGAGCGTCTGCCAGAAATCGGACGGCAGCAGGTGGCCGAACACGTGGGCCGGGACGACGATGGTGGACAGCACGTTGCGCAGGAACGCGTTGCTGCGGTTGGACCCTTGCGTGACCTTGATGGTCTTGCCGTCCACGACGGTGATGTCGGCCGCCGCGCCGGCGGCCCCGGCGTTCACGGTGTACGCGCTGCCGCCTTGGGTGTAGGCGAGCCCGACGGACACCCGGACGTCCTCGCTGGTCACCGGCTTGCCGTCCGACCAGCGTGCGTCCGGCTGCAGGTGGATGACCACCTCCCCCTGGCCCGGCGTGACCGTCCAGCTCTCGGCGATGCCGGGGTAGAACTGGTCGGCGTCGAGCAGGCTGTTCTTCGGCCAGGCCAGCGACATGGCGTCGTAGCCCGCGAAGGTGCTGCCCTGCGGGTTGAACGGATTGATCGGCGCGGTCGCGTCGATCTGCTTCGATCCGTCGATGGTGGTGTAGATGCCGCCAGGACCGGCGGCGCCGTTTTCCGTGGCGCCACATGCCGCGGTGGCCGTGGCGAGCGCGGCGAAGGCCGCGACCGCTGCGAGTCGTCGCTTCAAAGTGTGCTCCAGGTCCCCGATTGCCGAGACCATACGGGCGCCAGGGTGGACCGGTCAAATCTTTTCTCTATGCCATCCTAGCATGAAGCTTTTTTACCTACCCCTGTTCACCTGCACAAACGCACCTGCGAGGACCCCAAGACACGGCGAAGGACCCCGGCGGTGGCCGGGGTCCTTCGTGGAGGGGAACACGCCGTGTCAGGTCACGGCAGCGGCGGGCTCAGCCCCCGAGAAGCCCGCGGACGCGGGACGCGCCGGCCGCGAGGAGCAGCGTGGGAAGGCGGGGGCCGGTGTCGCGGCCGACGAGCAGGGTGTACAGCAGTGCGAAGAACTCACGCTGCGCCACCTTGAGCTCGGGGGTCGGCTTGGCGTCGGGGCTGAGGCCCGCCTGGACCTTCGGCACGCCGTACACCAGCGTGGTCAGGCCCTCAAGGGACCAGTGGTCGTCCAGGCCGTCGAGCAGCAGGCGCAGCGACTCGCGGTCGCGCTCGCCGAGCGAGGCGAGCAGCTCGGCGTGCGGCTCGTCGCGCACGCGGGTGCGCTGCTCGGCCGGGACCTGGGTGGTGATCCAGTGCGCCGCGCGGTCCAGCCGGGGCCGGGCCTCGTCGAGGGACGTGATCGGGTCGGCCGGGTCGAGCTCGCGCAGGATGCGCAGGGTCTGCGCCGGGTCGCCGGTGGTGACGTCCACGATGGAGGCCAGCGTGCGGTACGGCAGGGGACGCGGGGTGACCGGCAGCGGGCCGGCGGCGGTGGAGGACGCACGGGTGTGCGCCGCGACGTCCGCCGGCTGGGCCACACCCTCGGCGACCTTGCGGCCGAGGGTGTCCCACTCGTCGTACATGCGCTGGATCTCCTGGTCGAAGGCGACCTTGAACGACTGGTTGGGCCTGCGGCGCGCGTACAGCCAGCGCAGCAGCGGCGCCTCCATGATCTGCAGCGCGTCGGCGGCGGTCGGCACGGCCCCCTTGGAACTGCTCATCTTGGCCATGCCGCTGATGCCGACGAACGCGTACATGGGGCCGATCGGCTGCTCGCCGCCGAAGATCTCGCGCACGATCTGGCCGCCGACCACCCAGGAGGACCCCGACGAGTGGTGGTCGACGCCGGACGGCTCGAACACCACACCCTCGTAGGCCCAGCGCATCGGCCAGTCGACCTTCCACACCAGCTTGCCGCGATTGTGCTCCGACAGCAGCACGGTCTCCGAATGACCGCAGGGACAGGTGTAGGACAGCGCGGTGGTCGCGTCGTCGTACCCGGTGACCGTGGTCAGGTCGCGCTCGCAGACCGAGCAGTACGGCTTGTACGGGAAGTACCCCGCCGCGGCGGTGCCGTCGTCCTCGCTCGCGGCCCCCGAGCCCTCGGCGGCCTCGGCCGCCGCCGCGGCGTCCGCCTCGTCCATCGGGCCCTGCTTGGCGGGCTTGGCGAGCTTCTCAGGGGCCGGCTTGTCCTTGGTGCGGTAGCGCGCAAGGATCTCGTCGATGCGGGCCCGCTCGCGCATGGCCAGCAGGATCTGCTCGCGGTAGACGCCTGAGGTGTACTGCTCGGTCTGGCTGATGCCGCGCACCTCGATGCCCATCTCACGCATCGCGGCGATCATCGGCGCCTTGAAGTGCTCGGCCCAGTTGGGGTACTCGCTCCCCGGCGGGGCCGGCACCGACGTCAGCGGCTTGCCGATGTGCTCCGACCACGAGGAGTCGACGCCGGCGGGGACCTTGCGGAACCGGTCGTAGTCGTCCCACGACACGATGTGGACGACGTCGTGACCCCGGCGCCTGATCTCGTCGGCCACCAGGTGCGGCGTCATGACCTCGCGGAGGTTGCCGAGATGCACGGGACCCGACGGGCTGAGCCCCGACGCGCAGACGATCGTTTTGCCAGGCGCGCGACGCTCCGCCTCGGCGATGACCTCGTCCGCGAATCGTGAGACCCAGTCGGCCTCAGCACTCATAGCCACGATCGGTTCCTTCCTCGGAAAGCTGACCCTGCCTATTGTCCCGGACCCGCCGGGGTGGCGAGTCCCACCTGTGGACGGCGGGTCTAGGCGCAGTCGGGACAGCGGCCGAAGATCTCGACGGTGTGGTCGACGTCCACGAACCCCGCCTCGGCCGCGACCCGCTCGGCCCAGCGCTCCACGGCGGTGCCCTCGACCTCGACGCTGCGGCCACAGGCGCGGCACGTGACGTGGTGGTGGTGGCCGCCGGTGTTGCAGCGGCGGTACAGCGTCTCGCCGTTCTCGTCGCGTATCGCGTCCACCGTGTCCCCCTGGCTGAGGACCTGCAGGTGGCGGTACACCGTGGTGAGGCCGACACGCTCGCCCCTGCGGCGCAGCTCGGCGTGGATGTCCTGCGCGCTGTGGAAACCGGTGAGGTTGCCGAGGACGGACACGAGCGCCTCGGCCTGCCGGGTGCCGCGCACCCGTGTGCCCCGAGCGGGGGATGACTGAGGTGATGGCGTGGTCATGCTGAGCGTCGTCACCCGCCTTCGCTACGCGGCCCTGCGTGCCTGACGCGGCGAGGGCGCGCGCGTCCCCCCGGCGTCAGGAAGAACACTACCAAGCACCCCGATCTCTCCCGGGTCCTCCGCCGGCGGCGCGGTCAGACGGCGACCCGGACCCCGTCGCGGCCGGCCCACATGGCGAACTGGAGGAACCCCTCCAGCGCGGGCCGCACGTCGTCGGTGACCGAGGGGTCCTGCGGACGGTTGAGCAGCGCGCGCACCTTGGCGAGGTCGATCACCCCGCCGGGGACATGGCCCCGGTCCACCAGGCCGGCGGCTTCCTCGCGCAGGGCCTTCTCGTAGCCGGGGTCCTGGATGGCCGGGTAGGGGCTCTTGCGGCGGTCGAGGATCGCGGCGGGGAGCACGTCGCGCGCGGCGGCCCGCAGCAGGCTCTTCTCCCTGCCGTCGAAGGTCTTCATGGCCCAGGGTGCGTTGAAGACGTACTCGACCAGGCGGTGATCGCAGAACGGCACGCGGACCTCCAGGCCGCCGGCCATGCTCATCCGGTCCTTGCGATCCAGCAGGACCTGCACGAACCGGGTCAGATGCAGGTGGCTGATCTCCCGCATCCGCGCCTCGAGGCCGGTCTCGCCGGGGATGCGCGGCACCTCGTCGAGGGCCTGCCGGTAGCAGCGGGCCCGGTACGCCGGCAGGTCCAGCTCGGCGCGTACGTCGTCGCGCAGCACCTCCTCGAGCGCGGTGAAGCGCGGCGCCGCGGCCCCCGCCAGCCACGGGAAGGTGTCCGCGCCGACGGACTCAGGGTCGTGGAACCAGCGGTACCCGCCGAACACCTCGTCGGCCGACTCGCCGGACAGCGCGACCGTCGACTGGCGCCGTATCGCCTGGAACAGCAGGTAGAGCGAGGTGTCCAGGTCGCCGATGCCGATCGGCAGGTCCCTGGCCCGCAGCACCGCCGCCCGCACCGCGGGGCTCATCAGGTCGGCCGAGTCGAGCACGATGTCGTGGTGCTCGACGCCGAGCGGCGCGAGGTAGGCGGCCAGGTCGTGCACGAACGGCGCGTCGGGGGTGTCACGCATGTCGTCGGGGCTGAAGTGCTCGGTGTACCCGGCGAAGTCCACCGAGAACGACCGCAGCGCGCCGCCGTTCCCCTCCTCGCGCAGCGCGTGCGCCGCGAGCGCGGTCACGGAGCTGGAGTCCAGGCCGCCGGACAGCAGGGAGCACAGCGGCACGTCGGAGATGAGCTGGCGCCGCACGATGTCGTCCAGCAGCTCACGCACGGTGCGTACGGTGGTGTCCAGGTCGTCGGGATGCTCACGCGCCTCCAGCCGCCAGTACCGGTCCCGCGCGATCCCGTCCCTGCCGACGCGCACCACACCGCCGGGCCGCACCTCGTACATGCCGCGGTAGACCGCGCACTCCGGCGTCTTGACGAACCCCATGAGCTCGCGCAGCCCCTCGGCGTCCACGACGGCCTCGGCGGCCGGGTTGGCGAGGATGGCCTTGGGCTCGGAGCCGAACAGCACGCCGCAGGGGGTCGGGTAGTAGTAGAGGGGCTTGATCCCCATGCGGTCGCGCACCAGCAGCAGTTCCTCGCTCACGGTGTCCCAGATGCCGAAGGCGTACATGCCGTTGAGCCGGGACCCGAGGTCGGAGCCCCATTCGAGGTAGGCGCGCAGCACCACCTCGGTGTCGCTGCGCGTGCGGAACGCGTGACCGCGAGCGGCGAGTTCCTCGCGCAGCTCACGGTAGTTGTAGACCTCGCCGCTGTAGGTGAGCACGGCGGTCGTGGCGCCGTCCTCCTCGGCGGTCATCGGCTGGCGGCCGCCTTCGATGTCGATGATCGCCAGTCGCCGGTGTCCCACCGCGCCGTGCGGGGAGATCCACATCCCCTCGTCGTCGGGTCCCCGGCAGGCCATGGTGGCGGTCATCGCCGCCAGCACGTCCCGCGATTCCTGTAGATCTCCGGAGAAATCCACCCAGCCACAGATTCCGCACATCTTCGAAGGCCCCACGTCTCCCCGGCGGCACATTCGCCGTTCTGCCTGGTCGGACTCCTTCCAGACTGCGCCTCTCCCCGGCGGGCCCCGACGGCGGCCCCCGTTTTCGCGGCGGCCCGCGCGGCGGGTCAAGATGGTCGGGTGAACGTTCGCCCGGTCTCCCCCTCTGCCCTGGTGGACCTCCTCGCCGACCGCATCGCCGGTGCCGGCGGCGGTTCGTGGGTGCGGGCCGCGATCGACGGCGCACCCGCCACCGGGCCGGACGAGCTGGCCGACGCGCTGGTGGGGCCGCTGCGGCTGCGGGGCCGTGAGGTGCTCAGGGTCTCGGCCGCCGACTTCCTGCGTCCGGCCTCACTGCGGTTCGAGCACGGCCGCACCGACCCCGACGCCTACTTCTCCGACCATCTGGACCACGGCGGCCTGCTCCGTGAGGTGCTCGGCCCGCTCGACCCCGGCGGCACGGGGAAGGTCCTGCCGTCGCTGTGGGACGCCGCCGCCGACCGCGCCACCCGTGCGCCGTACGTCACGCTGCCTCCCGGCGCGGTGCTGCTGCTGTCCGGCACGCTGCTGCTCGGCCACTGGCTGCCGTTCGAGGTGACGGCCCACCTGTGGATGTCGCCGGGGGCCCTGGCCCGCCGCACCCCGGCCGGCGAGCGGTGGACGCTGCCGGCCTTCGCGCGGTACGAAGAGGAGGTCGCGCCGGCGGACACGGCCGATCTGGTGGTCCGGATGGACGATCCACGGCACCCGGCCCTGGTCGTCCGTCCCTGACTCGGCCCTTGACTCGTCGCCGCGGCGACGTCCAGTGACCGTTTCGCGAAAATTTCATTGCCGTTTCATCCGATGAATCGGTACAAAACCGCCGATCATGGCTTCTACCTGCAGTGGGATCGCTCCCACGACGTTCGTCCATTTAGCCCCCGCACCGCACGGTTTCCTCCGGGGTGAGCGGCGACTTACAGTTTTTCCCGCGTGAGCGCTTTCGCATTCGCTGGTCGGCAGTCGGCGGCTGTTCGCCCCACGGCGGCGACCGGTTACTTCATGGGTCCCCGGCGACCCCCACACGTGCTTGTCGTTCAAGCTCGCTTCACGCGTGCCTGACGTGCTGCCGCGATGGACGTGCCCTTGGAGGGCCGCCGAGGACCTCCAGACGTAACCCCTCGAAAGGTACTTGATGAGACAGAGACGGAAGTTCTCACTCACCGGCGGGGCCGCCCTGATCGCGGCCATGCTGATGGTCGTACTCCTGCCGAGTTCGGCGTCGGCCCACGGCGCGATGATGATCCCGGGCAGCCGCACCTACCTGTGCTGGCTGGACAGCGTCGGCTCCAACGGCGCGGCCAACCCCACCAACCCCGCCTGTCAGGCCGCCGTGGCCCAGAGCGGCACCAACTCGATCTACAACTGGTTCGCCGTGCTGCGTTCCGACGGCGCCGGCCGCATGAGCGGCTTCATCCCCGACGGCAAGCTGTGCAGCGGCGGCGCGGTCGTGTACGACTTCAGCGGTTACGACCTGGCCCGCAACGACTGGCCGGTGACCCACCTGACCTCCGGGGCCAACATCCAGTTCCGGTACAACAAGTGGGCCGCGCACCCCGGCACGTTCCGCACCTACATCACCAAGGACTCCTGGAGCCCGACCCGCTCGCTGGCCTGGAGCGACCTCGAGTCCACGCCGTTCTACGCCGCGACCGACCCGCCGAGCGTCGGCAACGTCGGCACCGTGGACGGCTACTACTACTGGAACGCGCGTCTGCCGAGCGGTAAGAGCGGCCGTCACATCATCTACTCGGTGTGGCAGCGCTCCGACAGCAACGAGACCTTCTACAACTGCTCCGACGTCGTCTTCGACGGCGGCAACGGCGAGGTCACCGGCATCCGCGGCACCGGCCCCAACCCGACGCCGACCGTGACCCCGACCGTCACCCCCACGGCCACCCCGACCGCGACGCCGACCGCGACGCCGACCGTCACCCCGACCAGCGGCCCCGGCGGCTGCTCGGCCACCTACAAGACCATCAGCTCGTGGGGTAACGGCTACCAGGGTGAGGTCACCGTCCGCAACACCGGCAACAGCTCCATCAGCGGCTGGACCGCGCGCTGGAACCTCAACTCCGGCACGACGATCAACAGCCTCTGGAACGGCAACTACACCCTGAGCGGCACCGCCATCACGGTGAAGAACGCTCCGCACAACGGCAGCCTCGGCGCCGGCGCCACCACGACCTTCGGGTACGTGGCGCAGGGCACCGCCGGCACGCCGACCCTCACCTGCACCAGCCCCTGACGCTCACCATCGGTGAGCCGACGGGGTCGTGAGTGACTCCCGGGCGGCACCCGGCTCCGGCATCGACCGGAGCCGGGTGCCGCCCGATCCACGTCCGGAGGCGGTGTCCACCTAGGTCCACCTGCGTCCACCTGCGTCCACCTGCGTCCACCTGGGTCCACGGCGGTGTTCACGGCGGTGTTCACGGCGGTGTCCACGGGGACACGGTGAGTGGCGCGTGAATTCCCGATGAAGTGACGGTGGAGTGCCTGCGGTCCCGCACCGCGGTCGGGTTCGCTTGGCGGCATGAGCCCGACTCCGGACCGCGCCGGCGCGCGTTCCTGGCCCGACGTGGACGCCGTCGGCCCCGCGGTGAGCGAACCCGTGATCGCCTACGGCAAGACCGAGCGCACCCCGGCCGGTGAGCTGCCGCACGAAGGCAACCGCGTGCCGGACATCGTGGCGCTGGACCCGCGCACGCTCGTGGTGGCCTGGCGCGCCGGGGTGGCCGACTCCCGCGACCCCTCGCCGGGTGACCAGGGGTCCATCCTGTTCGCGCGGTCCGCCGACGGCGGCAGGACGTGGCGCACCGGCACACTGGCCGCGGCCACCGCCACGCACCGCTACCACTACGTGATCTTCCTGAACGACGGCGGCACGCTGTACGCGCTGCTCGGCCGGATCACCGTCGCCGAGGACCGTGACGCGAGCGGCCAGGTCAACGGCTTCCCCGTCACGCTGACCGCCAAGCGGAGCGTGGACGCGGGACGCACATGGTCGGACTTCCCCGTCAGCGTGGACGTCCCCGCCAACCGTGCCGGGGTGGTGCTCGCCGGCAAGCCCCTGTGGCACGACGGCCTGTGGTTGCTGCCCTACTGGCGCGACGCCGGCGGCGTGACCCGGTGCGGTGTGCTGCGCTCGGCCGGCCTGTCCCGGTGGACCTCCGGAGCGCTCGCCGCCAACCCTCCCGGCGTGCGGGCCGAGGAGCCGCAACTCGTCGTCTCGCAGGACGACCCCGGCACGCTGCTCATGGTGGCCCGCACGCTCGACCTCACCGGCGGTTCCTCGGCGGAGCAGAAGGACGCCTACTACCGGGCCAACCCCGTCCACGCCGCGGTCACCACCAGCACCGACGGCGGCCTCACCTGGGCCCCGATGACCCTCGACAGGGAACTGCCGAACTACTACGTCAAGCCGTTCTTCGCCAAGGACGCCGAGGGCCGCTACCTCACGATCTACAACACGCTCGCCGGGCCGTTCACCGGGTCCGCGCCGGCCAAGCCCGACCAGTACCGGGAGGTGCTGTGCTACAAGCTCAAGCGTCCCGGCGCTCCGTGGGGCCCCGGCCGGCTGTTCGCCGACGGCACGCGCCTCACCAAAGGCAACGCGCGCGGTTGGGACGTCTACGCCAGCGCCGACGAGTACGAACCCGGCCGTTTCCATGTCACCTGGGAGCACAACCAGATCAACATCAAGGTCGCGCGGCTGGACGTCTCCGACGCCTTCACCGGTGTCGGCCCCGGCTTCGGCGACCTGCGCGGCTGGACGGTGACCCCCGGCGGCGGCACCGCGGCGGCCGGCGCGGCGGGAAGCCTGCGCCTGGCGAACGCCGGACCGGCCGCCGTCGGAGGCGCGGCGGGCTTCTCGGGGGTGACGCACCCCTACGGCCCCTCCGGCGGTTTCCTGCTCACCGTGCGCGCGCGGGTCACCGCGTACTCGCGGCTGGACCCCGCCACCGGCGCCGGCGCCACGCTCGCCGTCAAGGTCGCCACCGGGGCCCGCCGGCTGATGCTGGCGTTCCAGCAGGACGGCGTGTACTCGTTCGTGCAGGGCACCGCCGGCTGGACCCGGGTGCACACCCGGCCGGGTGACACGGCCGTCCATGTGTGGCAGGTGTCGGTCGGCGGCGACGGCGCCGCGGCCCTGTACCTCGACGGCGCCGAGACCGCCGCGCGGTGGACCGTCGCGTCGTCACCTGACACCCCGCAGGTGGCGGTGTGGAGCTCCGGCACCGGCGCGGCCCCCGCCGCGGCCGTCGTGGAGCGGTTCGAGGTGGCCGACAACGTCGCGAGCAGCACCTGGGACACCTTCGGCGACTGGACGCTCGACCGCTCCGGCGGCGCCGCCGAGGTCGAGGACGGCCGGTTGCGGCTGCGCAGCATCGGCCGCACCGCCGCGCGCGCGTCACTCGGGCTGGACGTCGCCGAGGGCTGCGACTTCACCCTGGAGTTCCGCGGCTCCGTGCTGGACGACAGCGCGCTGAACCCCGCCGACGGCGACGGCGTCAGCCTCGGCACCAAGGTCGCCAACGGCTACATGCGGCTCATGCTGACGGTGCAGAAATCCGGGGTGTGGACCATCAAGAAGGGTTCGTCCACCTGGGAGAAGGTCTACTCCTCCCCCACCGCCGGCGCGCCGTCCACCTGGCACGTGCGGGTGGACAGCGCCGGCGTGGCCCGCCTGCGGCGCGACGGGACCGACACCGGCGCCACCTGGACCGTGCAGAACAGCAGGGAGAGCCCGCAGATCACCCACTGGGTGACCGGGACCCCCGGCGGCAACGCGGCCGAGGCCCTGGTCGAGTGGACCAGGGTCACGGCCACGCGAGGTTCGTCGGCGCAGGACGCGGGGGTCGGCCCCGAGACGGTGTGACAGGCGGAGGGTGATGAACTCGTCGTCCTCCGGCTTGCCGGGGTGCGGCCGGAGGAGAACGGGACGTCGTCGTCCGGCTCCGGCACCGGATGACCCGCCGGTGCCGGGCCGATGGCACCCGATGACCTTCCCCTGCGGGGCCGCCGGTCATGACGGATCTCTCTACCGCATAGGGTGACCAGCGGTTTTACCGAGACACCGATGTACGAGCCACACCGCTTCGACTACTATATGTAGTCATCTGCATGCTGCGGGTAGCGGGGTGGTGTGTTGGCGGAGCGCTGGTGCGACTGGCGGGTGGTGCTTCGCGTCCTGGTGTCGGCCGCCGTCGTCCTGCTGCTCCTGCATGGTCTCGGAGCGCACACCTCACTCGGCGCCGCGCTGCCGGTGCCGGCGGACGCGGCGCCTGGGGACGGCTCGGGGCCGGCGTCCGACCACGACGGCTGCCCCGAGCAGGGTGAGCAGACCGGCGAGGCGGGCTGCGTACGGCCGCCGTCGCAGCAGTGCCGCGACCACTGCCGGCGGTCTTGCGGCCGTGCGTCGGCCGGCGAGCCGGGTTCAGCCGGCCGCGCCGCCATCAGGTCCACCGGGTCCACCGGGGCCACGGGGTCCCCCGGCCGCCGCTCGGAGTCGCTGCTTTCGGTCTTCCGCTGCTGAGGAGCAGGCGCCACATCGGGTCCTGCCTTCCTTTTCGTCCTCAGCACGAAGGAGTCCTCCGTCATGCAGTCGTTGATCGACCATGCCCGCACGTTCCACCAAAGACTCAGCGGCGACCGGGAGCGGACGGCCGTCCCCGGGGAGGGGGTCTCCCCTCAGGCCATGTTCATCACCTGCTCCGACGCGCACGTCATCCCCTCGCTGATCACCGGGGCCAGGCCCGGTGAGCTGGTGGAGCTGCGCACCGCCGGCAACGTCATCCCGCCGTACCGCATCGGCCGCCTCACCGCCGAGGCGGCCACCATCGAGTACGCCGTCAACATCCTCGGCGTCGAGGATGTCATCGTCTGCGGCCACACCCGCTGCGGCGCCGTGCAGGGCCGCGTACGCTCCTGGACGCTGCGCTCGGCGCCGACCACCCGCTGGTGGCTGCTGCAGACCCACCGCTGGCGCGAGTGGCCCGGCTGCGGCGACGAGGACCCCGGCCGCAGCCACCTGGTCGCGCAACTCGACAAGCTGCGCCGCTACCCGCGCGTCGCCAGACGCCTCGCCTCGGGCCGTCTGCGCCTGCACGGCTGGTTCTACCAGGTCGACACCGGGGAGGTCTCCAACTACCGGCCCGACACCGGTTCCTTCACCCCGTTGTGAGGCCCACGGGGACCGTGCACGTCCACGAGACCGTGCGTGTCCGAGGGGCCCGGGGACCGCGTGCGTCCAGGGCCCGGGGACATGCGTTTCCGTGACTCGACAGCAGGCCGACGAGTTCTTACACTTCGACATATGAAGAGTCGTTCAACTGTTGTGGCGCTGGACCCCGCCACCTGTCCGGCGCCGGTCGTGGACGCCGAGCGGGTCTCGGCGGTGCGGCGCAGCCTGCCGGCCGAGGAGACGGTGCAGGACCTCGCGCAGGTGTTCGGCCTTCTCGCCGACCCGGGCCGGCTGCGCATGATGGCCGCGCTCCTCGAAGGCGGCGAGATGTGCGTCTGTGATCTCGCCGCCGCCACAGGGCAGAGCATGTCGGGGGCCTCGCACGCGCTGCGGCTGCTGCGCATGCGCCGCGTCGTGAAGGTCCGCAGGTCCGGCCGCATGGCCTACTACAGCCTCGCCGACGGCCACGTCCGCATGCTGTTCGACCTGGCCATCACGCACGCGCGCCACGCCGAGGAGGACCGGTCCGATGGGTGAGACCGGCGTGGACCACGGCCGCCGGTCGTGGAACCCGTTCAGAGGCGGCCCGAGAGCCGGTCGCGGCGCGGGTCACGGACACGGCGGTGCGGGTCACGGACACGGGGTCTCGGCGGGGGCCGACCGGCGGTACCTGCTCGGCGCGCTGGCGCTGATCGTCGGGTTCATGGCGGCCGAGGTGGTCGTCGGCGTCGTCGCGCGGTCGCTGGCGCTGATCTCCGACGCGGGCCACATGCTGACCGACGCCGTCGCCATCGCGTTCGCGCTGATCGCGATGCGCATCGCGCAGCGTCCGCCGCAAGGCGGGTTCACCTACGGGCTCAAGCGGGCCGAGATCGTGTCCGCGCAGATCAACGGCATCACCCTGCTGCTGCTCAGCGTGTTCTTCGTCTACGAGGGGATCAGCCGCCTAATCTCCCCGCCGCAGGTGCAGGCCGTCTACGTGGTGGTCACCGGCCTCGCGGGGATCGTGGTCAACATCGGGGCCACCTGGCTGCTGAGCCGCGCCGACCGGTCCAGCCTCAACGTCGAAGGCGCGTTCCAGCACGTGCTCAACGACCTGTACGCGTTCCTCGCCACCACCGCCGCGGGTGCGGTCATCTGGGTGACCGGGTGGAACCGCGCCGACGCGCTGGCCGCGCTCGTGGTGGCGGGGCTCATGCTCAAGGCGGGGTGGGGCCTGGTGCGCGACTCGGGCCGGGTCTTCATGGAGGCCGCACCCGCCGGCATGAACCCCGCCGAGATCGGCAGGCGCACGGCGGCGCTCGACCAGGTCGTCGAGGTGCACGACCTGCACATCTGGGAGGTCACCTCCGGGTACGCGGCGCTGTCGGCGCACGTCCTCGTCGCACCCGGCGCCGACTGCCACGCCGTGCGCGTGCGGGCCGAGCGCATGTTCCACGACGAGTACGGCATCGGTCACACCACCCTCCAGGTGGACCACGCCACACCGGAGCTGCTCACCATCGGCCGCGACGAGGGCCACTGCGCCGACCCGCACGGCCCGGTGCACCGCGCCGGCCCCGGCGAGCACGCCGGGGAGTGATCCGGGCCGCGCCGTGCGGCACCGGACTCCACCGAGAGGTGCGCGAGCACCACTTCGGCCGTACCGTGCACCTCCGCGACGCAGATCTTCCACCCCGCGGGTTCCCGCCGGCGGCGCATCAGGCGATTTCCGGGAATCGGGCCGATGAGTAGGCGATAATTCACCCACGGTAGCCACGGCCGGAGGCGGCACGCCGAGATCGCGTCGGCGGTCGGTCCCGATCCCCCGGCCGCACGGGCCGACATGTCGTTCGTCGATGACGCAGGGGGTCCGGTGGCGCACGCGACGGGATCGGAGCCGCGGACGGGTGGTCTGCGCCGTCCGCGGCCATGGGCCCCGCATCTGAGTGGGGTCGCCGCCGTCCTCCTCGACGAGGAGGGCCGGGTCACGCAGTGGGGTGGGGCCGCGGCGTGGCTGTTCGCACGGCCTCCCGAGCGGGCCGTCGGCCGCCATCTCGCCGAGCTGCTGCCAGGCGCGCGCGCCGAGACCGTGCTGCGCGCCGTGGCGGACGCTGTCGGCGGCACGCCTGGCAGCGACCTGCTGCAGGTGGAGTCCGGGGACGGCCGAGCGCGTGAGATCGCCTTCACGTGGGAGCCGCTGCACCGGCCGGGGCCGTGGGGTGCGGTGCTGGTCACCGCGGCCGCCACGGCGCAGGCCCGTGAGACGGCGGGGCCAGGCGCCGAGCGTCTCGCGCTGCTCCACGAGCTGAGCACCAGGGCCGGCGCCACGCTCGACCCGCTGCGCGTCGCCGAGGACGCCGTGAGCGTCGCGGTGCCCCGGTTCGCCGACTCGGCGGGGCTGTACGTCGCCGAGGGCCTGCTGCGGGACGAGACCTACCCCGACCACGCCGACGGCTCCCTGGCGCTGCGGCGGCTCGCGCTGCGTCTCACCCCGCGCGAGCTCCAGGTCACCGGCTGGCCGACGGCCTTCCCCTCCGGCGAGATCGTCCGCTACTACGCGCGGCACCCGGCGCACCGCTGCATGGCGACCGGCCGGCCGGTCGTCTACACCGTGGAGGAGCTCGACCCCGCCGAGGCCGGCCGCATCGCCGGTGTCCTCGGCGGCGCGAGGCCCGGGCTGCTGGACGAGACCACGTTCCTCGCCGTGCCGCTGACGGCGCGCGGCATGGTGCTCGGTTTCCTGTCGTTCATCCGGGGCCCCGGCCGTCCGCGGTTCGCCGGCGACGACATCAAGCTCGCCGAGGACGTCGCGGGCCGGGTCGCGGTGTGCCTGGACAACGCGCGCCTGTACAGCCGTGAGCGGCGCACCGCGCGGGCCCTGCAGCAGAACCTCGCGCCGCAGTCGTTCCACGTGCCGCCGGGCCTTGAGGTCGCGCACCGCTACCTGCCGGTGAGCGCGATGACGGTCGGCGGCGACTGGTACGACGTGATCTCGCTGTCGGACACCCGGGTGGCGCTCGTGGTGGGGGACGCAATGGGCCACGGCGCGGTCGCGGCCGGGGCCATGACGCAGTTGCGCGCGTCGGTCCGCACGCTGGCGGGGTTCGACCTGCCGCCGGACGAGGTGCTGCGCCGGCTCGACCTCATGGCCGGCGACCTGGACGCCATCCAGTGCGCGACCTGCCTGTACGCGGTCATCGACCTGCCGGCCCGCACGTGCGCGCTGTCGCGCGCGGGTCACCCGCCGCCGATCCTGGTCCACCCCGACGGCACCGCGACCGTGCTCGACCTGCCGGCCGGTCTCGCGCTCGGTGTCGGCGACCCCGAGCACTCCCTGGTGTTCGAGACGACCCACGTCACCGTCCCGGCCGGCGCCACGCTGGCGCTGTACACCGACGGGCTGGTCGAGAGCCGCGAGCAGGACATCGACACCGGCATCGCCACGCTGCGCGACCACCTGCGGTCACCGGGTCCCACGCTGGACGCGACCTGCGCCGCCGTCATCGACGCGCTTCCCGTTCAGTACGACGACGTGGCGCTGCTGCTGGCCCGCGTGGCCCGGTGAGGCGCGCTCAGAAGGACGTCTTGCTCAGCCAGCGGCCGAGCAGGCCGGTGTCGCCGAACACCTGGTAGCGAGGGTCGCCGGGCCGCACGCGGCCGTACAGCAGGAGCAGCAGGTCGCTCGCCGTGCCGCGCACGGCGACGTCGCCTTTGCCGTGGCCGTGGGTCCAGCTCATGCCGCCGGGCTCGGCCGTGACCATCCATTCGCCGCCGTCCGTGTCGGTGGCGTGGAAGTGCAGCGTGCCGGTGTCGTCCAGGTCGGCGAGCGCCGTGAAGGACCGGCCGGCCGCGGCGAGGTTGCCGAGGAACTCGTCCACCCCGTCGGCCGCGACGGCGGCCTCGACCCGGGGTTCCGCGCCGAGCGCGAACTCGGCGTCGGCGCGGTGCACGGCCGTCTCGAACAGCATGCGCCGGGACCAGAAGGCCGCGCCGTGTCCACCTCCCCACGACCAGATCGGCGCGTCGAGCGGCGCCGTGCGCAGGGTGTCCACCAGGGCCGCGCCGCCGTCGGCGATCCACCGGGGGTAGTCCGCGGGGTCGCCGGGGACGCCGGCGGGGACCTGACGCGGCGGCACCGGTTCCGCCGACCGGTTGCGCACCATGTGCTCGGCCCACCGGTGTGCGATGCCGACGTGTTTGAGCAGCTTGGCGACCGTCCAGCCGGGGCACGTCGGCACCTGCGCCGCCGGGTCGGCCGAGGCCGCGACGGCGGCGAAGCGGTGGAGTTCGGCTTCGAGTTCGGTGCAGTGGTCCTGGTGCGTCCGGCTCATGGGTTCCGATCGTAGATCCAGCCGGGCCGTACCGGAACGAGGCGTGCGGCCGGACATTGACTGGCGATCCGGACAGATGTACGTTCGCGTTAATTAAAAGGAAAGCTTCTTAAAAATTAAGTCTCTGACGCGGGACCACGTCCCGTACACGACGTCCTGAACGACCCCCCATCTCAACCCAGCCAGACGGACGTGGAGCAGCACATGAAGAGAAGATTCCTCGCGAGGTTCCTCGCGGCGGCGGCGACGTTGCTGATGCCGCTCGGCGCGGTGGTGGCGATGGCGCCAGGCGCGCTCGGCGCGGTCACCGTGCCGGTACGCGCCAACGCGGGCGGGCCCGCGTTCACCGACGGATCAGGGAACTCGTGGGTGGCCGACAAGGCCTACAGCAGCGGGAACTGGGGCTACGACACCTCGTACGGCACCGGGTCCACCGGCGGCGCCATCGCCGGCACGACCGACGACGCGCTGTACCAGAACTACAACACCTTCAACGGGTGGACCGGCTACAAGTTCGACGTGGCCAACGGCACCTACCAGGTGACGCTGAAGATGGTCGAGGACTGGGCCAACGCCGCGGGCCAGCGGCGCTTCGACGTGCGGGCCGAGGGCACGACGGTGCTCACGGCGTTCGACATCTTCGCCTCCTGCGGCGCGCTGACCGCCTGCGACCGCACGTTCTCGGTGACGGTGAGCGACGGCCAGCTCAACCTGCAGTTCAACATGAACGGCGGCGCCAACTACGCCACCGTGTCGGCCGTCGCGGTGACCGGCGGCAGCGGCGGCGGCGACACCACGGCGCCGAGCACGCCGGGGAACCTGCGCTCCACGGCGACCACGTCCTCCAGTGTGTCACTGGCCTGGAACGCCTCAACCGACAACGTCGGCGTCACCGGCTACAACGTCTACCGAGGCTCCACCCTCGTCACCACCGTCACCGGCACCACCTACACCGACAGCGGCCTGAGCGCCTCCACCACCTACACCTACACCGTGCGGGCCCGCGACGCGGCCGGGAACCTGTCGGCCGCGAGCAACCAGATCAGCGCGACCACGCAGAGCACCGGCGGCGGCGACACCACGGCGCCGAGCACGCCGGGAAGCCTGCGCTCCACGGCGACCACGTCCTCCAGCGTGTCACTGGCCTGGAACGCCTCCACCGACAACGTCGGCGTCACCGGCTACAACGTCTACCGAGGCGGCACGCTCGTCACCACCGTCACCGGCACGACGTACACCGACAGCGGCCTGAGCGCCTCCACCACCTACACCTACACCGTGCGGGCCCGCGACGCGGCCGGGAACCTGTCGGCCGCGAGCAACCAGATCAGCGCGACCACGCAGAACGGCGGGGGTGGCGGCGGCAACAAGCTGCTCGGCTACTTCGTCCAGTGGGGGGTGTACCAGCGCGCCTACCACGTCAAGAACATCGACACCAGCGGCTCGGCGGCCAAGCTCGGCTACATCAACTACGCCTTCGGCAACGTGACCAACGGACAGTGCGTCATCGGCGACTCCTACGCCGACTACGACCGCGCCTACAGCGCGGCCGAGAGCGTGGACGGCGTGGCCGACACCTGGGACGCCGGAGCGCTGCGCGGCAGCTTCAACCAGCTGCGCAAGCTCAAGGCCAAGTACCCGGGGATCAAGGTCCTGTGGTCGTTCGGCGGCTGGACCTGGTCCGGCGGCTTCGCGCAGGCGGCGGCCAACCCCACGGCGTTCGCCAACTCCTGCTACAACCTCGTGGAGGACCCGCGCTGGGCCGACGTGTTCGACGGCATCGACATCGACTGGGAGTACCCGAACGCCTGCGGTCTCAGCTGTGACAGCAGCGGCTCGGCGGCGTTCCGCAACCTGATGTCGGCGCTGCGCACACGGTTCGGCCAGAACTACCTGGTCACCGCGGCCATCACCGCCGACGGCTCCAACGGCGGCAAGATCGACGCGGCCGACTACGGCGGCGCCGCGCAGTACGTCAATTGGTACAACGTCATGACCTACGACTACTTCGGCGCCTTCGCCCCGCAGGGCCCGACGGCCCCGCACTCGCCGCTGACGTCCTACACCGGCATCCCGCAGGCCGGGTTCAACTCCGACGCGGCGATCCAGAAGCTCAAGAGCAAGGGTGTGCCGGCGAGCAAGCTGCTGCTCGGCATCGGGTTCTACGGACGCGGCTGGACCGGCGTCACGCAGAGCACGCCGGGTGGCTCGGCGACCGGTGCGGCGCCTGGCACGTACGAGGCGGGGATCGAGGACTACAAGGTGCTCAAGACCCGTTGCCCCGCCACCGGCACCGTCGCGGGGACCGCGTACGCGTACTGCGGCAACCAGTGGTGGAGCTACGACACGCCGAGCACCATCGGCGGCAAGATGAGCTACAGCCGTGACCAGGGCCTCGGCGGCGCGTTCTTCTGGGAACTGTCCGGCGACACCACCGGCGGCGAGCTGATCACGGCCATGAAGAACGGCCTCGGCTGACGCCATGGCAGGCGCGGGGAGCCGGGGCTCGTCCCGGCTCCCCGTTCGTGTGTCCGATTCACGCGTCCGAAGGGCCTCGTGGACGCGCGCCGGACGGTGGACGAGCAGCGGGTGACCGTGACGGTCACGCGAGAACAGGGTGGCGGACGCCTACCAGTCCTGGGACAGACCCGACATCCGGCGCAGATACTCGTCCTCGTCGATCTCACCGGCCGCGTAGCGCCGCCTGAGGATCTCCTTGGGGTCGTTCGTGGGGGCCGGTGCGGCGCGGCGTGCCGGTATCCACGTGCGGACCAGGATGAGGACGCAGCTCAGGATCACGATGATCCCGATGAGTGCCAGCAGAACCTTCACTACATCCTCCACTTCCCCGCGTACCGCAGCCTATCCCGCCGGACGCCGATCGTCTCCGGCGGCGAGGTCAGGGCCGCGGTCGTCCACAGGCTAGGCGTCCGGCGCGACAAGCGGGCCCGCGAGCATGCAGAATCTTCCCCGGACCTTCGACGTCCTCGATATGAAGGCGGGCCAGCAATCGTGACGACCTCCATCCACCAGCAGATCGCCGGCGAGCTCGGCGTGCGTGAGCGGCAGGTGCGGGCCGCCGTCGAGCTCCTCGACGGCGGCGCCACCGTGCCGTTCATCGCTCGCTACCGCAAGGAGGCGACCGAGATGCTCGACGACACGCAGTTGCGTGCGCTCGAGGAGCGGTTGCGCTACCTGCGTGAGCTGGAGGACCGGCGCGCCGCGATCCTGGAGTCGATCCGTTCGCAGGGCAAGCTCGACGACGCGCTGGAAGCGCAGATCATGGCGGCCGACTCCAAGGCGCGCCTTGAGGACATCTACCTGCCGTACAAGCCGAAGCGCCGCACCAAGGCCATGATCGCGCGGGAGGCGGGCCTTGAGCCGCTGGCCGACGGCCTGCTGGCGGACCCCTCGCGCGACCCGATGGCCGCCGCCGCCATGTTCGTGGACGCAGAAAAGGGAGTGGCCGACGCCGCCGCGGCGCTCGAAGGCGCGCGGGCCATCCTGATCGAGCGGTTCGCCGAGGACGCCGACCTCATCGGCGAGCTGCGCGAGCGCATGTGGACGCGCGGCCGGGTGGTGTCCAAGGTCCGTGACGGCAAGGAGGAGTCGGGGGCCAAGTTCTCCGACTACTTCGACTTCGCCGAGCCGTTCACCAAGCTGCCGTCCCACCGCGTGCTCGCGCTGTTCCGCGGCGAGAAGGAAGAGACGCTCACCGTCACGCTGGAGCCCGAGCAGGAGCCCGTCGAGGGCCCCACGGGGTACGAGACGCGCATCGCGCAGCGGTTCGGCGTCGCCGACCGCGGCAGGCCGGCGGACCGGTGGCTGCTCGACACCGTGCGGTGGGCCTGGCGCACCCGCGTGCTCGTGCACCTCGGCATCGACCTGCGCATGCGGCTGTGGCAGGCCGCCGAGGACGAAGCGGTGCGGGTCTTCGCCGCCAACCTGCGCGACCTGCTGCTCGCCGCTCCGGCCGGCACGCGCGCGACCATGGGCCTGGACCCGGGGCTGCGCACCGGCGTGAAGGTCGCCGTGGTCGACGCCACCGGCAAGGTCGTCGCCACCGCCACGATCTACCCGCACGAGCCGCGGCGGCGCTGGGACGAGTCCGTCGAGGTCCTGGCCCGGCTGGCGCGCGAGCACGGCGTGGAGCTGATCGCCATCGGCAACGGCACCGCGTCCCGCGAGACCGACAAGCTCGCGGCCGACCTCATCAAGCGCCACCCCGATCTGTCCCTCACCAAGATCGTGGTGTCGGAGGCCGGCGCGTCGGTCTACTCGGCGTCGCCGTACGCCGCGCAGGAGCTGCCTGAGCTCGACGTGTCGCTGCGCGGCGCGGTCTCCATCGCGAGGCGCCTGCAGGACCCGCTGGCCGAGCTTGTCAAGATCGACCCCAAGTCCATCGGCGTCGGCCAGTACCAGCACGACGTGGCCGAGACCAAGCTGTCCCGTTCGCTCGACGCCGTCGTCGAGGACTGCGTGAACGCCGTCGGCGTGGACGTCAACACCGCCTCGGCCCCGCTGCTGACCCGGGTCTCCGGCATCGGCTCCGGCCTCGCCGAGAACATCGTGCTCCACCGCGACGCCAACGGCCCGTTCCGCACGCGGCGCGCGCTCAAGGACGTGCCGCGGCTCGGGCCGAAGGCGTTCGAGCAGTGCGCGGGGTTCCTGCGCATCCCCGGCGGCGACGACCCGCTGGACGCCTCCAGCGTGCACCCGGAGTCCTACCCGGTGGTCCACCGCATCCTGGCCGGCACCGGAGGTCAGCTTCGTGAGCTGATCGGCAACGGCGCGGTGCTGCGTTCGCTCAGGCCGTCGGACTTCGCCGACGACACCTTCGGCCTGCCGACCGTCACCGACATCCTCAAGGAACTGGAGAAGCCCGGCCGCGACCCCCGTCCGGCGTTCCGCGCCGCCACGTTCAAGGAAGGCGTCGACAAGATCTCCGACCTGGAGCCCGGCATGCTCCTTGAGGGGGTCGTCACCAACGTCGCGGCGTTCGGCGCGTTCGTGGACGTCGGCGTCCACCAGGACGGCCTGGTGCACGTCTCGGCGATGTCCGACCGTTTCGTGAAGGACCCGCGCGAGGTCGTCAAGCCCGGTGACATCGTCCGCGTGAAGGTCCTCGACGTCGACATCCCCCGCAAGCGCATCTCCCTCACCCTGCGCCTGGACGACGACACCAAGCCCGCAGGCGGCGGCCCCCGCGCCGGCCGTGCCGACGACGGCCAGCGCCGCGGCGACCGCCGCTCCGGCGGGCCGCAGCGGCGCGGCGGCGGTGGCCGTCCCGCCAGGCAGGACCCGCCGCCGAGCGGCGCTCTGGCCGAGGCCCTGCGCAAGGCCGGCCTGGACAAGGGCCCGCGCTGACGTGCCGGTGCGCCGCACCCCGGCCGGCCGCGACAAGGGCCTCAGCCGAGGCCGGCCGTGCGCCGCACCCAGGCCGGGTGTGGCGCACGGCCGGGTGTGGCGCACGGCCGGGTGTGGCGCACGGCCGGGTGTGGCGCACGGCCGGGTGTGGCGCACGGCCGGGTGTGGCGCACGGCCGGGTGTGGCGCACGGCCGGGTGTGGCGCACGGCCGGGTGTGGCGCACGGCCGGGTCAGGAGAAGTATCGGCGTGGGTTGACGACCATCATCTGGTGGATCGCGGCGTCGGGGACGCCTTCGGCTCTCAGGGCCGGTAGGACGTCGTCGAGTATGTGGTCGAAGCGCCAGTTGGGGGCGACCAGCGGGAGGTCGTCCCAGGAGGGGCCGAAGTAGTCCATGAAGCACGCCGTGTCGTGGCTGAGGACCATGCGGTCGGTGTAGCCGCGGTGGTGCAGGGCCGCGACGGTGGCCACGCGGTCGGCGGTGGGGTTGTACAGGTCCAGGCCGAAGCGGTCCATGCCGAGGGTGGCGCCGGTGTCGGCCATGCGCATCAGGTAGTCCAGGTCGTTGGAGTCCCCCGCGTGGCCCACCACGACCTTGGTGAGGTCGACGCCTTCCTTGGCGAACAGGTCGAGCGCCGGCAGGCCGGAACACGCGAAGGCGTCGGTGTGCACGGTGATGGGGGCCCCGGTGCGCACGTGCGTGCGGGCCACGGCACGGCAGATCCGCTCGACCCCCTCGGTCATGCCTTTGCTCTCGACGACGCACTTGAGGAACGCGGCCTTCACGCCGGTGTCGGCGATGCCGTCGGTGATGTCGCGGGTGAAGTCCTCGATCATCGGGTCCGGCATGTCGAACAACAGGCCGGGGCCTCGGTGGGTGTACTGGTGCGGCACCTCGTCGAAGCAGTAGAGGCCGGTCGCCACGATGATGTTCAGGCCCGGCACCTCGGCGGCGACCCGCTGGATGCGCGGGATGTACCGGCCGAGGCCCCAGACCGTGGGGTCGGCGATGGTGGTGACCCCCTTGGCGACGAGCGCGCGCAGCTTCGCGACGGCGTCGGCGACGCGGGCCTCCTCGTCCCACCACGCGCCACGTCCGTAGTTGTCGACGTGCTCAGGGGACAGCACGAAGACGTGCTCGTGCATGAGTGTGCGGCCGAGGGTGTCCGCGTCGACCGGTCCGCGCACGGTTTCTACCATGGGCATGGGTGACCTCCGGAGCTTGCCGAGGTGCGGTGCCCGAACCCTAGGACCGGCGGGCCCGGTCGTCAACGGACGCGCCAAGGTGATCACGGTGATGATTCCTGTGGATGACGAGGGGTTGTCCACAGGCACCGGACCTGCGTGATGGATGCGGGCCGTCGAACGGATAGCCTTCGGCTGTTCGGATAACAGTCGAGAGCCCATGAAGAGGAACGTCATGTCGCAGGGTCGTCCCGTCAAGGTCACCGTCACCGGCGCCGCCGGCCAGATCGGCTACGCGCTGCTGTTCCGCATCGCCTCAGGGCACCTGCTCGGCCCGGACGTCCCCGTGCGGCTGAGCCTGCTGGAGATCCCCCAGGCCGTGAAGGCCGCCGAGGGCACCGCCATGGAGCTGGACGACTGCGCGTTCCCGCTGCTGGCCGGCATCGACATCACCGACGACGCGAACCGCGCGTTCGACGGCGCCAACGTCGGCCTGCTCGTCGGCGCGCGTCCCCGCACCAAGGGCATGGAGCGCGGCGACCTCCTCCAGGCCAACGGCGGCATCTTCGGCCCGCAGGGCCGGGCCATCAACGACCACGCCGCCGACGACGTCCGCGTCCTGGTGGTCGGCAACCCCGCCAACACCAACGCGCTGATCGCGCGTTCCCACGCACCCGACGTCCCCGCCGACCGTTTCACCGCCATGACGCGGCTCGACCACAACCGGGCCCTGTCCCAGCTCGCGGCACGGCTCGACGTCCCGGTCACCGCCATCACCAAGATGACGATCTGGGGCAACCACTCCGCCACCCAGTACCCCGACCTGTACAACGCCGAGGTCAACGGCAAGATCGCCGCCGAGCAGGTCGACGAGGCGTGGCTGCGCGACACCTTCATCCCCACCGTGGCCAAGCGCGGCGCCGCGATCATCGAGGCGCGCGGCGCCTCCTCCGCCGCCTCCGCCGCCAACGCCGCGCTCAACCACGTGCACGACTGGTTCAACGGCACCCCCGAGGGTGACTGGACCTCCGTGGCTCTGTCCTCCGACGGCTCCTACGGCGTCCCCGAGGGCCTGATCTCGTCGTTCCCCGCCGTCTCCCGTGGCGGCGAGTGGCACATCGTCCAGGGCCTCCCGGTCAACCCCTTCTCCCGCGAGCGCATCGACACCTCCGTCCGCGAGCTCATCGAGGAGCGCGACGCCGTCAAGGAGCTCGGCCTGATCTGACGAACCCGTCCCGGCTGTTCGCACGCCGGGGTGCTGGAACGGCCCGCCTTACGCGTGGCCGCTGGTCACAGCCCTGGTTCGCATGCCGGTGTGGTGGAGCGGCCCGCCCCCGCGTGGCCGCTCCGCCGACCGGTGTCCGCTGTGGTCCGGCGCCGGCGTGGTGGTCATCGAGCCGCCGCGGCGGACACGCGGCGGGTGAGGCGGGCCGGTGCGGCGCCGAGGCGGCCCGTGGTGGTGACGAGGCCGATGAGGGCCAGCACGCCGACCTCGGTGACGACCACGAGGCGCTGGGTGAGGCCGGCGGGGACGGTGAGGGTGTCGGCGCCGGCCATCCGCAGGCCGTAGGGGATCAGCACCAGCACGAGGAAGACGCCGGCCGCGAGGCTCAGCCGGCGCAGCAGGCGTGCGTGCCGTCCGCCGTGTGCCGCCACCAGCAACCCGGCCGCCGGCATCACGACGAAAGCCGCGAACGCCGCGTATCTATGGATCCCTCCGGCCATCGACAGGGACACCCCGGGCCGGTCCGTGGGGAAGGCCGCGATCATCAGCATGCAGCAGCTCCACACCGTCACCAGCCCCACCACCGCCGCCGGCGCTCCCCGCCGCGCCAGGTCCATGGCGAACAACGCCGACCCGCCGGCGAACGCCGTCAGCGACACCGCGAGCAGCACGCCGTACGGGTGGAACGCGTACTCGCTGATCATGCCGTACAGCGGGTTCACGTCCGACATCACATGCACCGCGGTCATGGCCCCCGCACCGGCCGTGATCGCCACGAAACCCCAGGAGGAAAGTCGATTCGTCATAATCCGACTTTCCCGGCGCACCCCCTTCCCCGGCATCGGAGATCGGCCCCGGCACCCCCCTGAGCCGACCCCCGGCCCGACCCCGAACCCCCCTGGCGGCGCGGCCCGCGCCGCTCAGGGTCGTCCGGAGTTCCCCTCAGGGTCCACCACCGCCGAGCACCGCGAACACCCGGCCCGCGGACCCGGATCTCTCACCGGCGGCGGACCGGGAACGCGACGCAGGCGGCCCCTGCCATGGGACTGCCTGCGGTGGTCACGCTGCCGGCGGTCTCAGTCGGGGGACTGTGTGTCGGCGATGTCCGCGGAGTCGGCCGGGGCCTCCTCCGGGGACGAGGCGCGCAGCCAGCGGCAACCGTACGGGGCCATGTCGAACCTCGTGCGGCCGTCCGAGGGGACCTTCACGGTGCCTTCGATGAGGAGGTCGGTCAGGACCTCGTCCTCGTCGAGGCCCTCGATGAGGACTTCGCAGGTGACGTCCTGGCCGGAGAAGTTGTGCAGGACCACCATGGTCTCGCCGTCGATGTCGGCGCGGTGGGCCAGGACGGCGGGGGTGCCGCTGTCGAGGACCTGGTAGTCGCCCCAGGCCAGTTCGGGGGTCTCGCGGTAACGCTCGACCAGAGTGCTGATCCAGGTGAGCAGCGAGTCGGGGTCGCGGCGCTGCGCGCTGACGTTGACGTTCTTCGGGCCGAAGCGGCCTTCGACCAGGGGGACCGGCAGGGAGTCGGCGGTGGAGAAACCGGCGTTGCGGTGCGGGGTCCACTGCATGGGGGTGCGGACCGCCTCGCGGCCCTTGAGGCTCAGGTTCTCCCCCATGCCGATCTCCTCGCCGTAGAACATCACGGGAGTGCCGGGGAGGGAGAACAGCAGGCTGTACACCATCTTGATCCGCCGCATGTCGCCGTCCAGCATCGGCGGCAGCCGGCGGCGCAGGCCACGGCCGTACACCTGCATGTCCTTGTCCGGGCCGAACGCGTCGAAGACCTCCTGGCGTTCGTCGTCGGTCAGCTTGTCCAGCGTCAGCTCGTCGTGGTTGCGGACGAACGTGGCCCAGTGGCAGTCCTTCGGCGGCGCCGGCCGTTCGCGCAGCGCCTCGGCGAGCGGGCTCGCGTCCTCGCGCGCCAGCGACAGGTACATGCGCTGCATGCCGATGAAGTCGAAACACATGGTGACCTCGTCGCCGAGGTCGTCACCGAAGTACTTGCGCAGGTCGGGGTAGGGCAGGTTGACCTCGCCGAGCAGCATGGCGCCGCCGTTCCTGCGCTTCATGAACGCGCGCGTCTCCCGCAGGAAGGTGTGCACGTCCGGCAGCTTGCCGTCCCCTTCCTCGGAGTCGCCACCCATGTCCTCGACGAGGAACGGCACGGCGTCGACGCGGAACCCCGACAGGCCGAGCTCCATCCAGAAACCGAGGATGCGCGCGATCTCGTCACGCACCTCGGGGTTGGCGGTGTTGAGGTCCGGCTGGAACCGGTAGAACCGGTGGTAGTAGTACTGTCCGCTGCCTTCGTCGAACTCCCAGAGGCTGTCCTCCTCGTCGGGGAACACGACGCCGCTCGGGTCGTCCGGCTCGGGTTTGTCCGACCAGATGTACCAGTCGCGGTACGTGGAGTCCTTACTGGACCGCGCGTCCTTGAACCACGGGTGCTCGTCGGAGGTGTGGTTCACGACGAGGTCGGCGATGACCTTGATGCCGCGGTCGGCCGCGACCCGCATGAACTCCACGAAGTCCCCGAGAGTGCCGAGCCGGGGGTCGATGTTGTAGAAGTCGGTGATGTCGTACCCGTCGTCCCGGTCGGGACTCGGGAAGAACGGCATCAGCCAGATACAGGTGACGCCGAGCCGGTCGAGATGGTCGACGTGCTGCGCCAGGCCGCGGAAGTCTCCGATGCCGTCGCCGTTGCCGTCGGCGTAGGTCTCGACGTCAAGGCAGTAGATGACGGCGTTCTTCCACCATACGTCCGAGGTCGTGCTCAGTCTCATGCGCCGCGACTACCCAGCGGCACGCCGGACTATCGGACCATTTCGCCACTACGCCACGTACGTGGAAAGCAGTCGGGCCCGCACCGGCGAGGCGGCACGGGCCCAGACGGAACGAACGTCAGAGGATCGTGACCTCTTCGGCCTGGGGCCCCTTGGCCCCCTGGACGGTCACGTAAGCGACGCGCTGGTTCTCGTCCAGGCTGCGGTAGCCACGGCCGCTGATAGCGGAGTAGTGCACGAACACGTCGGCACCACCGTCGTCAGGGGCGATGAAACCAAAGCCCTTCTCGGCGTTGAACCACTTGACGGTGCCTTCAGACAACTGCTTTCTCCCTGGTATGGGGTGACACACCGGGTCGCCAGGTCGGCGACGCGGGGCTGCGCGGCGGAACGAACCGGCTCGCCGTGGCAGCCACGGTGGCGCCGGATCGCGACCGCACGTCAGGAAACTTCCCGCGAGCGTTTGGTAATGCCGAACGAGAGAACCACGACCGCAACAGCACGACAATAACCCCTCGCACCTCCGATCACAAACGGGTTACGCGTGTCTTGACCTCCCGAGTTTCACGCTCGCGACCGGCAAAAGACAGGACGCCTCCGCCACGTTTCGTCCTACCCAGGTGACCCGCTGTCGTCACTCCTTGTCATCGCTCTGCGCGTCCATTTCGCGCAGCACCCGCGAGGCGACGCCGAAGGCCGCGTTGGCCGCCGGGACGCCGCAGTAGACCGCCGTCTGGAGCAGCACCTCCGCGATCTCGTCGGGGGTCAGGCCGACCCGCAGCGCGGCACGCACATGCAGGGCCAGCTCGTCCAGGTGGCCCCGCGCGACCAGAGCGGTGAGCGTGATGACGCTGCGGGTGCGGCGGTCCAGTCCCGGCCGGATCCAGATGTCCCCCCAGGCGTACCGGGTGATGAACTCCTGGAAGTCGGCGGTCAGGCCGGAGGCCGCGCCGGACGCCAGGGCCCGGTCGACGTACTCCTCCCCCAGCACCTCGCGGCGGGCCTTCATGCCGCGGCCGTGGCCGAGGAAACGCGACATCAGCCCGGCCACCACGGCGGGCCGCTCGACGTTGGCCAGGTGCGCGGCCTCCGGCACCACGGCGAGCCGCGCACCGGGGATGCCTTCGCCGAGCAGTTCGGCGTGCTCGATCGGGGTGGCCGGGTCGCGGTCCCCCGCGATCACCAGGGTGCGCGCGGTGACCCGGGGCAGGTGGTCGCGCAGGTCGTACGTGGCGAGCGCGTCGCAGGCCAGCGCGTACGACTCGGCGTCGGTGCCGAGCAGGGACGACTGCATCGGCTCGGCCACCGCGGACTCCGCGCCGTGGGTGAACCAGCGCGCGGTCACCATGCCGGCCAGCCATCCCATGCCTTCGGCCCGCACCCGCGCGGCCCGCTGCCGCCAGGTCGCCGGGTCGCCGAACCGCGCGGAGGTGCAGCACAGAACGAGCTCCGACACCCGTCCGGGGTGGTTCACCGCGATGGACAGGGCGACGGCGCCGCCGAACGAGACGCCGCCGACGGCGAACCTGCCGGGACCGGCGAGGGCCAGCACGGCGTCGGCGACGTCGGCGACGCCGAACGGCTCCGTGGCCGCGGGTGAGGCGCCGTGGCCCGGCAGGTCGTACCGCAGGACCCGCCAGGTGCGGGCCAGCTCGGGGATCTGGGGGTCCCACAGGTGCGTCGTCGTGCCGAGGGAGGGACCGAGCACCAGCAGGGGTGCGTCGTCGGGCCCGTCGATCCGGTGGCGCAGCTCCACGCCGACTCCTTCGATCGTCTTGGGGGGTGACGGCCGGGACGCCGCCGCCGCGCTCAGGCGGGGCTCGCCCGGTACTCTTCCAGCGCACGGGCCACAAGATCACCGGACGCGCCGAGTCCGCCGTCCAGCGCACCGGTGATCTTCATGTTGGCCCGCATGCGGTCCGCGGACACCCTCAGCCCGGCGCACAGCTCCGCCGCCGTCTCCGCCGCGCCGCCGGTCAGGCGCAGGCACTCGCGCAGCGGCAGCCACTCGGCGTGCCACGCGCCGGTCGGCCGTTCGTGTGCCGAGATGAGGGATGTGTGGAGAATCTGGGACAGTGCGGGGACCTGAGCGGCGGCCGAGGCGACGAGGACCGACAGCACGGGGTTGCGTTTGTGCGCCATCGCCGACGACCCGCCGCGACCAGGAGCGGGGGGTTCCTCCAGTTCCGCCACCTCGTCCTGGGTCATCAGGGTCACGTCCGCCGCGATCTTCCCCAGCGCTCCGGTCGTGGTGGCGAGCGCGGCGCCGAGGGCCGCCACGGGGGTGCGGCGGGTGTGCCAGGGGGTGGCCGGGGTCGCGAGGCCCAGCTCCGCCGCGTACGCCTCGATGAGGCCCGCGGGGCCGAGCCCTTCGAGGGTGCCGGCCGCGCCGCCGAGCTGCACCGGGGGGTGGGTGCGGCGCAGCATGTCGCGCGCGTCCAGGACCAGGAGCAGCCAGTTGGCGGCTTTCAGGCCGAACGTGATGGGGACGGCGTGTTTGCCGAGGGTGCGGCCCGGCATGGGGGTCGCCACGTGGTCGGCGGTGATGATGGCCAGCGCGTCGAGCACGCGCCGCAGGTCGGCCAGGATGACGTCCCTGGCTCTGGCGGCCGTCAGCATCAGCGCCGTGTCGACGATGTCCTGACTTGTCGCGCCATGGTGGAGGTACGCGGCGGCGTCTCCCCCCGGCGCGCGCAGCCGGGCCAGCAGCGGCACGACCGGGTTCCCCGCCGCGCGTGCGCGGTGCGCCAGGTCGGCCACGTCGATGCCGGCCGCCGCGCACAGCCGGGTGACGGCCTCCCCGGCGCCGCGCGGCAGCACCCCGAGGCGTTCCTGGGTCCGCGCGAGCGCCGCCTCGGCGTCCAGCATCGCGCGCAGGAACGCACGCTCCGTGGTGACCGACTCGACGGCCGTGCCGGCGCGGACCGGTGAGAACAGACCGGCGTCCGGGTCGGGGAGGTGCGGTGGCTCGGCGTGCACGGAGATTTCCTCGCATCGTCACGAGACGGACACCGGGTGGTCCCGGCGGCGGCTCATATTCTGCCTGATCCGGCCGCCGGGTACACCAGGCGGTCACCGGTTCCGGCGGTGTCCCCGCTCACGGGGCCGGGTAGGAGCCACCGGTGATCGTTTTCGTCGCGCTCGTCTCGATGAGCGCGCTGGCCGTCGCGGCTCCTGTCCTGGCCCGGCGCCTCGGCAGGAACGCCGGCTACGTGATCGCGGCGGGCTTCGTCGCGGTGGCGGCGCTGCTTTCCACGGAGTGGCCGGACGTCCTGGCCGGACGTCCCCCCGGCGTGTCGTGGCCGTGGCTCCCCGCGCTCGGTGTGTCCTTCACGCTGCGGCTCGACGGGCTGGCCTCCCTGTTCTGCCTGCTGGTGCTCGTCGTGGGTGCGCTGATCATGGCGTACTGTCCCCGCTACCTGACGCCGGACGGCCGCCACGGCGAGATCTACTTCCTGCTGACCGCGTTCGGCGGCGCGATGTTCGGCCTGGTGCTCGCCGGGGACCTGGTCCTGCTGCTGGTGTTCTGGGAGACGACCAGCATCCTGTCGTTCTTCCTGATCGCGAGCGCCGGCGGCAAAGGCGAGCGGCCCGCCACGCGGGCCCTGCTCGTCACCGGCGCGGGTGGGCTGGCCCTGCTGCTCGCGGTGGTGCTGATCGCGGCCACCGTGGGGAGCACCGACATCGAGACCGTGCTCGCGGCACGGCTACGGGTGCTCGCCTCGCCGGTGGCGCCGGCGATCGGGGGACTGCTGATCCTCGCGGCGTTCACCAAGTCGGCGCAGGTGCCGTTCCACTTCTGGCTGCCCGGCGCGATGGTGGCCATCACCCCGGTCAGCGCCTACCTGCACGCGGCGACCATGGTGAAGGCCGGCATCTACCTGCTGACCCGGTTCTCCACGCTGTTCGCGGGCCGTACGGGCTGGGCCCTGGTGCTGATCGGCACCGGCCTGGTCACCGCTCTGCTCGGCGCCGTGCTGGCGCTGCGTGAACACGACCTCAAGGCGCTGCTGGCCTACTCCACGGTCAGCCAGCTCGGCCTGCTGGTCGCCGCGATCGGCGTCGGCACGACGGTCGCGCTGGCGGCGGCGATCCTGCACACGTTCGCGCACGCGCTGTTCAAGGCGACCCTGTTCATGCTGGTCGGCATCATCGACCGGGAGGCGGGGAGCCGCGACATCCGGCGGCTGTCGGGACTGATGCGGGTCATGCCGGTCACCGCCACGTTGACCGGTCTCGCCGGACTGTCGCTCGCGGGGGTCGCGCCGCTGATCGGGTTCGTGAGCAAGGAGTCGCTGTTCCAGGGGTTCGCCGGCGCGCGCGTCTTCCCCGGCAGCGGTGTGGTCACCGGTGCGCTCGCGGTGGCCGCGTCGGCGCTGACGTTCAGCTACGGCGTGCGCATCTTCTACGGCGCGTTCGCCGGGCCCACGCTGCAACGGCTGTACGAGCCCTCCTGGGCCTTCCTCGCGCCTGCGGCGGTGGCCGCGGTGGCGGGTACGGTGCTCGGCCCCGCGGTGACGGTGCTGAACCCGTTGGTGCGGCGGGCCACGCTCGACGTCGAGCCGTGGGAGCGTCCGCCGCACTTCTCGCTGTGGCACGGCTTCAGCGCCGAACTGCTCATGTCCGGCGTCACCATCGGGATCGGCCTCGTGCTTTTCCTGGCGCGTGCGCCGGTCGACAGAGCGCTGCAACGCCTACCTTCGCCGGTCGGCGAGAAGGTGTTCGACAGCATCCACCAGGCATTGATCAGGCTGGGGAACGTGGTCGGCCGACCGGACCGCAGGGACTCGGTGGCGGCGTTCCTCGCGCGTCCGGTGGCCGGGGTCGTGCTGCTCGGCGCGGCCGGCCTGGTGCTGCTCGGCGCGCCGCCGGACCTCAGGGTGGCGGACGGGCCGGCGGACCGGGTGGTGCTCGCGCTGCTCACGGCCTCGGTCATCGGGGTGGCGGCGGCGCGTTCCGCGCTGGCGGCGGTGGCGCTGCTCGGCGCGGTGGGGCTGGTCGTGACGGTGTGGTTCCTGCTCGCCGGTGGACCGGACGTGGCGCTGACGTTGCTGCTGGTGGAGATCCTCACCGCGATGATCGCGGCGTTCGTGCTGCGTGACCTGCCGCGCCGCTTCCCCCGCACCACGCGCCGCGTGCGTCTCGCCGCCGGGGTGGCGGCGGCTCTCGCCGGGCTCGCCGCGGCGACCGGCACGGCGGCGCTGACCGGTCGCGGCGAGCCGTCGGCCGCCGGGGAGTTCTTCCTGCGGGCCGCCGAGCCGCGGACCGGTGGACGCAACGTCGTGAACACCATCCTGGTGGACTTCCGCGGCCTGGACACCCTCGGTGAGACGAGCGTGCTCGCCGCCGCCGCGCTCGGTCTGCTGCTCCTCCCCGGCGTGGCCCGCGCGCGGGCCGGCCTCGGTCCCGGGCCGGTGCTCGGGCCGGCCCGCCGCCTGTTCGTGCCGGTCATCGGGGTGCTGTCGGCCTACCTGTTCCTGCGTGGCCACAACGAGCCAGGCGGGGGGTTCGCCGCCGCGCTGGTCGGCGGCATCGCGATCGCGTTCGGCGCGCTGGTCGGCCACCGGAGCCGCGTCGGCCCGCCGCGTTCGCGGGCCATGCCGTTCCTGTCGGCCGGTCTGCTGCTCTGCTCGGCGGTGGGCCTGTTCGCCATGGCGCTCGGCGGCCCGTTCCTCACCCCGCTCACGGCGACCTTCACCGTGCCGCCATTCGGCGCCGTGGGGCTCTCCTCGTCGCTGCTGTTCGACCTCGGGGTGTACCTGCTGGTGTTCGGCCTGCTGGTCACGGCCGTCGGCAGGCTCGGCGGCGAGATGAGCGTGGCGAGCGAGGTGAGCGCGCGGTGACGGCGGCCGTCGCGGTGGGGGTCCTGGTCGCCGGTGGCGTCTACCTGGTCCTGTGTCCGGGGCTGGTGCGCGTCACCTTCGGCTTCGTGCTGCTCGGCCACGCGGTGAACATCCTGCTGGTGACCTCGGGGGGCCTCACGCGGCGGGCCGCGCCGCTGGCCGGCTCAGGCGACCCGGCACAGATGGCCGACCCGCTGCCGCAGGCGTTCGTGCTCACCGCGATCGTCATCACGTTCGGCATCACCGTGTACCTGCTCGCGCTCGCCGGGGCCGAGCACCACGGGGAGCCCACCGGCCCTGAGGAGCCTTCCTCGTGATCGGCGCGGCGCTCGTCCTGCCGACGGCGCTGGCGCTGCCGGCCGCCGGGCTGCTGCTCGCCGTCCCCGGCCGCCGCGCGCTGCACCGCCTGACCGGCGCCGCGGCCGGCGTGGTGGCGTTGCTGACCGGCGGCGCGCTGCTGGCCGCCACCCTGGACGGCGCGGTTCCCGCGCAGGACGTCGGCGGCTGGGCCGGTCACGGCATCGTGTTCGCCGCCGACGTCCTCAGCGCGCTCATGGTGTGCGTCAGCGCGGTGCTGGTGCTCGCCGGGCTCGCCATGGCCGCCGCGACCGGCGAGGACGCCGACCCGAGGTTCGTGCCGCTCGTCCTGCTGCTGTCGGCCGGCATGTACGGCGCGCTGCTCACCGCGGACCTGTTCAACCTGTTCGTGTTCGTCGAGGTCATGCTGGTGCCGTCGTACGCGCTGCTGGTCATGGGTGGCGGCGCGCGGCGCGTCGCGGCCGGTCGTGTCTACGTGACGGTCAACCTGTTCGCGTCCACGACCCTCCTCGCCGGGATCGGCCTGCTGTACGCGGTCACCGGCAGCGTGAACCTCGGTGAGCTGGCCGGTGCGGCGCGGCACAGCGGGGCCGCCGCGGCGGCCGGCGCGGTCGTGCTGCTGGCGCTGGCGGTCAAGACGGCCGTGGTCCCGCTGCACGGCTGGCTGCCGCGCAGCTACCCCTGCGCGCCGCCTGCCGTCACCGTGCTGTTCTCCGGCCTGCTCACGAAGATCGGCCTGTACGCGATCATCCGGATCTACGCGGTGGTCTTCGCCGGGGCCCCCGAGGTCCGCTGGGTGATCATGACGGCGGCGCTGCTGACCATGGTGATCGGCGTCCTCGGCGCCGTCGGCGAGGACACGATGCGGAGCATCCTGGTGTTCCACATGGTCAGCCAGATCGGCTACATCCTGCTCGGCCTGGCGCTGTTCACCGCTTTCGGGCTGGCCGCCGCGATCTTCTACCTGGCGCAGTACATCCTGGTCAAGGCCGCGCTGCTGGCCTGTGCGGGTGCCGTCGAGACCACACGCGGCACCGGCAGGCTCGGCGCGCTCGGCGGCGTGGCCTCGGCGGACCCGCTGCTCGCCACGACCTTCATGCTCGCGGCCCTCTCCCTGGCCGGCCTGCCGCCGTTGTCCGGGTTCGTCGCCAAACTGAGCCTGGTACGCGCGGCCGTCCCCGCCGGGGAGCACCTCGCCGCCGCCACCGCCGTCGCGGTCAGCCTGATCACCCTGACGTCGATGATCAAGATCTGGAGCGGTGTCTTCCGGGGGACACCCCCTCCCGGTTCCGCACCGCCGCGCGGACGGCTCGCGCTGACCGCGCCGGCGCTCGCGCTCGCCGTGCCGTCCCTGGTGCTCGGCGCCGGGGCCCAGCCGCTGCTCACGGTCGCCGGCGCGGCCGCGGCCGGGCTCGTCGACACCTCGGCGTACGTGAGAGCGGTGACACCGTGACCGGGCCGGTCCTCGGCAGCATGGCGGTGAGACCGTGACCGGGCCGGTACTCGATGAAGTGGCGGTGACACCGTGACCGGGCCGGCCCTCGGCGGTGTGCGGCGCGCGGCCGTACGCGCCGCACGTGCGGCGGCGTTCCTCGGTCACTACGGCCGGAGTTTCCTGGTGGCCAACCTGACCGTCGCCTGGGAGATCGTCACCCCCGGCAGCGGGCTCGCCCCGGCCATCGTCGAGCTGCGGCTGCGCGCGCGTACACCGTTCGAGATAGTCGCGATGGCGCACCTCGTCGCGCTGACCCCCGGCACGCTCGTCATCGAGGTGCGCACCGACCCACCCACCCTGTTCGTGCACGCCATGCACGCCGCCGACCCCGGCGCGCTCCTGGCCACGCTCGGCGACCTGGAGCGCCGGCTGCTCGCCGTGCTGCGACCGGCAGGAGGCGAGCTCTCGTGACCGTCGTCGACCTCATGCTCGGCGTCCTCGCCGTGATCTTCCTCGTGGCGCTCCGGAGCCTGGTGACCGGGCCGTCCGACGCCGACCGCCTGGTCGCGCTGGACCTCGGGTTCGTCGTGTTCGTGGCGGCCGTGGCCCTGCTCGCGGTACGGCAGCGTGCCCCCTGGATGCTGATCCTCGTGCTCGCCGCCACGCTGGTCGGGTTCCTCGCCACGGTCGCGGTGGCGCACCTGCTGGACCGGCGGTCGCGATGACGGCGATCGGCACCGTCCTCGCGCTCCTCGGCACCGGCCTCATGGTGGTGGCGGCCGTCGGCCTGCTCCGCCTCCCCGACGCCTACAACAAGGTCAACGCGGTGGCGAAGGCCGCGGTCTCCGGCGTGATGTGCGTCCTGCTCGGCACACTGCTGCTCCTGCCGGGCCTGGACACCGCCGCCGTCCTCCTCGTCGGCGTCGCGCTGCAGGTCCTCACCTCACCGTTCGGCACGTACGCGATCGGCCGCGCGTCCTACCGCAGCGGGGCCCCGCTCACCGAGGCCACCCATCGGGACGACCTGGCCGCCGGCCCTCGTGACGGCCCCCGGGGAACCGCGCCGTGAACCACGACCGGCCACCGCGCGGTGTGCCGGACCGTGGCCGGACGGTGTGCCGCGCTGTGCCGGACGGCGGTCAGGCGGGTTCGGCGAGGTACCAGCGGGCCCGGCCGTCGCCTCGGGTGAGGCTGTCGAGGCGGCGGGGCAGCTCCTTGCGCGAGAAGGGGTCGCGGGCCGCGTTGCGGATGTGGATGCCGACGGCGTACATGTCGCGGATCTCCATCAGCGTGGGGTAGCCGCCCCAGTGGCGCAGGTCGCTGCCGTAGGCCCCGGCGAAGTCGTCGACCTCGGCCTCGGTGAGGCCGAAGCGGCGCTGGCCGTGGTAGGTGTGCACGAGGTCCCACTCGCGCGGGCCCACGGCGACGCCGTCCCAGTCGCACAGCACGGCGTGGCCGTCCTGGCAGCGCAGCAGGTTGTCGATCCAGGCGTCGCCGTGCAGCAGCACGTGGGGTCCTGAGGAGTCCAGCGAGTCCCAGCGGCTGGTGAGCTCGGCGATGCGGTCACGCAGCCAGGCGCGCTGGCAGGGGGTGAGGACCTCATTGCGGCGCTCCACCGAGTCGCGGACCTCCGCCAGCGGGTCGGCGAGACGCTTCAGCGCGAACGGCGGCACGGGAAGCCGGTGCAGGTCGCGCAGGATGTCGCCGAGCTGCGTGGTGGTGGGACGACCCGAGGCGGGGACGTAGTGCCAGAACGTGACGACGCGGCCGTCGTACACGAGCGGCTGGTCGCACAGCTCGTCGGCGGGCCGCACGGCGGGGAACCCCTGCTCGGCGAGCCAGCGCGCCACGGCGAGCACGACCGGCAGGCGGGTCAGCGCGTCAGGCGCGGTGGCGATGCGCACGACGATCTCGTCGCGGAGCTTGAAGACCGCGTTGCTGCGCACCCGCAGGAGCTGGGCCCCCGTCGCGTCGAGACCGACGCTCTCGCAGACTTCCCCCAGGATCGCGGCGGCCTCGTCCGCCAGCATGCCTTTCAACGGTCCACCACGAGCTGCGGTCCGGCCTCGGCGACCAGGTCGTGCAGGTGACGCGCGGCCGGGATGCGGCGCTGGTTCGGCGGCACGCTGGACAGCAGGGCTCGCGCGCGGTTCACCACGATGGACGTGCGATGCTCAGGCGGCACCTGCACGAGCGCCTGCTCGGCGAGCCGGCACGCCTCGTCGTAGCCGCCTTCGCGCGCGACGTGCGCCGCCTGGTCGAGCAGCACCAGCGCGGGGTCGATGGTGTAGGGGCTCGCGGGCCGCGCGATCCACTCCTGCACCTGCTCGGTCTCGCCGAGCTCGATGAGCGTGCCCATGCGGTAGAACTGCAGCCGCCGCTCGGAGAACCGGAACGCCAGGTGGTCGTCCTCCGGCGGCATGCGCGAGAAGATGCGCTCGGCCTCGGCGAGCGCCACCCTGGCCGCCTGGTGCTCCCCCATGCGCGCGAGCGCGCGCGCCTCGGCGGCGGCGCCGAGCGCGGCGGGGGAGCTTGGAGCGCTCCCTGCGAGCATGCGTGCCTCGCGCGCCAGCCGGAGGGTCTCGGTGAGATCGCCGTAATGGTAGGGAAGCATGGCTTCCTGCGCGCGCACGAGCGCACGCAGCCGCACCTCGCCGACGTCGTCGGACGCGGTGCGCGCGGTGCCGTACCAGGCGTGGGCCTGCCGGGTGTCGCCGAGCTTCATCAGCGCGTCGGCGGACAGCAGCGCGAGCATGGTGGTGGCGTTGAGCAGGCGGCGCTGGGTGAGCGCGGGCTGGCGCACCGACACGAGCCGCCGCACGTCGGAGATCTCCAGCATGAGGCGGTACAGCATCGGCAGCGGCGCGCTCTTGATGTACTCGCGGCGGTACCGCAGCACCTGCTCGTCGAGCCGGTCGAGCTGGTCCTCGTTGACCGACCCGGTGGCGAGGGTGCGGTCCATGTCCTGCCGGGTGCGCTCCACCTCGGCGAGCAGGCGGCCGTTGAGCGGGATGCCGGAGCTGAGCAGCGCGTGGTGGAACAGCGCGCGCCGCTCGGTCTCGTCGTCGAAGTCCTGCACGAAGCCCTGGACGGGGCCGGGGACGGCCGGCTGCGACGGCACGGTGACGGCGCGGGACTGCGGCGACGGCGTGTCCTGCTCGGTGCGGGCCGGCGCGACGATCACGACGTTGCCGGCGTCACCGTCGTCGGAGAAGTCGGCGGCCAGGCCGAGACGCACGGCGTTGGCGGAGTACAGCCGCGCGATCTGGTCGATGGTCTGGGGCCGTGGCCTCGCGCGGTTGTTCTCCCAGGCGTTGAGCAGGTCGATGCTGGCGCGCGGCAGGCCGAGCGCGTGCGTCTCGCACAGCCGCTCGAGCTCCTCGATGGCTTGACGGGCCGACCATCCGCGAGCGAGTCTGTGGGCCTTGAGCAAGCTCACCCCGCAGCAGCTGTGGATGGCCTGGGAGGTCTGCCACAGCGACCACTGACGGGACACCGCCTGCTCACGCCAGCGTCGTGCGCACGCCGGGGAATGTTCTCCTCGGGCCATGTCTGCCCTCCGCCACTGGGTGTGTTCGGCCTTACGGATGTTTCCCCGATGTTAACCAGTCGGCACCTAATGGCCCAGAGCGTTATGGGACTGATGCTTTGCCATTCGCGGCCTTTCCACGTAAACCCCAGGCCCAACCCTCGGTATTCCACTTATCAGTGGATTTGCTCGGATTGCCGGTAGCCGCATGCGGGTTCAGTGTTGTCCCGTCCGGCCCCGACGTCCCCGCTGGAGACCACGATGAAGACGATAGATTCGAGGACCCAGACGGCCGAAGCCATCGACCACCTGGAACGACTCGCCGCACAGTTGGAGGCGCACGCCTTCCAGGTGCGCCTCACCGCGCGCACCGGCCTGTATCCGCGTCTTCGGGTGATCAACCCCATGGCTCCCGCCGTGACGGAGGACGTGCTGGCGGCCAACGCCGCCGACGGCGAGTGGTGGTTCTGGCTGTCCTGGGCCGGCCGCATCGGCCACGCCTCCGACATCGTGACGGCCGCCGAGCGCATCGCGAGCGTGCTCCACGTCATCCGGCGCTGACGGCCGCGCTTCCTGACCGAGCTCGTACGGCTCGCGCCTCCGTGCCCCGGCGCGAGCCGTACGTATGTCCGAGCAGGTGGCGGCGTGGCGGCGCCACCTGCGACCATGGCGTGCCATGAGGACGCGCCTGCCGATCGCCGCGGCCTGCCTCGCGATGGCCGCGGCCTGCGGCGGCCCCGGCACGCCGTCGGCCGGTCCGTCGCGCTCGGCGTCCCCCGGCGCGACGGCCGGCCCGGCGCCGAGCGGCGAGATCGCCGCCTCGCCGGAGTGGCGTCTCGTGCCGCGTGCGCGCACGCGGCCGGCCTCGGCGCTGCTCGACGTCGCCGCGACCGGGCCCGACGACGCGTGGGCCGCCGGGTACGAGCGGGCCGCCGAGGACAACGAGGGTGGCCCCGCGCTCCAGCACTGGGACGGCGAGCGGTGGAAACGCGTCAAACCACCCCCTGGCGCCGTGCGCCTCACCGGCGTGGCCGCGCGCGGCCCCCGCGACGCCTGGGTCGTCGGCCACGGCAGCTACGGCTACGCGGCCCACTGGGACGGTGAGCGCTGGACCGCCTACCAGCCGTTCGGCGTGGCCGCCGAGCACTTCCTGACCGGCGTGGCGGTCACCAAGGACGTCACCTGGATGACCGCGCACAACGGCACCCGGGGTCAGGTGGTCGGGTGGGACGGCCGGCGGTTCCGCCTCGCGTTCCAGGCCGACGGCCAGTTCCTCGGGGTGTCCGCGACCGGCGGCCACGTGTGGGCCGTCGGCACCGACGCGGCCGGAGCCGAGCGGGGCTCCCCGATGGTGTGGCACGGCAAGGCCGAGCGAGGCGGCGCGTACTCCTGGCAGCGCGGCCGCACCCCCGACATCCCCGGCGGGGTGCTCCAAGCGGTCTGGGCCGTGTCGCCGTCGCAGGTGTGGGCCGTGGGGACGGTGACCGCCGAGGACGGTGTCAGCAGGACGCCGCTGGTGCTGCGCTCGGACGGCGAGGCCTGGTGGCGGGTCCCCCTGCCGGTGGCGGCAGGCGTCCTCGGCGGCGTCACCGCGCTCGCCGACGACGACGTCTGGATCAGCGGCGTGGACGCGGCGCACCCCGGTCAGGTGCTGATCCTGCGGTTCGACGGCGGCGCGTGGACCACCTCGTACGGCCCGCTGATGCGGCGCGAGCAGGAGGAGCAGCAGTACCCGGAGTCCGACCAGGTGGGCCGGGCCACCATCGCGCCGGTCCCCGGCACCTCCCGCCTGTGGGTGGCGGGTGCGGTCGGCTGGGGTGACGACGAGGACGGCTTCTTCCTGGGTCGTGGATGACCCTTTCCTGGAGGAATGCGGGTCAGCTGATCGGGTAAGGACCCGAGACCTTCGCCCGGCACGACGGTCCACCGCACGAAAGGCCAGCATATGATCCACTCACCATGGGGATGGCTGGCCGTCGTCGGGATCGTGGTGGCGCTGCTCGTCCTCGACTTCGTCATCGCCGCGCGCCGGCCCCACACCGTGCACCTGCGCGAGGCCGCGCTGTGGAGCGTGTTCTACATCGCGGTGGCGCTCGCGTTCGGCGCCGCGTTGTTCCTGATGGAAGGCCACGACGTCGCGACCGAGTACTTCGCCGGCTGGGTCGTGGAGAAAAGCCTGTCGGTGGACAACCTCTTCGTCTTCGTCATCATCATGGCGAAGTTCGCCGTCCCTCCCGAGCACCAGCAGAAAGCCCTGCTGTTCGGCATCGCCGCCGCGCTGGCGCTGCGCGCCGTGCTGATCCTGGTCGGCGCCGCCGCGGTGAGCGCCTTCTCGCCGACGTTCCTGCTGTTCGGCCTGTTGCTGCTGTGGACGGCGGTGCAGCTCATCCGGCACCGCAACGACGATCCCGACGTCGAAGGGACGTGGGTGGTCCGCTGGGCACGCAAGCGGCTTCCCGTGACCGAGGAGCTCCACAACGGCAAGCTGCTCGTCAAGGAGGACGGCCAGCGCGTCGCCACGCCGCTTTTCCTGGTCTTCGTCGCGATCGGCGGCACCGACCTGCTGTTCGCGCTCGACTCCATCCCGGCGATCTTCGGGATCACGCGCGAGCCGCTGATCGTGTTCTCCGCCAACGCGTTCGCGCTGCTCGGGCTGCGCGCGCTGTACTTCCTCATCGAGGGCCTGCTGGAACGGCTGGTGTACCTGTCCATCGGCCTGTCGGTCATCCTCGCGTTCATCGGGATCAAGCTGGTGATGGCCTTCCTGCACCAGGACGTGTGGAAGTCGGTCCCCGAGATCCCGACCCCGATCTCGCTCCTGGTGATCCTGCTGGTGCTGCTCGTCACGGTCGTGGCGAGCCTGCTGCGGGTGCGCGAGCACCCCGAGGAGCGTGCGCACGCGGGCCGCATCGGGCTGCGGCGCAGGCAACAGCAGCAGCAGGGTGACGAGACCTCGCGTCACTGAATGCGTAATTAGCCGTGGATCAGCCGCGGCGCGGGTGTCATCCTCACCTCACGAGTTCGTACACCGTGGGGAGTGGAAACGAAGCGTGCTACGTCAACTGAGCAGGGCCCTCGGCGCACACCGTCCCGTCGCGAGTCCCGAGGAGGAGGCCGTCGCGTACGCCAAGCGGCTGCTGTCCGACGCGCGCGACGAGATCAGCAAGGCGGACGGCAAGGCGCAGGTGCTCCTCGGCATCGTCGGGATCGCCATCGGCGCCGTCGCGGGAGGCCTCGCGGCGGGGGGCTGGTCGCCGTTCGAGCTGTCCGACACGGTGGAGTGGCTGTGGTGGGCCGGCGTCGCCATGGCGCTGGCCACGCTGGCGTGCCTGGCCGGCGCGGTGTACCCGCGCCTCGGCGGGCCACCGGGGGACGCCGTCGAGTACTTCGGTGACGTCGTGCGGTACGAGAGCGGTGACGCGCTCGCCGCGGCCCTGCTCGCGGCCCGCGGCCATGAACTGCGGCGCCTCTCCGGCCAGGTACGGCGGGTCGGTCAGATCGTGAGCCGCAAGTACCTGCTGATCCGCTGGGGTTTCTGGCTGCTGTCGGGGGCGATCCTGTCGACGATGACGGCGGTGGCCCTGGACCTGCTGATCCGGGGGGTGTGATCACGCGCCGTGACGTCCGATGGCCTACCCGGGCCGCTTACCGAAGTGTGAGATTGCAACAAACCATGACACTTTTCGAAACATGAGCTTTTTACTCTGCCGATATGCCGACCCGCCGCACCACTCCAGGCAGGGGCACCCCCACCCGCCCCCCAGCCTGCCGACAGGTGGCCACCCGTAGGGGTTACCACCCTCATCAAGATCGAAGAAACTGGGGTCGCGAACGTCTGCGATAGGGCGGTAAAGGGTAAACAGGAGGTGAGGCCGGGTCCACCCAACCTCGGCTCGCCGCGCCGTCCGCCGACCCGATCGCCGACGAGGAACGAGGGAAGCGTGCACCCGTACCAAAGGAGCAGGCCATGAAGCGGATCCTCATCACCCAGCGACCCAAGCCCACCAGCTCCCCCGCCCCCCTGGACCTTCGCACCCCCACGGGCCGGGTCCTCCCCTTCTGACCTTTCTGACCTGCCGCACCCCCGCCGTACCCCCGACGGGGCCAGGCCTGTCAGCTGAGGGCCACGAACCACCGTCCAGCCTCGTCCCAGTGGTCGGCCGAAGGAAAGCCGCACCGCCTGGCGAGCACGCCGGCACCGTCGGCCGGGACCGTGGCCCATGGGAACCACTCGGCCGCCTGTCCTCCGCTGCGCAGCCGCACCCGGTGCACGGCCGCCGGTGACCCCGGTGGCGCCAGCTCGGCGATCACCGTGCCGCCGGGCCGCACGAGCTCACGCAGCCGCAGCAGCAGGGCCGCGGGATCACCGCCGATCCCGATGTTGCCGTCGGCCAGCAACGCCACGGCCCAGTGGCCGGTGCGCGGCAGCGGCTCGAAGACGCTCGCGCACAGCGCCGTCCCCCCGGCCCGCCGGGTCAGCGCGACGGCGACAGGGGAGATGTCGACGCCGAGTGCCGCGACGCCTCTGCGCGCCAGCGCCGCGGTCAGCCGGCCGGGCCCCGAACCCACGTCGAGCGTCGGCGCCGCGCATCTGGCCAGCACCTCTTCGTCCCCGGGGATGGGCCGCGTCCAGCGCTCGGCGGCCAGCGGCCGTACCCGGCCGTCGGCGTACTCGATGTCGACGTCCCCGCCTCTCAGCGCGTCCTCGTAGAAGGCCCCGATCACGATGCGACGCTATCGGCGATCACGGCCGTTGATCCTTACGGATCCGTGACGTCGGACGCGGGACCAGGACCGCCGGGTTTTGCCTGATCAGCACACCGCGCCGGTTTTCCGTCGCGCGGCCGCCGGGGACAGCTCCACCGGACGATCACCGGGAGCATGCCATGCCGACCAACCAGCGGACCCTTGCGCTGATCGCCGCGTGGCCCGTCCTGCGGCAGCTCACCGGCCGCGACCGGTACGGCCGCGGCGCCGCCGTCATGTCCGCGCGGACCCGTGCGCTGACCGCGCGGACCGCCACGGCCGACCGGGTCGTGAAGTCGATATGTCCGTACTGCGCGGTGGGCTGCGCGCAGAACGTGTACGTCCGCGACGAGAAGGTCGTCCACATCGAAGGCGACCCCGACTCCCCCGTGAGCCGCGGCAGGCTCTGTCCCAAAGGCGCCGCCACGCTCCAGCTCACCACCGGCCCGGGCCGCCTCGACACGTGCCTCTATCGCGCGCCGCACGCGGCAGGGTGGCAGGAGATCGACCTCGGCACCGCGATGGACATGGTCGCCGATCGCGTCATCGCCACCCGGCGCGCGACCTGGGAATGGGAGCACGACGGCAGGCGTACGGCACGCACCATGGGGATCGCGAGCCTCGGCGGCGCGACGCTCGACAACGAGGAGAACTACCTCATCAAGAAGCTGCTGACCGCGCTCGGCGTCGTGCAGATCGAGAACCAGGCGCGGGTCTGCCACAGCTCCACCGTCGTCGGGCTCGGCACGTCGTTCGGCAGAGGCGGCGCCACGACGTTCCTGCAGGACCTGCAGCACTCCGACTGCATCGTGATCGAGGGTTCCAACTTCGCCGAGGCGCATCCGGTGGGTTTCCAATGGGTGACGCGGGCCAAGGCGCGCGGGGCCGTCGTGATCCACGTCGACCCGCGGTTCACCAGGACCAGTGCGCTGGCGGACCTGTACGTGCCGATCCGGGCCGGCACCGACGTGGCGTTCATCGGCGGCATCATCAGGCACGTCCTGGAGAACGACCTGTACTTCCGTGAGTTCGTGCTGAACTACACCAACGCCGCTGTGATCATCAACGAGGACTTCCGCGACACCGAGGACCTCGACGGCCTGTTCTCCGGCTACAACGCCGGCACCAGGCACTACGACTTCGGCACCTGGCAGTACGAAGGCATGGAGGTCGTGCCGGCGTCCGGGGAGCGCGACGAGGCGTACGACGAACGCACCGGCCGGGAGAGCTCGATCCGGTCGGCCGGTGTCAGCGAGACGCACGGCGCCGGCGGGGCCACCATGCGCGGCACCCCGAGGCGCGACGAGAGCATGCGGGACCCTCGCTGCGTCCTGCAGATACTCAGACGGCACTTCTCCCGCTACACCCCCGAGATGGTCGAACGGATCTGCGGCATCTCACCGGACCTGTTCGCCGAGGTCTGCCGCCACCTCACCGAGAACTCCGGCCCGGAACGCACCGCCGAGTTCGTCTACGCCGTCGGCTGGACCCAGCACAGCGACGGGTCGCAGTTCATCAGGGCCGCGTCCATCCTGCAGTTGCTGCTCGGCAACATGGGCCGGCCGGGAGGCGGCATCCAGGCGCTGCGCGGCCACGCGAGCATCCAGGGGTCCAGTGACATCCCGACCCTGTTCAACCTGCTGCCGGGCTACATCCCGATGCCGCACGCGCACACGCACGAGACCCTCGACGACTTCCTGCGGGCCGACAGCCCCCACAAGGGCTACTGGGCCGACATGCGCGGGTACATGGTGAGCCTGCTCAAGGCGTGGTGGGGGCCGAAGGCGCAGCCGGACAACGACTTCTGTTTCGGCCACCTGCCGAGGATCACCGGCAGCCACAGCACGTACGACACGGTCATGGCGCAGCTCGACGGGGTGTGCAAGGGCTACTTCCTGCTCGGGGAGAACCCGGCGGTCGGGTCGGCGAACGCCAGGACGCAGCGGCTCGGCATGGCGAATCTCGACTGGCTCGTGGTGCGCGACTTCAGCCTGATCGAGAGCGCCACCTGGTGGCGGGACGGCCCGGAGATCGAGTCCGGCGAATCGCGCACCGCGGACATCGGCACCGAGGTCTTCTTCTTCCCCGCCGCCGCGCACACCGAGAAGAGCGGCTCGTTCACCAACACCAACCGCATGCTCCAGTGGCACCACCAGGCCGTCGAGCCGACCGGCGACACCCGCAGCGACCTGTGGTTCATGTACCACCTCGGCCGGATCATCCGCGGCAAGCTCGCCGGCTCCACCGACCCGATGGACGCGCCGCTGCTCGACCTCACCTGGGACTACCCCACCGAGGGCCCGCACGACGAGCCGGTCGCCGAGGCCGTACTCGCGGAGATCAACGGGTGGGACGCCACGGGGACGCCGCTGCGCAGGTACACCGACATCAAGGGTGACGGCTCCACCGCCTGCGGCTGCTGGATCTACTGCGGCGTGTACGCCGGCGGGGTGAACCAGGCGGCGCGCCGCAAGCCCGGCGACCAGCAGGACTGGCTGGCCGCCGAATGGGCCTGGGCCTGGCCGGACAACCGGCGGCTGATGTACAACCGCGCCTCGGCCCGGCCGGACGGCCGGCCGTGGAGCGAGCGCAAGAAGCTCGTCTGGTGGGACGAGGCCGCCTCCGAATGGACCGGCTACGACGTGCCGGACTTCGACGCGCGCAAGCACCCGGACTACCGTCCGCCTGACGACGCGACCGGCAGCGACGCGCTGTCGGGGATCGACCCGTTCATCATGCAACCCGACGGCAAGGGATGGCTGTTCGCGCCGGCCGGCGTGGTGGACGGCCCGCTGCCGGTCCACTACGAGCCGCAGGACTCACCGGTGGCCAACCCGCTGTACCGGCGGCAGCGCAGCCCGGCACGCATGCTCTTCCCCCGCGAGGACAACCGGTACCACCCGAGCGGGGACGAACCCGGCGCCGGCATGTACCCGTACGTCGTCACCACCTACCGGCTCACCGAGCACTTCACCGCCGGCGGCATGAGCCGCAACACGCCGTACCTGGCCGAGTTGCAGCCGGAGATGTTCTGCGAGGTGTCTCCCGAGCTGGCCGCCGAACGCGGCCTGGAGAACGGCGGATGGGCCACGATCGTCACCGCGCGCAGCGCCATCGAGGCTCGGGTGCTGGTGACGCGCCGCATGACGCCGCTGCGTGCCGACGGCCAGGTGGTGCACCAGATCGGGCTGCCGTTCCACTGGGGCCCGAACGGCATGACCAGCGGGGACGCGGCCAACGAGCTGTCATCGATCGTGCTGGACCCGAACTCGCACATCCAGGAGGTCAAGGCGTTCTCCGCCGACATCCTGCCGGGCCGGCGGCCCCGCGGCGCCGCGCGTACGGCCCTGGTGCGGGAGTACCGGCGCCAGGCCGGCGTCACCGATCGCACCGGGATGGAGATGTGATGACTCCGCCGGAACTGTTCGACCCGGCCACCGCGGCCGGACACACCGATCACCCCGAACGTGTGGGGTTCTTCACCGACACGAGCATCTGCATCGGCTGCAAGGCGTGCGAGGTGGCCTGCAAGGAGTGGAACGGCATCCCCGACGACGGGCTGACGTTCACCGGAATGTCGTACGACAACAGCATCGGCCTCGGCGCCGACACCTGGAGGCATGTCGCGTTCATCGAGCAGCCCCGCAGGCTCGGCCACCAGGAGGCCGGGGAGACCGAGTTCCGCTGGCTCATGGCGTCCGACGTCTGCAAACACTGCACACACGCCGCCTGCCTGGACGTGTGTCCCACCGGTGCGCTGCTGCGCACCGAGTTCGGCACCGTCGTCGTGCAGGAGGACGTGTGCAACGGCTGCGGCTACTGCGTCCCCGCCTGCCCCTACGGCGTGATCGACCAGCGCAAGGACGACGGCCGGGTCTGGAAGTGCACCATGTGCTACGACCGTCTCTCGGCCGGCCAGGAACCGGCGTGCGCCAAGACCTGCCCCACCGACTCCATCCAGTTCGGCGACCTCGCGGAACTGCGCGAACGCGCCGACCGCCGCGTCCGCGACCTCCACGACGCCGGCGTCACCTCCGCACGCCTGTACGGCCACGACCCCGCCGACGGCGTCGGCGGCACCGGCGCCTTCTTCCTCCTGCTCGACGACCCCGAGGTGTACGGCCTCCCCCCCGACCCCGTGGTCACCACCCGCGACCTCCCCGCCATGTGGCGCCACGCCGCCGTGGCCGCCGCCACCCTGGCTGCCTGCGTCACCCTGGCGACCCTGATCAGGCGCCGATGACCACCGGCGCCGCGACGTCCCGGAGAAGGTGCGCATGGACGCCGTGAACCAGACCGACGTCCGCCTGGACGACGCCCCGGCGGTGCGGCCGGAACGGGACGCGCTGATCGGGTCGGCCGGACGGCCGGAGCGGCGGCGCGGGCCCCGCGAGCGGATCCTGGCCCCTGAGCCGGACTTCCGCTCCTACTACGGCCTGCCGGTGCTCAACCCGCCGACCTGGAAGGACGCCGACATCGCGGCGTACCTGTTCCTCGGCGGCCTCGCCGGCGCCTCCTCGGCGCTGGCCGCCGCCGCCGACCTGACCGGCCGGCCCCACCTGGCGCGCGCGTGCAAGGCAGGAGCCATGGGGGCCCTCGGCGGCTCGCTGTACGGCCTCGTCCACGACCTCGGCCGTCCGGAGCGCTTCCTCAACATGCTGCGCGTCTTCAAGATCACCTCCCCCATGAGCGTCGGAAGCTGGCTCCTGTCCGTGTACGGCCCGCAGGCCGCCGCCGCGGCGGCCACGGCCCTCACCGGCCGCCTGCCGCGAACGGGCCGCGCCGCGACCATCGGGGCCGGGCTCCTCGGAACCGCCGTCGCCACGTACACCGCCGTCCTGATCGCCGACACCGCCGTACCGGTGTGGCACGACGGCCACCGTGAGCTGCCGTACCTGTTCGCCGGCTCCGCCACCGCGTCCGCCGCCGGCCTCGGCCTGCTGGCCGCTCCCCCCGCCGAGACCGGCCCGGCCCGCCGGGCCGCCGTCGCCGGTCTGGCCCTGGAGTTCACCGCGCTCAAACGGATGGAACGCCGCCTCGGCCCGATCGCCGAACCCCTGCGGCACGGCACCGGTGGACGCCTCCTGCGCCTCGGCACCGCACTGTCCCTCACCGGGGTCGCCGCCGCGGCCCTCGCCGGCCCCCGTGACCGCGCCACCACGGCCGCCGCCGGCGTGGCCCTCCTCGCCGGCGCCGTCTGCACCCGCTTCGGCGTCTTCCACGCCGGCCTCGCCTCGGCCCGCGACCCCAAGTACACGGTCGGCCCCCAGCGCCGCCGCCTCACCGAAGCCACCGAGGAGGAAGCCACCCCATGAAGAAGATCGCGTCATACCTGCCGTTCGCGGCGTTCGTCCTCGCGACCTGCGCCGCCGCCTGCCTCGCCGGCCGCCTGAGGCAACCCGCGCACGAGGACCGTCACGATCTCCGTGCCGTGCTCGCCGACAGGCTCACGCCTGTCCGGTGGCGAGCTTGTACGACTGCTCGAAACCCGCGAGGACGTTCGGCCAGGCGCAGCGCGTGGGTTCCGTGGCACGGTTGTTCCCGGCGATCGACTCGCGCAGATCACGGTCCCGGGTGAGCCGCGCCACCGCCACGACCAGCTCATGGAAACTCCGGCCGAGCAGCCCCTCCTTGCCGGGCCGTACGAAGTCCGCGACCCCGCTCTGCGCACGCGCGACCACCGGCACACCGGCCGCGCGCGCCTCCAGCGCCGCGATCCCGAAGGACTCACGAGGCGCCGGCGCGACGAACACATCGGCCGACATGAGCAGGGACCGGATCTGCTCACGGGTGTAACGGCCCGGCAGCGAAACCCAGCCGTCCATGCCGTGCGACCGGGAGAACCGCTCCATGGCCCCCCGCGCGGGACCGTCCCCCACCAACGTGGCCCGCATCGGAATCGACCTCGGCACCCGCTGCCGGGCCTCGTGCAGCAGCTTCAGTAACCGGACCGGCTGCTTCCTCGGCGCCAGCCGGCCCACCGCCACGATGTGCACCTCGTCCCCGCGAACCGGAAGCACCTCACCGGGCCGCGGCCGCCACGACGACAGATCGAGCCCGTTCGACACCACGTCCACCGGCACCCGCGGCCCCGCCACAGCCCGAACCGGCCGCGCCGCCGCACGGCTCACCGCCGTGGCCGCCACCGGCCACCGGCTCCACCCGAACACCGAATCCAGCCCGCGATACAGCACCCGCGTCACCGGATCCCACATGCTGTGCACCGTCACCACCACCGGCACCCCGGCCCGCACCGCGGCCCGCACCCCCATCCACGCGAACGGCGACACCGCTCCGGTGTGCACATGCACCACGTCAGGCCGCCGCGCCGTCATCAGCCGCAGCATGTGCACCACCCCCCGAGGATGCACGGGAAGATCGAACGGCATAGGCGCCACAACCCGATGCACCCCGGCGATGGGCTCACCCGGCGTGGCCGTCACCACCTCGACCTCGTACCCGGCCTCACCCTGTGCCTGTACCAGATCGGCCACCTGCACCTCGATCCCACCGAGCCGAGGCAGATAACAGTCACTGACATGGAGGATCCGCACCCCTCAAGCCTGTCAGAGCCCTCCCCCCGCATCAAACGCGACAAAAGAAAAACCCGTCCCCACCAGGAGGCCTCCCGCCTTCGTGCGACCGGAGGCGGCCGAAGAAGAACCCGACCCCCACCAGGAGACCCCCGCATTCCGCCGGAACCCGCCGTGGGATCATTGAGCGATGGCACGCACCGCGGTGTTCTTCCACGCTCATCCCGACGACGAGGCCCTGCTGACGGCCGGGACCATGGCGATGCTCGCGGCCGAGGGCCACCGTGTGGTCCTCGTCGTCGCCACCGCCGGCGAACGCGGCCTCGCCGACCTCCCCCACGGCGACCAACTGGCCGAGGCGCGCACCGCCGAGTTGTACGCGTCCGCCGCCGTCCTAGGCGTGGCCCGCGTCGTCCTCCTCGGCTACGGCGACTCCGGTCTCACCCAGGCCGGCGACGGCGGCGAGGACCGTCCCGACAACGCCTTCATGGACACCGACATAGAGGAGGCCGCGCACCGCCTGGCCACCATCCTCAAAGAGGAGAACGCCGACCTCCTCACCATCTACGACCCCGCCGGCGGCTACGGCCACCCCGACCACGTCCAGGTCTACCGCGTAGGCACCCGCGCCGCCGTCCTGGCCGGCACCCCCATAGTCCTGGAGGCGACGGTCAACCGAGACCCCTTGGTCAAAGCCCTCCGCCTGGCCCAGAAGTTCTACCGCTTCCCTCCCGAGTTCGACATGCGCTCCTTCGAACTCGCCTACTCCCCCGCCGAGTCCATCACCCACCGCGTCAACGTCCGTAAATACATCAAACAAAAACGCGCCAGCATGTCGGCCCACACCAGCCAGGCCACCGGCGGCACCTCCGACCGCACCCTCGCCGTAATGCTGAGAATCCCACCCCCCTTGTACCGCCTCATCTTCGGCACCGAGTGGTACGTCCGCCGCGACCTCCCCCCTAAAACCCACCTGAAACACCCCTTCTCCCCTTCTCCTGGCGACCCCTCGTAGAACCTGAAACTTTCGCGAGAGCTCTGGCATGCCCCGTGATTCATGCTGCGGAAGTGAAGATTATTCCTCATTTCGGACATCCCATTTCAGCGCAATATTGACAATGCACTGATAGGCGCCGTCAATCGTGAGGTGACCCCGGCGAAGATCGGCCGGACGTCGATGACACCCCTCTACGCGTGAGTCCTTTGCGCGCCTGAACAGAAGGGAAGCCATGAGATCCGCTCATCGATTCCTCCTCACCGCGCTGGCACTGTCCGTCCTGCTGGTGACCCCGCTCGGCACGGCGTGGGCCTCGTCGAGCACCGCGGCGGCCGGCGACTTCCGCACCACCGCCTGGAAGACCCTGCCGAAGGACGTCACCGCGCCGGAGACGACGCTGGCCGCGGAGACGAGCTACTGCATCCCGGTGGCCGGACCAGGCGTGAAGATGACCTTCTACTGCGACCTCAAGGAACCGAACACGCTGTTCGTCTACTGCGAAGGCGTGACCGTCGAGATCCGGATGAACACCGGCAGATGGGCCCCGTCAGGCAGTTGCCCCGGATACCGCGGCTACCGCCTGGTCCCCCGGGTCTGACCACCCCCACCTGACCCGGACCAAAACGCTCGCCAGGTACCCGAAACCCCAGCAGAGCCGGGAGTCCCCTCCCGGCTCTGCGCGTCTCCCCGGCCCGGCGGATGACGAAGACGTCGCCTCAGGCGCCGGACGCCTTCCGCAGGAACACCCTCCACTCGGCAGCGGGAACGACCAGCGCGGGCCCGTCCAGGTTCTTGCTGTCCCGTACGGCGACGACACCCGGCAGGTTGGTGGCCACCTCCACACATTGGCCTCCGTCACCGCTGGAACGAGAGGACTTCCGCCACTGCCACCCACTCCTGACCATCTCAGCTCCATCCGTCCTTCGTCTTCCGAAGAAATGTCCGCCATCCGGCCGGAGTCACGACGAGAACGGGCCCCCTCGGGTTCTTGCTGTCGCGTACGGCGACAACATCCGGCAGGTCAGTGGTTACTTCGACACATGTTCCCCCATCGCCACTGGACCAAGAGGATTTGCGCCACTTCGCACCGGTCAAGTCCACTGCGCCATCACTTCCTCGACGATGCCGAGCGAGAGACTCTGCGGGAAAGCCGCAGAGCGTAGAGCATCGAAACGCCCTACCAATGTCGCTATGGTCGCACGCTCTCCTATCGTGAGACCAGATGGTGCGCTTTCGACGTACACGCTGTGCGGTGACCCACGAAGTTCGGCGATCGTGAACGACGCCTGAAGCCCTACGGCGCACCATGCGGAATACGGGACGACTTGGATCGTTACTCGTGGATTCTTCACCATCTCCAGTAACCGTCCCATCTGGTCGCGCATCAGGCCCGCGTCACCCATAGGTCGTCGCAGTACCCCTTCGTCGATGACGCTCCAGACCATGGGCCCGCTGTCCCGTGCCAGCAGAGCTTGTCGCTGCATGCGGTGACAAACCCTCTGTTCCACTATTTCCGAGGTGATACCCGGCTCGGTCTCGAAGATCCGTCTCGCGTACGGCTCGGTCTGGAAGAGTCCGGGCACGAGCATGGGATCCCAGATCCGCAGTGCGGACGCCTGAGCCTCCAACTCCATGAAGTCGCGGAAGTGCTCGGGAGCCATCTCCCACCGGGTCTCTCTCCACAGCTCGTGGAAGACGCCGTCCAGCTTGAAGACCTTGTCGCAGGCGTCGGCGAAGTGGCGGTCCGGCTTGCGTCTGACGGTTTCCAGCATGCCGACCGCGCTCGTGGAGACGGTCAGCACGCGGGCCAGTTGCCGCTGGGTCCATCCGGCGGCCAGGCGGTGCCGTCGGACCTCGTAGGCGAATCGCGCCAGGGGGGATTCCTCGGGGTTGACCTCTATGGGGTTAGGCATATCCGTTTCTCCAGCGATCTCACTTGATCTCACGGAGGTGGGGACGGTCTCACGAATGATGTGTGAGGACCGTGAATGGTTTCCACCGCCAAAAATACCCGATGACCTGCACGCTTGGGGAACGAATTCCGCGGATGAAAGGCCACGGGAGGCCCCATGAAAGCGCGAGACGCAAAACAGGAGCAATTCATTCATCTTGTCCGATTGGCCTGGGATCTCCACAAGCGCGGATTAAACGGTGCGGTGGACCTGTCACGAGGAAAAGAACCGGTCCTCCTGCTGTACCGGGTGCCTGTCCCGCTGACGGTGATGGCGTCGTTCCAGGAGGGACGCTGGTTCTTCACCTGGGGACGCGGACGCGACCAGCGGACACACGCGCTGGCCGAGGACGCGGCGGAACGGGTCTGGGAGGTGGCGCAGTGAAGACAGCGGGACTTGCCGGCGCCGTCGAACTCCCCGGTGTCACCGCCTCGGTGCCGCTCGCGCGTGCCTACGTGACGGTGGTCCTCCGATCGGCCGGTCGACACGCCGTGGACGACGCCGGGTTGCTGACCGGGGAACTCGTCGCGAACGCCGTCAGGCACTCCAGCTCGGGGGCCGGCGGAGCGGTTCGGGTAAAGGTGTTCGACGACGGACGGCGGGTGCGGGTGGAGGTGGGTGACGACGGGCCGGCAGGGGATCTTCCAGACGTTCCGGCCCACGTGGATCCGCTGAGCGAGAGCGGCAGAGGGCTGTGGCTGGTCCGGACGCTGTCCTCCTCCTGGGGCTGGGAGAGGGACGGGGCCGGGCTGGTGGTCTGGTTCGAGGTGACGCCGTGAGTGGCAGGGCCGGTACGGTGGGCCGTAGTTGATGGTGCGCGGCGGGTGTGACGGCCGAGCAGACTGGAGGGGCCGCCGGGGGTGGCGGTGACCGGGGGACGGCAAAGGGGTGCGGATGGGGAACAAGTGGGTGCGGGCCGGAGCGTCGGCGGTTTCGCTGGTGCTGGCGGTGGCGCTTGTGGTGTTCCTGCCGCAGATCGTGCACGCGCTCACAGGGGCCACGGTGAGCTGGCAGGGGATCGGTGCGCAGTTCGCGGCGTTGAGCTGGCCGATGGTGCTGCTGATGACCGTCCTGTGGCTGGCCAGCCTTTGGGCCTACACGTACGTGATGACGTCGGCGTTGCCGGGGCTCGGCCACGTGCAGGCGCTGACGCTGAACGGCGCGGGGAGCGCGGTGAGCAACCTGCTGCCGTTCGGCGGAGCGGCGGGGGTGGCGCTGACGTTCGCGATGACCAAGGGGTGGGGATTCGCGACGCGGCCGGTGGTCGTGTACACGCTGGTGACCGGCATCTGGAACACCTTGTTCCGGTTCATCCTCCCCGCAGTCGGCATCGTGGGGCTGCTGCTCGCCGGTCGCATCCCCGACTCGCGGGTCACGACCGCCGCGTGGGGAGGCGCCGTCTCGATCCTCGTCCTCGTCGCCGTCGTCGCGGCGGCCCTCTACTGGGAACGCGCCGCCGACCTGCTCGGCCGCGCCGCCGACGGCGCACTGCGCGTGCTCCCCCGCAGGTTCCGGCCGTCCGAACGCTTCGCCAGGGACGCCATCCACCGCCTCCGCGCCGACACCGCCGACATCGTCCACACCCGCTGGCCCGGCCTGTCCCTCGGCATGATCGCCTTCCTCACCCTCCAGTGCCTGATCATGTCCGCCTGCCTGACCGCCACCGGCTCCTCCCCCGGCCCCGCGGAAACCGTGGCCGTCTTCGCGTTGAGCCGCGTCCTGACCAGCGCCGTGATCACCCCGAGCGGCGCCGGCATCATGGAAGGCGGCGTAGCGGCCCTCCTCATCGCCTTCGGCCAGCCCCCGGCCCCCGCCACCGCCGCCGCCATCCTCTTCGGCTTCTGGACCTACACCATAGAAATCCCCTGGGGCGGCCTCGCCTTCGGCGCCTGGACCCTCCTCCGCCGCCGCACCCCCACCGCCGACTCCTCCACCCCGGAACCCGCGACCCGCGGCTGAGGCCCTCATCGTCCAGTCGGCGGGTCCAGTGCGACGCCATTGCAGACATCGGAAATGTCTGGAGCCCCAGGTCACGATACCCCTGCGCCGGTTTCACGGCGATGGCAACATGACTCCCTGATGGAATCGGACGTTTACCTCATGGGTTAATACTGGATGTAGGAGGCAGGTCGATCCTTGGAGGTGTTCTACGACGATCCTAGGCTCGGGGACACGTGCCGGAACGATAAAGATCGCCGGCGCCAGTGGGGGTTCGATAACGCGAAGCGCCTCGCTCAACGGCTCACCGCGCTGTCCGCCGCCGAGACGCTGGACGACCTGCGTTACATGACAGGCCGGTGCCACGAACTGAAACACGACCGGAACGGCCACCTCGCGATGGACCTTGCGGGAGGGATGCGATTGGTCTTCCGGCCGTTGGAGTGGGTCGAGCACACCGTCGGCGGACTGGACTGGAAGGCTGTGACCGCTGTCGTGATCGTGGCTGTTGAGGACTACCACTGAGGAAGAGGCAGAGGGAGTGAACCGCATGACAACCGGGAACGACGCACCCCGGCTCTACCCGGCCGGAGACCTCGACCAGGCCATTCCACCCGGCGATACTCTGCGTGAGCTGCTCGACGAGCGGAACATGACGCAACGGGATCTCGCCACTCGGCTGGACATGAGCCCTAAGCACGTCAACCAACTCATTCAAGGGCTGGTTCCGTTGTCATCCGATATGGCTCACCGTCTGGAACTGGTGACCGGGACACCTGCCCGGCTCTGGAACCGGTTGGAGGCCGAGTACCGGACGGCGTTGATCCGCCTACGGCCTGGGCTTCACACCTCCGAATACATGGAGTGGCTGCAGAACCAGCCGGTCAGGGAGCTCATCAAGCGCGGAGTGCTGCCTGACGGCAAGGTCGACGATCACAGTCGCATCGAGCAACTGCTCGCGTTCTTCGCCGTGGCCAACCTCGAGGCATGGAAAGAGCTGTACGGTGCTCCAGCGGTCGCGTTCCGGAAATCGACGACCTTGTCGTCGAAGGCGCATGCGTTGCCGGCGTGGCTGAGGATGGGTGAGCTTCAGGCTGAGGAAGTCGTGTGTGATGCTTACGACGCCAGAGGACTCAGACGGTCGCTGACGGAGCTGCGAGCACTCACTCTGCGGGATCCCGCAGTCTTCAAGGACCAGATACAAGAGATCTGTGCCAGGTGCGGTGTCGCGGTGGTCTTCGTCGATGAGATCCAAGGATGCCGGGCGAGCGGTGCCACCCTGCATCGTGGAGCGAAGAAGATCATCATCCTCAGCTCACGATACAAGACAGACGATCACTTTTGGTTCACGCTCTTCCACGAGATCGGCCACGTCCTCAACCACCAAGAGGAGAAGGTGCGCATAGACGTCGAGGGCGCGCAGGAGAAGGATGCCAAAGAGCTGGAGGCGGACGCCTTCGCAAGTGAGCTTCTCATCCCTCGCGACTACGTGGACGAGCTGCGCACATTGAAGTCCAAGGTGGACGTCGTACGCTTCGCCGACAAGATCGGCATAGCGCCGGGGATTGTAGTGGCACGGCTGCAGCGCGATCCGCAGTTCCCATCATGGGACTGGAAGGACGGGAACGGGCTCAAACGTAAGATCGAGTTCTCCAAGGGTACGTGACGGTTCACAGTGACCACAGTGACTCGGTGCCGCACGCGTGAGCGCGGCAGCCTCGGGGGTGTGGGGGTGTCCCCCACATAGGACAGTCCTTGCGTCGTTCGCGCGAAGCGCCTCTCGCAAGGGCCGTTTCGTGGGTACGCGCGCCCTCTTCGACGGATCCGCGGGTGGCCACGCGCCACGTCGGGGTGACTGGGAGGAACCTGTTGGGGGGAGTTCGGGGGGTGTGGGGGGATTCATCGTTATGGTGCTGGGGCCGGGACCTGTAGCCTCAGCAGTCTGAAGGATCGCGTCGAGGCCCTGTTTTCCGGATGGGCAGGAAAGGATGGTGGGCCTTGACGTATATCTTGTGTGGGTTTGATGGGCCCGCATACCGTGGCGGCTGAGATGGTGACGTTCCGGGTTTTGGGGCCGGTCGAGGCGTACGACGGCGATGACGAGGTGGACCTCGGGGGGCTGCGGCAGCGTGCGGTTCTCGCGCGATTACTGGTCGCGCGGGGGCAGGTCGTGCCGGTTGACACGCTGCTCTTCGACTTGTGGGCCGACGAAGGGGCCAAGGGTGCTCAGTCGGGGCTTCAGGTGTACATTTCGCGGCTGCGGCGGGTGCTGGAGCCGGGGCGGCCGCGTGGGGGGCCCAACCGGCTGCTGGTGACGGTGGCTTCGGGGTACGCGCTGCGTACGGCTCCTGACCAGGTGGACGCGCTGCGGTTCGAGTCGCTGGTGCGGTCGGCGGGGAAGTTCCTCGACAACGACGATCCGGACGCGGCGCGGGGTGCGCTGGAGACGGCGCTCGGGTTGTGGAGCGGCACGCCGTACGCGGACTTCGCCGAGCAGCAGTGGGCCGAGGCGGAGGTCAGCAGGCTGGCGGAGCTGCGGCTGGTGGCGCGGGAGCGGCATTCGGACGCGGGGCTGCGGCTGGGGCTGCACGCCGAGACGGTGCCTGATCTTGAGGCGCTGACCGGGGAGAACCCTCTGCGCGAGGAGGGCTGGCGGTTGCTGGCGCTCGGGCTGTACCGCTGCGGACGGCAGGGGGACGCGCTCGCGGCGCTGCGGCGGGCCCGTACGACGCTGGCCGACGAGCTCGGCATCGACCCGGGGCCGGCGCTGCGCAAGATCGAGTCGGACATCCTGTCGCAGGACCCCGGCCTGGAGCTCGTGCCGCATCAAAGGCCACGGGCCGAGGTGCGCGGCACCTGGCCGCCGCGTCCGGAAGAGCCGGACATGCCGCCTCTGTCGCCGGAGCCGTTCGTCGGCAGGGACGCCGAGCTGGCCCGGCTGACCGGCGCGGCGCCGCACGCGCGGTCGGGCCGGTTCACCGCGGCCGTGGTGGCCGGTGACCCGGGGGCCGGGAAGACCACGCTGATCCGCAGGCTCGCCGAGACGCTCGGCGGCCAGGGGTGGATCACCACGGCCGGTGGCTGTCCCGACAGCAGCGCCACGCCGCCGGGCTGGGCCTGGGTCGAGGTGCTGCGGTCGCTGGCGTCGGTGCGCGGCACCGGCGAGTACGGGCCGCTGCTGGCTCCTTTGCTGGACGACGCGGCCCCGGTGGACGAGGACGATCAGGCGTCCGGCGGTTTCCGGCTGCACCGCGCGGTCGGCGGCTACATCGCCGGCATCGCGAGGGACGCTCCTGTGCTGGTGGTGCTCGAGGACCTGCACTGGGCCGACGACCAGACGCTGGCGTTGCTGCGCGCGTTGCCGAGCCTGCTCGCCACGAGCCGTGTGCTGCTGGTGGTGACCTGCCGGGACGGCGAGCTGAACGACCAGCAGTCCGACGTGCTCGCGGCGCTGGCGCGCCTCGGCCCGGTGCGGGTGGAGCTGGAGGGCCTGAGCGAGGAGGCCGTCGCCGAACTGGTGCGGGCCACCTGCGTGCGCGAGGTGGACGAGGACGCGGTCGGCACGATCATCGAGCGCACCGGCGGCAACCCGTTCTTCGTGCGCGAGACGGTGCGCCTGCTGGACTCCGAGCCCGGCACCGGCAAGGCCACGGCCGCCGAGGTCATGTCGGAGGTCCCCTCCGGTGTGCGTGACGTGCTGCGCCGCCGCATCACGCGCCTGCCGTCCACGGCGCAGCAGATCCTGCTGCAGGCCGCGGTGATCGGCAGGGACGTCGACATCGACGTGCTCGTCGGCATCTCCGGTGACGAGGACGCCGTGGTGGACGCGGTCGAGGCGGCGCTGCTCGCGGGCCTCGTCACCGAGCCGGGGCCCGGCCGGCTGCGGTTCGACCACGACCTGGTGCGCGACACGTTGTACTCCGACGCGTCCCGGCTGCGCCGTTCGCGGCTGCACGCGGCCGTGGCGTACGTGATCGAGGAGCTGTCCCCGTCGGACGTCGCGGCGCTGGCGCATCACTACGACGCCGCCGGCACCGTCGAGACCGCCGCCAAGGCGGTGCACTACGCGGGGCTCGCCGCCGAGCAGGCCGAGCGCCGGTTCGCGCACCGCGAGGCCGCGACGCTGTGGGAGCGGGCCATCGCGGCGTTCGACCGCGCGCACCCCGAGGCCGGTGCCCCCAAGGAGCGGTTGCTGCTGCAACTGCGCCTGATCAAGGCGCTGGCGTTGTGCGGCGACATGACGGCCGCGCGGGCCCGCCGCCGTGAGGCCATGGACGCCGCGCTGCCGCTCGGCGACCTGGAGCTGACGGCGCGCATCGCCGCCTCGGTCGCGGTGCCGTACAAGGGCATCGCGCGCGACCTGACCCGCACGGCGTGGGAGATCGTGGACGTCACCGAGCGCGCGCTCATCGAGCTGCCGCCGAGTGAGCAGTCGCTGCGCGCGAGCCTGCTCGCGACGCTGGCCCTGGAGCTTGAGGGCTCGGCCACCGGACGCGGGTACGAGGCGTCGCTGGAGGCCGAGGAGCTGGCGAGGCGCAGCGGCGACCCGGCGTTGCTGGCGGTCGCGCTGAGCGGCCGGCTGCGGCAGTCGTACGTCATCACCGTGGTGGACGAGCGGGAGGCCATCGGCCGTGAGCTGCTGGAGGTCGGCCAGGCGTCCGGTCAGATCGCGGTGCAGGCGCTGGCGCATCTGGTGCTGATGGAGTGCGCGGCGGCCCGCGGCGACTTCGCCGAGGCGGACGCGCAGATCAACGCGGCCGAGCGGCTCGCCAGGCGGTACGACCTGCCGGCCCCGTCGGCGGTCGGCGCCTGGTACGCGGGCCAGCGGCTGATGATCGCCGGTGACTTCGCGGGTGCCGAGCGCGCGTACCGCAACGCGGCGCGGCTCACCGCGCGGGCCGGCATGCTGGAGGGCCGCCAGGACCTGCCGCTGATCACGACGTTCTGCCTGCGCCTGGTCGAGGGCAAGGCGGCCGACATGGTGGAGCCCCTGGAGGAGGCGCATCGGCGCGGCGCCAAGTGGACGCTCGACGCGTACGCGGTGGCGCTGGCCTCGGCCGGTCACCTGAAGGACGCGCGCGCGGTCGCGGCGACCCGCACGGCGGTGCGGCCCGACTTCCTGTACGAGCTGGCGATGATGTGGCGGGCCCTGGCCGGCATGCTGCTCAACGACAGGGACCGCATGCAGGACGCCTATTCGACGCTCGGCCCGTTCTCCGACCGCATCGCGGGGGCCGGCACGGGTGTGGTGGCGTTGTGGCCGGTGGCGCAGACCCTCGGCGACCTCGCGGTGTGGCTCGGCCAGCCCGAGGAGGGCCACGCGCACTACGAGAAGGCACTTGCGGTGGCCGAGCGGGTCGGCGTGCCGCGCTGGGTGGCGGCGGCACGCAAGTCGCTCAGCAGCTCACCCGGAACTTCTCACTGACGACGGCTTTGCCGTTCACCGCGAGCTGCACCCGGTACAGCCCGGGGTTGTCGACGATGCGGGGCTGCCAGGTGACGGCGCGGTCGCCGCCGGCGAACCCGGCGGTGGCGGAGGCGGTGTACGGCAGCCATTCGCGGCCGGTGGCGCTCCAGCGCTGCAACCGCCAGCCGTACAGCACGGCGTCCCCGCCGCCTGACTCGACGACGCTCTGCGCGCGGTAGGTGCGGACGCATCCGGTCCCCGGCTCGGCGGCGACGCTGATGACACCGGTCGCGGGGACGCGGGTCTCCTCGGCCGGCATGGCCCGCGCCGACAGCACGACGGTGCGCGGCGCGTGCGCGGACACCGGTGGCGCGGCGTCGCCGCGGGTGGCCTCGACGCCGCTGTACGCGCCGGCGAACGCGAGGCTGGCGATCAGCAGCTTCACCGCCGTGGACGTACCGCTCCAGAGCGCCGGTACCAGTCCGCCTCGCGCGTCCATGCTGCCTCCCCTTTGTGTCATCCCAGGTGTACGCCTCGTCAGTTGCTCCCTGCTTGCCGTCCGCTTGCAGTCCCCGGCAGCGCCGTTCGGGGGGATATCCAGGCGCATCGCATGGAACGTGGGATCATGACCTGATGCGCCTGCTGATCACCGCCGTGACGGTCGCCGTGCTGTCCGTCGCCGGACTCACGACCACCGCTCACGCGGAACGCGCGCTCAAGGTCAGCGCCGCCGAGGTGTACCTCGTCGACGCCACCGAAGGCACCGTGCGGTTCGCCAAACGGGAGACCCGCCGGGTGCCGGTGGCGAGCCTCGCCAAGGTCATGACGGCGTACGTCGTGCGCAAGACCGCGCCGCTGTCCGACGTGGTGACGGTGTCGGCCTCCGACGTGCGGCACGCCGTCGCCGGCGGCGCCACCAGGGCCGGACTGCGCGCCGGTGAACGGCTGACGGTGCGCGACCTGCTGTACGGCATGATGCTGCCGTCCGGCGCGGACGCCTCGCAGGCGCTGGCCCGCACCTACGGCCCCGGTGTGCGGCGTTTCGTCGCGCGCATGAACGCCGCCGCGCGTTCGCTCGGCATGCGGGACACCTGGTACGTCAACGCCGACGGCCTGCCGCGTCCCGGCGGGGACCACTCCACGGCCCGCGACCAGGTGCTCCTGGCCCAGGCCGCGCTGCGCGACCCGGTCATCGCGCAGGTCGCCGGCACGGCGCGGTACGCGGTGCCGAAGTCGAAGGCACATCGGTCGCATGTGTGGCGCAACACCAACGAACTGGTCCCCGGTGAGGCGTTCGGCGTGAAGACCGGCTACACCAAGGCCGCCGGTCACTGCCTGATGTTCGCCGCCGAACGGGACGGGCACGTACTGGTCGGCGTGCTGCTCGGCGACACCGGCGAGAAGGCGCGGTTCCGGACCGCGCGGCGACTGCTGGACGCCTCGGCGGCCACCTGAGCCCGCCGTCGCACAAAATGTAGACGGGACCCGCCGTCCGGGTCCGGCGACGCTCTAGGAGGTGCGCGGGTGGAACCGGAGGGGGTGCTGCGTCCCCACAGCCTGGTCGAGCTGTCGATGCGGCGGATCAGGCACGAGATCCTCAGCGGCACGCTGGCCCCCGGCGAGCGGTTGATCGAGGAGCAGCTCACCCAGCGTTTCGGCACCAGCCGTGCGCCGCTGCGCGAGGCGTTGCGCCTGCTCGGCCAGCAGGGGCTGGTGGAGCACCTGCCGCGCAGGGGTGTACGGGTGGCCGAGCTGTCCCGCGCGGACGTGGACGAGCTGTTCGGCCTTCGTGACGTGCTGGAGCGGTACGCGGTGGAGACCGCGCTGCCGGGGGTGACCGACCTTCGGGACCTGGCCAAAGCGCTGGACGACATGGCGACGGCCGTCGAGCAGGACGATCCGTACTCGGAGAACGAGGCGCACCGGCGTTACCACGTGGCGCTGGTGGCGCTGGCGGGGCACCGGCAGTTGCTGCTGGTGTACGAGCCCGTCATCCTCAAGCTCCAGCTGTACATGGCGGCCAACCTGCGGCGTGAGGCCGAGGTCCGCGCGCCGTCGGAAGGTGTGGAGCGGCACCAGCGGCTGTTCGACGCCATCGCCTCAGGCGACCCGGCGCTCGCGCTGGACGGGCTGGCCCGGCACGGCGCGCGGACGTACATCGGCTGAGGCCCCCCTACCGCTCCCCTGTCTCCGCACGGCGTCACCCCGGCGGGTGATGACTGTCTCTAACAGAGCCGTAACCGGGGGGACCGGCGGCGGACACATTTTTGTCGACAATCGACGAATGGAGGATCTGAGAGAACGGAGCCCACGTGTCCGATCCGCTTCTCGTCGAGGCTGAGCCGTACGCCTACGGATTCGACCCCAGACACACGGCACTGCTGGTCATCGACATGCAACGCGACTTCGTCGAGCCCGGGGGATTCGGGGAGACCCTCGGGAACGACGTCACCATGCTCCGGCGGGTCATCCCGCCGCTGCGCGACACCTTGGCCGCCACCCGCGCGGCCGGCATCACCGTCATCCACACCCGCGAAGGTCACAAACCAGACCTTTCCGACTGCCCCCCGGCCAAGCTCAACCGCGGCGCGCCGTCCCTGCGTATCGGCGACCCGGGGCCGAAGGGCCGCATCCTCATCAGAGGCGAGTACGGCCACGACATCATCGACGAACTCGCCCCTGTCGACGGCGAACTCGTCGTCGACAAACCCGGCAAAGGCTCGTTCTACGCCACCGGCCTGGACGAGACGCTCAAACAAGCCGGCATACGCAGCCTCGTCGTCACCGGGGTCACGACCGAGGTCTGCGTGCACACCACCGTCCGCGAGGCCAACGACCGGGGCTACGAATGCCTCGTGCTGTCGGACTGCGTGGGCTCCTACTTCGAGGAGTTCCAGCGGTACGGCCTCCAAATGATCGCCGCGCAGGGCGGCATCTTCGGCTGGGTCGCACCGGCCGCTCACTACATCAAGGCCCTAGAAACCCGGAGCTGAACCGATGACCACCACAACCGGCCCCGAGACCAGACTCTCCTGGTGGGTCTCCGGGGACACCAACGCCTTCTTCGGGCTCGGCTTCAACGTCATGGTGAACGTGCTCGTGCTGAGCGGCCTGTGTCTCGGGGTCGTGCACCTGCCGGGCTCCGACGTGTTCGGCGTGATCCTGCCGGCCATGGGCATCCAGCTGCTCATCGGCAACGTGTACTACACCTACCTCGCGCGGCGGCTGGCCCGCCGCGAGGGACGCACCGACGTCTGCGCGATGCCGTACGGCCCGAGTGTGCCGCACATGTTCATCGTGGTGTTCGTCATCATGCTGCCGACGTACCTCGCCACCAAGAACCCGGTGCAGGCGTGGGCCGCGGGGCTCGCGTGGTGCTTCATCATCGGGCTCATCGTGCTCCTCGGCGCGTTCGTCGGGCCGTACATCCGCCGCTTCACCCCGCGGGCCGCGATGCTCGGCACCCTCGCCGGCATCTCGATCGCCTTCATCTCGATGCGGCCCGCCGCGCAGATGTGGGAGGCGCTGTGGATCGCGCTGCCGGTGTTCGTCATCATCCTCGTCGGGTTCTTCACCAACCTGCGGCTGCCGGGGAACATCCCGGTCGGCCTCGCCGCGCTGCTGGTCGGCAGCGCCATCGCGTGGATCGGCGGCTACATGGACCCCGCCGACGTCGGGGCCGCCGCGTCGAACATCGCGATCAGCGTGCCGTCCCTCAACCTCGACCTGCTGATCGACGGGCTGCGCGAGGTGTCGCCTCTGCTCGCCACCGCCATCCCGCTCGGCATCTACAACTTCACCGAAGGCATGAGCAACGTCGAGAGCGCCGCCGCGGCCGGTGACGCGTACAACCTGCGGTCGGTGCTGCTCGCCGACGGCGCCGGCGCCGTGGTCGGCTCCATGCTCGGCTCGCCGTTCCCGCCGGCCGTGTACATCGGCCACCCCGGGTGGAAGGCCGCCGGCGGCCGGGGCAGCTACTCCATGGCCAGCGGCGTCGTCATCGCGATCTTCTGCTTCCTCGGCATGTTCGCGCTGCTCGGCGCGCTGCTCCCCGCGCCGGCGATCGTGCCGATCCTGCTGTACATCGGCCTGCTGATCGGCGCGCAGGCGTTCCAGGCGGTGCCGAAGGCGCACGCGGTGGCGGTGGTCATGGCGATCATCCCGAACATCGCGGCCTGGGCCCAGGGGTACATCGACAACTCCCTCGCGGCGGCCGGGACCAGTGCGCGCCAGGTCGGGTTCGACGCGATCGCGGCGAGCGGCACGGTGTACGAAGGCACGATGCTCCTCGGCGGCGGCGCGGTGCTCGCCGGGCTCATCCTCGGCTCCATCACGGCGTTCGTCATCGACCGGTCGTTTTTGTGGGCCGCCGGGTACGCCGCCGCAGGCGCGGCGCTGGCCTTCATCGGCCTCATCCACGGTGAGAAGGTCGAATGGGGTGCCAATCCGCAGATCGCTCTCGGTTACCTTTTCGCCGGGGTGATCCTCCTGCTGTTCCCCCTCATCAAGACCGGTTCCGACGGAACCGGCACGACCGACGCCGCCGGTGAGGAACCGGTAGCACCGGCCCCCGCCACCGCCGACCTCCCGGCGGCGTCCTGACCCCCGCCTAAGGAAGGAACCGCACGTGGACGGCACCCTCGGCACCCTCGGCACCCTTGACCTCGCGACCCTCGGCCATCGCTACCGCACCGGGACGGCCACACCCGTGGACGTCGCCGAGGAGGTGCTGCGACGTGTCGCGGCACGGGGTGACGACCACGTGTGGATCACCCTGCGGCGGCCCGAGGAGGTGCTGGCCGACGCGGCGGCGCTCACCGGAGGGCCGCTGCACGGGGTGCCGTTCGCGGTGAAGGACAACGTGGACGTCGCGGGCATGCCGACCACGGCGGCATGCCCCGGCTTCGCCTACGTCCCCGAACGCAACGCGCCGCTGGTCGACCGGCTGCTCGCCGCCGGCGCGCTGCTCATCGGCAAGACCAACCTCGACCAGTTCGCCACCGGCCTGTCCGGCACCCGCAGCCCGTACGGCGCGTGCGAGTCGCCGCTCGTCCCCGGGCTCATCTCCGGCGGTTCGAGCTCCGGCTCGGCCGTGGCGGTGGCGGCCGGCCTGGTGTCGTTCGCCATCGGCACCGACACCGCCGGCTCCGGCCGGGTGCCGGCCGCGCTCACCGGCACGGTCGGGGTGAAACCCACACGGGGCCTGGTCAGCACGCTCGGCATGGTGCCGGCGTGCGCGTCGCTCGACTGCGCGAGCGTCTTCGCCACCAACGTCCCCGACGGCCTCGCCGTGCTGTCCGTCATCGCCGGCCATGAACCCGATGACCCCTGGTCGCGGCCGTTCCCCATGCCTCCTGCGGTGCCGCCGGCCGCCGGGCCGCTGCGGATCGGGGTGCCGCGCAAACCCGAGTTCTACGGCGACAACGCCGCCGGGGCCGCGTTCGAGGACGCCGTCGCCGCACTGTCGCGCCTCGGCCACCGGCTGGTGCCGATCGACCTGGAGCCGTTCCTCGCGGCGGGACGGTTGCTGTACGAAGGCCCCTGGGTCGCCGAACGGCTCGCCGCCGTCGGCGACTTCGCCGAACGTCACCCCGACATGGTGCACCCCGTGACGCTGCGCATCCTGAACGGCGGCCGGTCGCTCAGCGCCGTCGACGCCTTCGAGGGCCTGTACCGTCTGGCGGAACTGCGATCCCGCACGATGCGCGAATGGACGTCGATGGACGTCCTCGCCGTACCGACCGTGCCGACGACGTTCACCGTCGAGGAGATGCTGGCCGACCCCATCACCCTCAACAGCGTCCTCGGCCACTACACGACCTTCACCAACCTCCTCGACCTGGCCGCCCTCGCCATCCCCGCCGGCTTGACCTCAACAGGCCGCCCCCACGGCATCACCCTCCTCGGCCCCGCCGGCTCCGACCCCCTCCTCGCCGCCGTCGGCGCCACCTACCCGTCCCCGTCCCCCGGCGGCGCGGCGGCTCCGTCCCTCACGGCCCGCAGCTCTCCCTCGCTCATCGGGCCCGACGCGACCTCCGGCGCCGCGACAACCCTCTCGGCCACCTCCACACCGACCGGAACAGGTCCGGTGCTGGCCGTCGTCGGAGCCCACCGATCGGGACAGCCGCTCAACGGGGACCTCGTCTCGCTGGGAGCCACCCCGCTCGGCACCGCGTTCACCGCACCCCACTACCGCCTCTACGCTCTCGACGGCGGCCCCGTGGCCCGCGCCGGCCTGGTGCGGGTCGCGTCCGGAGGCGTCCCGATCGAAGTGGAACTGTACGAGATCGGCACCCCCGGTCTCGGCACCCTGCTCACCACCATCGCCGCACCCCTCGGCCTCGGCACCCTGGAACTCGACGACGGCCGGACCGTACACAGCTTCCTCTGCGAGGCCCACGCCACCACGACCTCCCTGGACATCAGCACCCACGGAAGCTGGCCCGCCTACCTGCTCTCCCGCACCTGACCCCGGACCCCCCCGAACCCGGCCACGCCACCTGCTGCCGGACCGGTCCGACCCGGCCACGCCACGTGCTGCCGGACCGGTCCGACCCGGCCACGTGCCCCCCGGGCCAGCCCGCACAGAACCCGCTCCTACCTGCCACCCACCAGCCCGTGACAGGCGATGGCCGCGGCGGCGACCACGTTCAACGAGTCGACCCCGAGGTCCATCGCCTTCGGGCTCATGGGAATGCACACCGCCTGGTCCGCCGCGTGCAACCACCGCGACGACAACCCGTCCCCCTCCGACCCCAGCAGCAACGCGACCCGTTCCTTCATCACGACCTCACCCATGGGTACCGCGTCCTGATCCGGCGTCAACGCCAGCAGCTGGAACCCCGCCGCACGCAACTCCCCCAGCCCGTGATGCCAGTTCGTCATGCGCGCGTACGGAACGGCGAACACGGCCCCCATGGCCACCTTGATCGATCGCCGGTAAAGCGGATCCGCGCACCGAGGCGACAACACCACCGCATCCACCCCCAGCGCCGCCGCACACCGGAACACCGCCCCCACATTCCCATGATCGACAAGATCCTCCAGCACCACCACCCGCCGCACCCCGTCCCCCAGCACCGAGTGCACCGAAGGCAACGCGACCCTCCCCATGGAAGCCAAAGCCCCCCGGTGCACCGCGAACCCGGCGATCCCCTCCATCACCTCCGGCGAAACCAGATAAACCCGAGCATCCCCCACCACATCCACCAACCCCGCCAACCACCGTTCAGTAGTCAACACCGACCGAACCGGATACCCCGCCCCCACAGCCCGCCGGATGACCTTCTCCCCCTCCGCCACGAACAACCCGAACTCAGCCTCAAGACTCTTCCGCAGCTCCACCTCCCGCAGATGCAGATAGTCCCGAAGCCTGGGATCGGCAGAATCCTCAACACACACAATCTCCGGCACAGCCCCAGCGTAGGCCTCCCCCACCCCCACCCGACATCGCTTCCTCACCCCCAACCCACCACCGACACCACCCCTCCCGATACCGCACCACCCCCACCTGCACCACCCCTCCCAAGCCGCACCCACCCCGCCCCACCCGGCACCGCCTCTCCCGACGCGGCACCCCTCTCTCCCCACCCGCCGTCGCTGCACTCAACGGCGCCGACGCGGCGGGACGTGGTGCGGCGAATCCGGCGCCTCTGTACGGCGGTCCACCGGTCCCCGAGGCGAGCCGGCCGTCCTCCTCAGACGCATGGCGCGGCCCAGCCACCACACCACGACATACACGGTGATTACCGCACACCAGCCGACAATGACCCCGACCCCGGTCTTGGTGACGGCCCCGGCCCAGCCGAAGGCCGGATTGGGAGGGTCGACCAGTGTCCACACGGCGGCGGCCCCACAGGCCGCGACGACGGCGCCGCCGAGAACGCTCCAACGCACGGCCGCCGGAAGGATCAGCCGGTCCGGCAGCACACCCGGCGGCGCGGCGAGCAGCGAACGGACCAGCCACCAACCGGTCGCGGCCAGACCAAGCACGGACGAGACGTACTGGGCCACCCGGAACCCTGGCAACCCAGGCACAACCGCCTCGGACAGCCACGACCACCCCCAGAACACGGCCCCCCAGTCATGGGTGAACGAGTCCCACAGCACATGGGTGGCGGCCCCCGCCACGGCCCCGAGCACGACAGCGTGAAACCGCCGCCAAGCAGGCCCGGGAAGCGCCGCGGCCCGTCCGGCTAGCGACGGCGGCAGCAACGCCGTCAAAGGATCCCGCACGCCGAACTGGAACACGGCGAGCAGCACGACCACAGCCACCAGATCGTCGGTGACGACCCCCGCAGGCGTGTGCCACCCCGTGTAGTCCTGCAGATAAGGCAGGAACAGCGGCAGATCAGGCACCATCGCCCCGACCGCGAGGGCCCACGGATCGAGCACGGCACGCACCCGCGTCCACCGCACCAGCGGTATCACCGCCGCCACATGCGCGGGAGTGAACGGCACCAGCTCTCCTCACGAACAAAAGCAAGTTATCCACAGGCCGAGGCGAGCCCAGCACCATCACTGTTAGTGACAGGTACGCTACGTCAAGTCATCAGCCGATCCCCGACCGATCAGGAAGTCATCGTGCCAGATCCCACCACACCCCCAGTCACCCCGCATACCACAACACACCAGGCCAACACCTACCTAAGAGACGCACGCCTGGCACGAGCCCTCTCCTTCGGCACCCTGGCCTGGCTGGGAGCCGAGAGCCTGCTCGGCCTCGCCGCGGGCCTTGAGGCCCACTCGGTGGCCCTGATCGGCTGGGGCTGGTCGGCACTGGTGGAAGCGCTGGCCAGCCTGATCGTGATCTGGCGCTTCACGGGCCGCAGGCTCCACTCGCACACGGCCGAGGAGCGCGCACGCAAGGCCGTCGCCGTGAGCTTCTGGGTGCTCGCGCCGTACCTCGCGCTGCACGTGGCGTACGACCTGGTCGCGGGTCAGCGACCGGCACCCACCGTGCTCGGCATCGTGGTCACGACGATCAGCCTGGTCAGCATGCCGCTCCTCGGCGTGGCCAAACGCAGGCTCGGCAGACGGCTCGGCTCGGCGGCGACCACAGGCGAGGGCACCCAGAACGTGCTGTGCTCCGTGCTCGCCGGCGGGGTGCTGGCCGGGCTCGCGGCCACGTCGTACGGCTGGTGGTGGCTGGACCCGGCGGTGGCGCTGGTCCTCGCAGGCGTCGCGGTGAGGGAAGGCGGCAAGGCGTGGCGTGGCGAGTCATGTCCCCACTGAAGGATGACCACGGCCACCTCAAGCCCCTGCGCACGCAGATCACCCGCGACTCCGGGCCCGGCGCCGGGGTCGGCCACCACCCGGCACACCCGTCCGCCGACCAGCACGTCCCGCACGCCGCCGCACTCACGCAGCACCCGCCGGACCACGTCCAGGCACTCGGGCCCGCCGAGCTCGACCAGCAGCAGATCGGGCCGCGTCCGCGCGGGCCCCGCACGGTCCCGCGCCACCACGGCCGTCCCCACGGACCGCTGGCGCACAAGCGTCGACATGGCCGCCTCCCCCGTTCACCCCCGGACAGGCTTCGGTATGGCGGTTACGATACATCGCGACAGCTTCGTGTCAAGATGTATCGCGTCTATCTCCCCAAGTCGCCCCAGGGGTGGTGACAGCGGCCTTCACTGACGTCACTTTAGGTAATCAACCCACCAAAAGATCGGTTTTGCCCCCGAATCCACGACCCCGACGGTTCCGTACGCATTACCCCGGATCTCCCTATATGGTCGCTGGACAGCGGGCCGGATTCCGGATAGATCGACACTTTAAGAGGAACAACCGTGGGCGGACGTCACCGCACTGACGAGCTTGACGGCGGCTACAACCCTTATCAGGAGCCGTCGAGCCGCCGCCGGGCGGGCCGTGGGAAGGTGCTGGTACCCCTGGCGGGGGCCGTGGCGCTGGCCGTGCTGCTCGGCGTCGCGGCTTACGTGATCATGAGCAGGGACCAGGGCTGCGGCGACAGCAAGGCCGCGCTGCGGGTGGTCGCCTCACCTGACATCGCACCGGCCATCACCAAGATCGCCGCCGCGTACGGCAAGAGCTCCACCGAGGCGAACGGCGCCTGCGTCGCGGTCTCGGTCAAGGAGGGCGACCCCGCGAGCGTCACCAACTCCATCGCCGGTTCCGGCGCCACGGCCGGCAAGTTCGACGCCGACATGTGGATCCCCGACTCCAGCCTGTGGGTCGCCAAGCTCCGCTCCACCCCCAAGGGCTCCGGCATCTCCGCACCCGCCGTTCCCAGCATCGCGCGCTCCCCCGTGATCCTCGCCGCGCCGAAGCCGGTGATCGAGAAACTGAGCAGCGAGTTCGGCGAGCCGAGCTGGAGCGGCCTGATGTCCGCCGCCAACGCCGCCACCCCCGACGGCCTCGGCCGCCGCATCCGGGTCCTCCCCCTCGACCCCACCCAGAACGCCGCCGGTCTGAGCGCTCTGCTCGCCGGCGCCGGCATCCTCAAGGCGTCAGGCGCCGGCGACGAGCAACTGGTCGGCGTCCTGCGCCAGCTCTCCGAGACCGCCGTCAGCAGCCCCGAGAACATGTTCGCCACCATGGGCAAACAGTCGACCCGGGCCCCCATCGGCATCGCCTCCGAGCAGAGCATCTGGGCCTTCAACAAGAGCGACGACGGCCAGTTGGCCGGCCTGTACCCCGCCGAGGGCACCATCAGCCTCGACTACCCCGTGCTGATCACCGCCAAGGACCAGGCCACCCGCGACGCCGCCAAGTCCTTCGCCACGGCCCTCACCGGCAACGCCGCGCGCAAGACCATCCGCGACAACGGCTTCCGCACCCCCGACGGCAAACCAGGCGGCGCCATCAGCCAGGCCAACGGCCTCAACCCCAAGGCCCCGAGGTCCCTCAAGGTCCCCGACGCCGAGACCGTGAACCAATTGGCCCAGGCCTGGTCCCGCCTCAAACTCGGCGGCCGCATCCTGGCCCTCCTCGACATCTCCGGCACCATGGCCCTCCCCGCCGTAGGCGCGCCAGGCGACCGCATGCGCCTCATCTCCCAGACCGCCATCGAGGGCCTCAAACTCTTCCCCGACAAGACCGAGATCGGCACCTGGATCTTCTCCACCAACCTCAACGGCAAAGGCGTCGACTACAAGGAAGCCGTCCCCATAGGCCCCATCGGCGCCTCCCTGAACGGCACCACGCGCCGCGAGGTCATCAGCCGCTCCCTGGCGAACATCAAAGCCAAGGCGACCGGCGACACCGGCCTCAACGACACCCTCGCCGCCGCCTACGACAAGATGAAGGCCGAATACGAAGCCGACAAGATCAACACCATCCTCATCTTCACCGACGGCGTAGGCAACGACGACCCAGAAGGCGGCATAACCAACGCCGAAATCCTCCGCAAACTCCGCGACGAATTCGACGAGACCCAGCCCATCAGCGTCATCATCGTCGCCCTAGGCGCCAAAGACGCCGCCGGCCGCCGCCAAATGCAGAACCTGGCCAAAGCCACCCAAGGCGAAGCCTTTTTCCCCAACAACGCCTTGGAAATCCGCAAGGTCTTCCTGGAGGGAATCTCCCGCCGCCTCTGCGCCCCCAACTGCAACAGCAGCCAGTAGAACAACCGGGTGGGTGGACCCTGGCCACCACCCACCCGTCCGCACCGACCGTGAAGCCGGGTGCGGACGACAGGTGCGTGCGCCGTCTCCCGCGTAACCGCTCAGACAGTCCCGCCTGGCGACCTCGGCCTGCGCCGGACGCCGCGCGATCCCTGCTCCACGCAGCCTGTCCCCTGGATCCATGTCCCGGACGGCACGTGTGCTCGGGTGCTCCTCCGCCTCGGCGTTCAGTGGCCGCTCGGTCTTCGACGTCGTCCACGCCGCCGAGGCCATCGACCTTCCGTCGTGACGCGGAGTGAGGCTGCGACATAGTCCATCACCTCGTGGCGGCGCCGGAAAGTGGGACTTTTGGGTCTTTTGGGATCGGTGGGGTTGGTGGGTCTACTCTTTGATCACACTGGTTTCAGGAGGCGCAGTAAACGCTGTTTTACCAGGTCATACCTAATGATTATTGGACGAGGTGGGGTCAACCGGGGTGGGGAATGAGACGTCTTACGCGGTGTGGGGCCGGGCGTGAGGAGGAATTGTCCTCGCGGAGCTGTTCTTGGACGGTTTGTCGGGGTCCGTACTGCGGGGAGGAAAGACTCGTGCCTGAATGGCCGGTTGGTGGTCGGCTGGATGACCAGCGGTTGGTGGAGGCGGCTCGGCGGGCTGAGGAGCGGGCCGGGGATGGGCTGTATGACGTTTACGCCGATCGGCTGACCGATTTCGCTTACTCGCTGGCGCAGGAGATGGATGCGGCGGCGGACGCGGTGCACGCGGCGATCGTCACGGCGCACGGGCGGGCCGACCTGCTGCGGGAGACCTCCCGGTTGCGGGCCTGGTTGTACGCGTTGACTCGGTTTCATGTGTATGAGCGGGTGGGGCGGACGCCGGCTCATGGGTTCACGGCGGGGCAGGCGCATGAGCATGATCATGATGTGGCCGATCCTGAGCTCACGGGGGTGGTGCGGGAGGCCCTGGCCGAGATGGGGCAGCGGGAGCGGGAGGTGCTGCTGCTGGCCGTACGGCATGGGCTGACGACCGCGGAGATCGGGGTGGTGCTGGGGCTCAGTTCGCGGCAGGCGGGGAACCGGCTGGCGCGGGCCAAGGAGCAGTTGGACGTCGCGGGGGCGGGGGTGATCCTGGCCCGGACGGGGCGAGCGCACTGTCCGGATCTGTCGGCGTTGGTGGACTCCATGGAGGGGCCGTTTCCGCAGGCGGTGCGGCGGCGGTTGACGCGGCACATCGCGGGGTGTGAGGAGTGTACGGAGGGCCGGGGGCGGCGGGTGTCGTCCGAGCGGCTGCTGGACGAGGTGCCGGTGGCGTTTCCGCCGTTGTCGTTACGGCGGAGGGTTGCCGAGTCGTGCTCGGGGGTGGGTGACGACGCGGCGCGTGCGGCGATCCTCGGTGCGACGGATCGGTTCGACAAGAACGGGTTCCCGCCGGTGAGTTCGGACCGGCGGATGCGGGGGGATCGTGGCGGCTCGTCCCGGCGGGGTCGAGGGGACCGGGACACGGCTGTCACGGTCGTTCCCGGCCTGCGTGACGCGGACGCGGACACGGACCACGTCGGCCGGCAGAGGAGGGGGAAGGCGGGGGGCACGCCTGCCACCGGCATGAGCGGACTCCACGGTGGGGCCGGTACGCCGGCTCATGGGACGCGCATCCGGCGCGGTGTCGATCTCTATGTGCCGGAGGGGACGCCGGCCCATGGGGTGAGCGGCCGGCACGGCGGCGGATCCGAAGATCCGAGTGGCACGCCTGCGCGGGGGATGAGTAGTCGGCATGGGGTGCCGGAGGGGACGCCGGCCCATGGGGTGAGCGGCCGGCACGGCGTGGCGGACGGCACACCTGCGGCTGGGATCAGCGGCCGGCACGGCGTGGTGGACGGTACGCCTGCGGCTGGGGTGAGCGGCCGGCGTGGCGTGGCGGCCGGGGTGGACCGTACGGGTCATCTGTACGCCGTGGGGGCCGACGATTTCTACGATCCCGATCCTGGTCATGACGAGTGGGAGACGGAGCCTGCCGGTGGTGGTCATGGGGATGAGGTGACGGCGCCGCGGGGTGGCAGGCGGGGCCGGCGGGGTGGGGACGAGGTGGGACGTGGCGACGGTGCCGGACGTGGTGGCGGGGTGAGTCGTAACGGCGGTGCGGGACGGAAGAAGGGGAGACGGGGGAAGTCCGCGCCGGTGCTGGCGGCGGTGGCCTGTGTGCTGGTGGCCACGGGGGCGATGGTGGTGGCGGCGGGGCAGGATTCGGCTACGCCGCCTACGGCGGAGTTGCGGTTTCCGAGCAAGACTCCCGGAGAGTTGCGGATCACGTATCCGGACCCGACGGAGGCGGTGCCGTCCGCGAGCAGGACGGCGGCGGCCGAGAGGCCTCGGGCCACGCCTACGCCGGAGCGGGCCTCGGCGCCTGCGGACAGCCCGGCGGCGCGGCCCACGGTCACCCGTTCGCCGTCGCGGGGGGTGCCGGCGCCTGCGGCGCGGCTGGTGCTGTCCTGTCCGGGGGTGCTCGGGGAGAACGGCGCGGGTGTGATCCTTATCTCAGCGCGCAACGCGGCGCTCCAGTGGTCGGCCGCGGCGTCGGGGGGTGTGTCGGTGTCGCCGGGACGTGGGGTGCTGGCGGTGGGTGAGAAGGTGCGGCTTTCTGTGGTGGCGGCCGAGCCGGGGAAGGCCGGAGCGGGGTCGGTCACGTTCAGCTCGGCCGCGGGACAGGCCGTGTGCCCGGTCACCTGGGACGGCCAGGAGCAGCCGCCGCAGTCGGAGCCGCCGCCGGATCCCACGTCACCACCCGATCCGGTCCCGTCCGACACCCCGTCCGACGACGCGACGGGGGCTTCGTGAACCCACCGGATCCGGCGCCTGCGACACGGCCGCGGCGGAAGGCGGAGATTCTCCCGCCGGCGCACAGGAGGCGACATCAGTGGCCGGAGGCGGCGCGGAGACATCCGTGGCCCGAGGCGGCGCGGGGGACCGGCGGGGTTGAGGAGGCTTTGAGCGGGGGCGGAAGGGCGAATCTGTACTAATTGGCCCCTCGGCATCACACTCCGGGCATGGCACCGGTACCTTGGGTATCGCCGGTCCCTGAAACCCCACAGGTTTCGGGGCTATCGGCTATTCGGCGTTGATGGCCTGTCCGGTTCCGACAATGGGTTGTCGCCTTCTGGCGGTAAACCCGCGGCGGAGTTGAGGCGTCGGCATTGACGACCGGATCTCGTGGTTGGTCCTATGAGGACAACGATCAGCCAGGTATCAGTACCCCCATGACCCCCGGAGCCAGGAGACATGCGTACCAACCGGACAGTGCTCGGATGGGTGCTGGCGATCGCGTGCGCCGCTGGAGCGGTGATCGCGCTCGCCGACATCGACACTCCCGCGCGTCTGGTGCTGACTCCGTTGTTCATGCTGGTTGTCCCGGGGGCATCGGTCGTCGGACTGTTGCGTGATCGTGACCCACTCGCCGCCCTAACGGTGGGTGCCGCGGCGAGTCTCGTTATAAATGTTCTGTTAGCCGAGGCCATGCTCCTGTTCGACGCCTGGTCTCCCCGCGCCGGGGTAGCCACGGTCGCGGTTCTCGGTGCGTTCATGTGGGTGCTTCGGTCTCTGTACCGGGGGAACGGCAGTCTGCACACCGAACAGGGGGCCCGGTCAAGGTGAAGGTGACAGTGGTCCGGCCGGGGGACTTAGGAGAGGCCGAGGTCGCTCTTTGGCGTGACCTCCAACTGTCCACCCCCACCCTGGACAATCCATTCCTTTCCATCGAATTCGCGCTCGCGGTGGACCGGCTCCGTTCTTACGCACGTGTCGCCGTCGTCGAGGACGCCGGCAAGGTGGTCGCTTTCCTGCCTTTCGAACGGCATTCGTTCGGCATCGGCAAACCGCTCGGAAGCTGGCTGACCACCTGCCATGGTCTCATCGCGGAGCCCGGCCTTGAGCTGTGCGGACGCACGCTGCTGCGGGCCTGCGGCCTTTCGGTGTTCGACTTCGACCACATGGTCGCGGGGCAGCCCACGTTCGCGCCGTTCGAGTCGGCGGTGCGGCCGGTGCCGATCATGGACCTGACCTCGGGGTTCGAGACCTATGTCGCGCACGTGCGCGAACACTCACCGAAGAACTACAAGACCATCCGGTACAAGGAGCGCAAGCTCGCACGTGAGCACGGCGAGGTGCGGCTGGAGTGGCGTGCCACCGATGCCGGGACGATGCGCACCCTGACCGCCTGGAAGTCCGATCAGTACCGCAGGACAGGACGGGTGGACCGTTTCGCCCAGCCCTGGATCGTCGAGCTGATCGAGCAGATGCACGCCACCGACACACCGTCGTTCGGCGGCGTGCTCACCATGTTGTACGCCGGAGACACCCCGGTGGCGGGGCACTTCGGCCTGCGTACGCACCACACGCTGGTCGGCTGGTTCCCCGCCTACGACCCCGAGTTCGCCCGGTACTCCCCCGGGATAATGCACCACTTGCACATGGCGGAGCAGGCCGCGTCCCACGGTCTGGGCCAGGTCGACATGGGCAAGGGGGGCCGGGAGTACAAGGGCTGGTTGAAGAGCGGCGTCATCCACGTCTCCGAGGGCCGGGTCTCCCGTCCGTCGGCGACGGCCGCCGTTCACTGGATGGGCCGGACACCCGTCAACAAGGCACGAAGCATCGTCGTCGATCGTCCTTCGCTGTACCGGCTGGCCGACCGGTTACTGAAGGGCTTCGGACGAGTCCGGACCACGCTCCAGCCCGACGCCATGGAGAAGGAACCCTCGGGGGCGAGCTGATCGCTCTCCCCCTCCGCTGAAGCCGACACCCTCTAGCTGCTACGACCGGGACGGAGAAACCCCTCTCCGTCCAGTCGCGCCGGTCCCAGTTGGCAGTCGCCGCCGATGTCAGACCGCCCGGAAGGACATCCCTCGAAAATGAGTCCCGAGATCACCACCAAGCACAACGGGAAGTCTCAGCTCGGCACCCTGAGACCACTTCCCACTGTGGACCGTTTCACCCCCCTCACCCCGCATATGGCCATTTCCCCTACTGTCAGCGTGGTCATCCCGGCCATGAACGAGGCGGAGAACCTTCCGCACGTCTTCGCCACGCTGCCGCACTGGATCCACGAGGTCGTGCTCGTGGACGGCAACTCCATCGACGACACCGTCGCGGTGGCCCGCAGGCTGCGTCCCGGCCTGCGTGTCGTGCAGCAGCGCGGCAAGGGCAAGGGTGACGCCTTGTCCACCGGTTTCGCCGCCTGCACCGGCGACATCATCGTGATGATCGACGCGGACGGCTCCACCGACGGCCGTGAGATCATCCAGTTCGTCAGCGCGCTGGTCGCCGGAGCCGACTTCGTCAAGGGCTCCCGGTACGCCAGCGGCGGCGGCAGCGACGACCTGACCTTCAGCCGCAGGCTCGGCAACAGCGTGCTGCGTTCCATGGTCAACCGCATCTACGGCACGCAGTACACCGACCTGTGCTACGGCTACAACGCGTTCTGGGCCCGTCACCTCGACGCGCTCGACCTGGACTGCGCGGGCTTCGAGGTGGAGACCGTGATGAACATCAGGGCGGCCAGGGCCGGTCTGAAGGTTCACGAGGTGCCGAGTCACGAGCGGTGCCGCATCCACGGCGAGAGCAACCTGCGTGTCGTGCGCGACGGCTGGCGTGTGTTCAAGACGATCATGCGCGAGTGGCGGCGTCCCCTGGTCCCGGTCGAGCGCATGCCGGCCGAGCGTCAGCCCGCCGCGGACCAAGGCGCGGCGTAACCGTCATGAGGATCTCCGTCGTCATCTGTGTCTACACCGAGGACCGGTGGGACGACATCGGCGCGGCCGTGCGCTCCGTGCGCGGTCAGCGGCGTCCGCCGGAGGAGCTCATCCTCGTCGTCGACCACAACCCCGATCTGCACCTGCGGCTCAAGCGTGAGTACACCGACGCGATCGTCGTCGAGAACACCCACGCTCAGGGGTTGTCCGGCGGTAAGAACACCGGGACGGAGACCGCGACGGGTGACGTCGTGGCGTTCCTCGATGACGACGCGGTGGCGGACGCCGGGTGGCTGGAGGCGTTCGAGCAGGCCATGTCAGAACGGCGAGGCGCCAACCCGGCCGTCGTGGGGGTCGGCGGGCTGACCGAGCCGCTCTGGGGCACGGGTGCACGTCCGCGGTGGTTCCCCGAGGAGTTCGACTGGACCGTCGGGTGCACCTACCGGGGCCTGGCGGCGGAACGCAAACCCATACGCAACGTCATGGGGGGGAACGCCGCGTTCCGCCGTGAGGCCGTCCTGTCGGTCGGCGGGTTCCACTCGGGTCTCGGCCGCAGCGTGCAGGGACGCAAGAGCCGTCCCCTCGGCTGTGAGGAGACCGAGTTCTGCATCAGGCTCGCTCAGCGCAGGCCCGGCTCGATCATGATGTTCGAGCCGGACGCGATGATCGGCCACCGGGTCCCCGCCGCGCGGGCCACGTTCCGTTACTTCCGTTCCCGCTGCTACGCCGAGGGCCTGTCCAAGGCGCTGGTGGCGCGGAGCGTCGGCGCGGGGGACGGGTTGTCGAGCGAGCGGGCCCACGCGTTCAAGACATTGCCCATGGGTGTGCTGCGCGGAGCCGGTGAGGCACTGCGAGGAGACCCCGCGGGCCTGGCCAGGGCCGGCGCGATCGTCGTCGGGCTGGCCTGGACCACCTGGGGGTACGCGGTCGGGTCGGCCCGGCTGCGGCTGCGCGGAAGCCGTGCGGACACCCCGGACCACCAGGAACAGTGATCACATGCGTGTTCCCATCCTGATGTACCACTCGGTCAGCGACCGGCCGAACGGCGCGACGAGGCCGCTCGCGGTCCGTCCGTCGATGTTCGAGTCACAGATGACGTACCTGAAGGACCGAGGCTTCACGCCGCTCACCCTCGGCGATCTCGTCGCCTCCCTGTACGGCACCGGCGGCGCGCCTGAGCCCGAGCGGCCGGTCGTGGTGACGTTCGACGACGGGTACGCCGACTTCCACGCCGAGGCGCTGCCGGTGCTGGACCGCGTCGGCTTCCCCGCCACGGTGTTCGTGACGAGCGGGTGGCTCGACGACGCCGGTCCCGACGCCGCGGGCCGGCCGCTGGACCGCATGCTGAGCTGGAGCCAGGTCCGCGAGGCGGCGTCGTGCGGCGTCGAGATCGCCGGCCACAGCCACAGCCATCCGCAGCTCGACCAGTTGCCGGAGTCCGACCTGCGCCAGGAGTTACGCCGCAACAAGGGGCTGCTGGAGGACAAGGTCGGCCGTCCGGTCGCCACCATGGCGTACCCGTACGGCTACTCCAGCGCGCGGGTGCGCCGCGAGGTGCGCAAGGCCGGGTACTGGGCCGCCTGCGCGGTGGCGAACGCGCTCGCCGACGACGGCGCCGACGTGATGGCGCTGCCGCGTCTCACCGTGGGCCGGTCCACCACCATGGACCGTTTCCGCCGAGCGGTCGAGGGTCGCGGCGTACCGATGATCTACCTGAAGGAACGCGCTCTGACGAAGGGATACGCGGTGGTGCGCCGGACACGGTACGGTCTGCGCCACATGGCAGGCCGTGAGTGACGTAGCCGTGAAGGCGACGCCGCGTGTCGACGAGGGGGGGTGACGCGGCCTTGGGTACGACCGCCGCGCACGACGAGCCGGGACGGCCGGACGAGCGCGGGACGGACGGACGGCTGGCGGTGCTGCGGCGCCGCCTGCTTCGCGATCTACGCAATCCGCTCTTCCTCAACGGCTACGCCTTGATGGCCAACACCGGCCTCACGGCGGTGCTCGGCATGGGCTACTGGCTGCTCGCCGCACGCATGTACTCGCCGGAGGACTTCGGCCGCAGCCAGGCCCTCATCACCGCGATGCGGTTGTTCGCCGGCCTGATCGCGCTCGGCCTGACCGGTGCGCTCGCGCGGTTCGTCCCCATCGCGGGACGGCGTACCGGCGCGCTCATCGGCCGCGGGTACCTCGTGGCCACGCTGACCGCGGTGGCCGCCGCCGTGGGATTCCTGCTCACCCTGCCGGTGTGGGGGGAGAACTACGCGACGCTCGCCGGTGTCGGGCCCGGGGTGTTCTTCGTCGCGTCGGTGGCCATCTGGTGTGTCTTCACCTTGCAGGACGTGGTGCTCGCCGGATTACGCAAGGCCGTGTGGGTGCCGGTGAACAGCCTGTGCTTCGGGCTGATCAAGATGGGGCTGCTGGTGGCGCTCGCGGGTGCGCTGCCGGACGACGGCATCTACGTGTCGTGGATCATACCGACGGCGCTGGCGCTGATCCCGGTCAACCTGTTCATCTTCGGCGTGCTGGTGCCCCGGCACGCCAGACGCGCGGCCCCCGCCGGGACGAGCCCGCCGAAGCTCCGTGAGGTCGGCCGCTTCCTCGCCGGTGACTATCCAGGTGCGTTCTCGATCCTGGCGATCGTGTACTTCCTGCCGGTGTACGTCGCGTCGCGGATCAGCGGCGAGATGTTCGGGTACTTCGCGATGGCGCAGACCCTCGGCGCGATGATCGAACTGCTGGCCATCAACATGGCGACGTCGCTCACCGTGGAGGGCTCGTCGGACCGGTCGCGGCTCGCGGCCAACTGCAAACAGGCGATGCGACGGTCGTACCTGATCATCGCGCCGGTGTCGCTGGTGACGTTCGCCGCGGCGCCGCTGATCCTGTCGGTGTTCGGGCCCGGTTTCGCCGAGCACGGCACGCTGCTGCTGCGGCTCATGGCGCTCGCCGTGCTGCCGCGGGTGCTGATCGAGATCTACCTGAGCGGCACCCGGGCCGAAGGACGGCCGCGCACGCTCGCGGTGGTGCAGATCGGGCTCGCGGTGCTGGTCCTGACGTCGTCGGTGCTGCTGCTGCCGGTGGCCGGTGGCGCGGCGGTCGGGTACGGCCTGTTGTTCAGCGAGATCCTGGTGGCGTTGCTGATCCTTCCGGGACTGCGCAGAATACTGAGTCGGACCGGGCCGCCGGGACCGGCGAACGCGCGAGAGGCGGCCGAGGCCGCATCATGGTCTACGTGAGGCGACGGACAGGCGACGAGGTGAAAGAACAGGCGGCCGTCACCGGCGACGCCGAAAAGGTGGATCTCGACACCGGTTCCGGCCCTGCCGACCCGCCGGACGAGGACGCCACCCAGGTGATCCCGCTTCCTGTCGTCGTCGCGGCCAGGAACGCCGCCGCGTCCCCCACGACGGAACGGGAACCCGAACCCACGGCCGAGCCGGACGCGGAGGAGCCGGGGTCCGAGTCCGCGCCGGAGCCCGAGCCGAAATCGGAACCGGAACCGAAGTCCCAGCCGAAGCCCGAGCCGAAGTCCCAGCCGAAACCGGAACCGAAGCCGAAGGCCGAGCCGAAGCCGGCACCGGGACCTGCCCCGAAGCCGAGGGCCGAGCCGAAGCCGGCTCCTGAGCCGGCGCAGGCACGCGAGTCCGCCGCGGAGGCCGAGCCCGAAGAGGAACCGGAGCTGGAGGACAGCACCGTCGAGGTGCGCAGGCCTCCGGCACCTGTCCTGCCTCCCCGTTCCGAGCCGGACCCCGAGCCGGAACCGGACCCCGAACCGGACCCCGAGCCGATCGTGCCGCTGCGCATCGGTCAGGCGCCGGCCCGGGACGCGCGTGTCTCGTGGGCCACGCGGCTCGCGGGGAGCGCGGCGTCGTGGCTGCCGCCGTTGCTCACCGTCGAGGGCCTGGTCATGTACGTGCTGGCGCTGCGTGTGCCGCACGGCCCCATGCGCGGGGTGGACCTGCGGCAGCTCGACGGGCTCGGCCTGGTGTCGGTGCTGCCGGTGACGGCGTACGCGGCCATCGCGCTGATCATCGTGTCGTTCTTCGTGACCCTGACGCAGAACACCGACCGCAAGGGCCTGCTGCTGTTCCAGCTCGCCGCGGTGACGTTCACGCTGCACGGCGCCGCCGCGCTGGTGGAGCCGGAGCCGAGGTTCGCCACGGCCTGGGTGCACGCGGGTTTCGCCGAGTACATCGGCCGGGCCGGTGAGACGCTGCCGGGCCTCGACGCGCGGTTCGCCTGGCCGGGGTTCTTCGCGTTGTTCGGCTTCGTGCTGCGCGCCGCCGGGGTCGACGACATGACGACGATCCTGCAGTGGACGCCGTTCGTGTCGAACCTGCTGTACCTGCTGCCGTTCGTGCTGATCCTGCGCCGCCTGGTGGCCACCACACGCGCCAGGTGGTTCGCGGCGCTGCTGTTCATCCTCGTGCAGTGGATCGGCCAGGACTATTTCTCACCACAGGGCTTCACGTACGCCTTGTACCTGGTGTTCATCGCGATCCTGCTGCGGTGGTTCGGCAAGGCCGAGCCGCGTACCGCGCCGCTGCCGAAGAAGGGTTTCCTGCGGCGCCTGCTCGCCAGGCTCGACCGGCTGTCCCCCGGTGAGCTGCCGTCGCGGCCGACGACCGTCACCGACCGGGTGGTGCTGCTGACGCTGCTGGTGGGGTTGTTCATCGCGACGACCGCGACCCACCAGATCACGCCGTTCATGATGCTCGGCGCACTGGCCGGCCTGATCCTGCTGCGGCGCAGCACGCTGTCGCTGACCCTGCCGGTGTTCCTCGGCCTGATCGTGCTGGCGTGGATCAACTACCAGGCCACGCCGTTCTGGAGCGGCCGCATCGACGAGCTGTTCGGCGGCATCGGCCGGATCTTCGCCAACCTCCAGGAGAACACCGGTGACCGCCTGCAGGGCACCGACCCCGAGCACGCGCTCGTGCTGCAGGTGCGGCTCGGCATCTGCGGGCTGATCCTGCTGTTCGCCGCGGTGGGCCTGGTGCGACGGCTGCGCCGCGGCGTCGGCGACCGGGTGGCGGTGCTGCTGCTGTGCGTTCCCGCGCTGGCGCTCGGCCTGCAGAGCTACGGCGGCGAGATCGGCCTGCGGGTGTACCTGTTCGCGCTGCCGGCCGCGTGCATCCTCGGCGCGTACGCCTTCTTCCCGAACCTGCCGGCGCACACCGGCACGGCGCGCGAGGAGGAGACGGTGCCGGTGCGGCGGCGCCGGGTGTGGCTGCCGCCTGAGACGACGCGGCGGCTGTCGGCGGTGCTGGCGGCGGCCACGGCGCTGGTGTTGTCGGTGGCGTTCCTGGTGGCGCGGTACGGCAACGAGAAGTTCGAGTGGATCACCACCGGCGAGGTCGCGGCGGTGCGGTACGTCTACGAGCAGGACCAGCCGAGCGCGCGGCTGCTGTACCTGGTGCCGATCCTCGGCGACGAGGTGACCCCCACGGTGCCGTGGCGTGAGCGCGACATCGACCGGGTGGACTATTTCCAGGCGCTGGTGACCCCCGATCCCGGTGACATCGAAGGCGTGCTCACGGCGCTGCGGTCCCAGCCTCCCAACAGCTTCGTGATCATGAGCAGGGGCCAGGCGGCGTACCTTGAGCTCAACCACGGTTTCTCGGCCGACTGGGGCACGCGGTTCCGCGCGACCCTGGACTCCTCGCGGTACCTGAGACAGGTGTACGCCAACGGTGACGCCGCGCTGTACACGTTGCGGACGTACCCGAGAGGCGCGGAGATCCCGCCGCCGTCCGGCATGACCCTGGTGGGTGACCGCGGCACACCGTGGACGCCGGTCGGCCTGGTGGCGCTGGCCCTGGCCGTCGGCACACTCTTCAGCGCCGAACTGGCCCGCCTGCGCGGCCCCGAGACGGCCACCAGAGGCAGACGCCGCCTGGTGCTCATCGGCCTGCTGATGACGGCGGCGGCCCTGGCGGTGATCGTCGAACGCTTCCTGACCCTGACATCGGTCTGAGAGCGCGGGGCCGCACGCCGGTCTGTGAGTGCGGGATCGGCACGCCGGTCTGAGAACGCGGGGTCCGCTCACCGCGGGCCCCGCGCGCGGCCGGTCCCGCCGGTCCGCTCCTGGCCGGGCCGGTTCTACTGGCCCCGGTCGCTCCACTCGACGGCGTAGGGGTCGAGCTCGAACGGCTTGCCGTCCACGGTGACCGACAGCGGCTCGGGTGCGGTGTTGACGATGACCATCTGCTTCTCGACCGCGAGCACCCGGGCCCGCTGGTCGGAGACCGTGACGTCGACGAGCTTCGCGCCGGCGTTGAACCATCGCGTGAAGCCGCTCAGCACGCCGGCCATCGGCATCTCGTCGCCGGTGCCGGGGGTCCACATGCAGCCGGGGCAGTCGTCGCCGGTGCGCCGCTGGGGGTTCCAGTACAGCGCGGTGGCGGCGCCGCTCTTGGCGAACTCCATCATGGCGGCCACCTGGACGGCGGTGCGGTGGGGCTCGTCCCAGTCGATGTTGTCGGGTGCGATGTACCACTCGGCCCACCACACCGGCAGGTCGCCGCTCTTCTGCCGCAGCCAGGTCGTCAGGACGGAGAACTTCTGCAGCGCGGCGAACTCGTCGGGGACCAGGCCCTTGTCGTTGGTGGCCGATGAGGCGTCGATGACGATGAAGTCGGCGCCTTTCTTGTGCTTCAGCCAGTACTCGATGCTGGCGAGCGGCCGTGTGTCGATGGCCCCCCAGGGCCCTTTGAGGTCGGAGGAGTTGGCCGAGCTGACGTGGCTGTCCACCGGGACGTACGGCCCGCCGACCTGGATCTTGGGGTTGACGGCCTTCAGCGCGTCGTAGACCCGGTTGTACATGTCGGTGTAGGCCTCGGCGTCCCAGCTGTTGTGCACGTCGTCCCAGAAGCCTTTGAACTCGTTCCAGACCATGTAGTGGGTGATGGTCGGGTACCGCTTGGCGACGGTGGCGGCGAGTTTGGCGAAGTCGTCGAAGTGCTCACGCTGCGGCGCGACCTCGATCTTGCCCCAGTTGGTGCGGCCCTCGGAGCCGCCTTTCATCCAGTCGGGTGCGCAGCACAGGGTGAGCACGGGTTGCGCGTCGGTGGTCGCCATCAGCTTGACCCGGCGGTCCAGGTCGCGGAAATCGTACTTGCCGGGGGACGGCTGGGGGTTGCCGGCGCCCCAGCCCATGATGTGCTGGTTCTGCAGCATGGGGACCCGGCTGAACAGGTCGCGCGCTCGGCCGGCCGCGCGGTCGGTGTCGTTGTCGGCGCTGTACTGGGTGTGGGTGACTCCCCAGCGCGGCCAGCTCTCGACCACCGGCGGCGACTTCAGCACCGGCGGCGGCTCGGGGGTCGCGAGGATCGTGGCCGGCGCGCCGTCGGCACGTTCCGAACCGCGGCGCGCGCCGTAGGCGAGGATGCCGACCACCAGGAGCAGCGCCACGAGACCGGCCCCGAGGGCCAGCGGACCCTTGGGGACGTAGCGACGGCGTGCGTGCCGACCAGTGCTTTCCACTACACAGTCACCGTATCTACTGACGCTTGCAGAACCCTTTAATGCTCCCACTGTTCACTGTGTGACGGGAACTCGCACCGCACTCCCCCAAAAGATCTTGTCTATGCGTCATGGACCCGATCCGCCGCGCCACGGAGCCGTGTGCGCAGCTCAGAGATCGGCCAACAAACAACACCCCTAAGGTGTGGACACCTTCCAGAAAGGGGTATAAATCCGGACGACCGAGGATTTGAGGGGTTACCGTGGCCCAAGCATGGCTGCCCGTCGCCAGTCGAATTCCCGCTCCAGAGGACGCCGGCATCATGGGGGGTGGAGCCCCCCGGGTGGTCTGGTCGATCTTCCAGACCGACCCGCAGAGAGTGTCGGCGAAATCCGTGGCCCAGCGGCTCAACCAGCTGAAACGTCCCGCTCACCTGGTGTGGAACCCGGTGACGGGACAGATCGCGCAGTCGCTGCCTCCCACCAGGGCGGCGTGCGGACTGCCGGGGGACCTGAACCGGCACGGCAGGGTGTGCGTCCAGATCAGGGTGCTCGGCTCGGTGGACGAGCCGTTCACCGAGAGCAAGCTGGACGGGCTCGACGACATCCTGGCGTGGCTCGACTCCTGGCAGGTGCCGCGGCGCTGGCCCGCCGGTCCGCCGCTGCCGTACCCGGACTCTCTCGCCGAGAAGGGGAGCCTGCGGGTGTGGGCCAAGGGGGGACACTTCGGAAATTCCCAGGTACCGGGAAACCAGGAAGGCGACCCCGGGCCGATCGACGTGCACCGCATCGTCGGTGAGTACGCCGCGGACCTGGGAGTGCCGATGCCGCGAGACAGGTCTGATCGGTTAATGACCGGAAAACGGTGACGAAGATGACACCTGATCTGACCCCACCGTGATCTGATCTTTATCCTATTATTACAGCTCAGGGCCCAAGCTGGATGAGGGAGCGGGCCTATGCCCGTCATGACACCAGTAGGAGCCCATGCGCATCTCCGTCGTCCACCCCCGTGAACTCGGAACCTCCGAGACGGAACGGTGGCGGACGCTCCAGAACGCCGACCCCGCACTGGACAGCCCCTTCCTGTCTCCCGAGTTCACCATAGAGACCGGCAAGGTGCGCGAGCAGGCGCGGGTCGCCGTGCTGTACGACGGTCCTGACATCGTGGGCTTCTTCCCCTTCGAGCGGCACCCCCTCGGCATCGGCAGGCCCGTCGCGGCCGGCCTCACCGACGCGCAGGGCATGGTGCACGCCAAGGACGTCGAGGTCGATCCGTTCGCGCTGATGAAGGCCTGCGGGCTCGGGGTGTTCGAGTTCGACCACCTGCTCGCCGGTCAGCCGCTGGTGCCGGTGCGGCACACCCGGCACCCGTCGCCGGTGATCGACCTGTCCGACGGCTACGAGGCCTACACCGAGGTGCTCAAGCAGGTCTCCGGCAAGACGTACAAGTCGACGGCGTACAAGAGCCGCAAGCTCCAGCGCGACTTCGGCGAGCTGCGCCACGAGTACGGCGTCACCGACGAGGCGGCGCTGCGCACCCTGCTCGACTGGAAGACCGACCAGTACCGCCGCACCGGCCGCACCGACCGGTTCGCGAGGCCCTGGATCCTGACCCTGGTGCGCAACCTGCTGCGCGCGGACGGCCCGGACTTCGGCGGCTCCCTCGACATGATCTACGTGGACGACCGGCCGGTCGCCGGTCACTTCGGCCTGCGTACCGCCACCACTCTGGCGGGCTGGTTCCCCGCGTACGACACGGCGTTCGCCAAGTACTCCCCCGGGCTGATCCAGCACCTCGCGATGGCCGAGAAGGCCGCCGCCGCCGGCATCAGGCTCATCGACATGGGCCGCGGCGAGAAGGAGTACAAGGAGAAGCTGAAGACCGGCGAGCTGTGGGTCACCGAGGGCCGGATCGCGCGGCCCACCCCGGGTGCCGGCATGCATTGGCTGGTCCGGGTGCCGGTGCGCAAGGCGCGCGGCACCGTGCTCGCCAACTCGATGCTGCGGGAGACCGCGGACCTCGCGCTCAAGACCTACGGGAAGATCCGCACCTCCATCGCCTCGTAAACACTGGTGAACGATCGTCACGTCCGCACCACAGGTCACTGCCGGTGCGCTACCTTTGCTGCTCTGTCCGTCCACCCCACCGCCGAAGGCGGGGCGAAACGAGGAGCCGTGAGCCCCGAGCAACTCATAGCCGCCCGCACGGGCCGCCAGACGGTCTACCTGCCGTCCAACCGGCTCGGGCTGTTCCTCGCTCTGCGCCACTGGTGCACACCGGGCCAGCGGCTGCTGATGTCTCCCATCTCGGCGGACGAGATCCTCTTCCTGGTGCTCGCCGCGGGCCTCATCCCCGTGATCGCGCCGGTGTCGGTCCTGGACGGCAACATCGAGCTGGCGCGCGCGCTGCTCAGCGGCGTCGACGCCGTGCTCACCACCAACCTGTACGGCCTGCCTGACGACGTGCGCGGCATGGCGGGGCTGATCGTCGTCGAGGACGTCGCGCACGCCGCCGAGACCTCTGTCGCCGGACAGCCGCTCGGCACGTTCGGCGTGGCGGGGGTGTTCAGCCTGTCCAAGCACGCGGGGGCCGGCTCCGGCGGCGTGCTCGCCGTCGAGGACGCCGCCACCGCGCGACGGCTGACCGCCGAGCGCGACCTGCTGCTGCGGCCCGGTGTGCTGCGCAAGGAGCTGGCCGGGGTGGCGACGTCGATGGCGCGGCGCGCGGCGCTGCGGCTGGACATGGCACGTCCCGCCATGGGTCTCGCACGGTTGCTGCGGCTCACCGAGCCCCGTGAGGGTCACCGCATCGCGCTGCGTCCCGAGGAGCTGCGCGCGGCGCTCGACCGCGCGCCTGACCTGCCGGCCATGGACCCCTGGGTGCGTGCCGACCTGCACGACTACCGCGACCGGCGGCGCCACCTGGCCCGCTGGTACCAGGCCCGCTGCCTGGCGCGTCTCCCCGCCGACCGGCCGCGGCGCCTGGCCGGCGTCGCGAGGCTCGCCGAGCTGCCGACCGTGGCCCCCGCCGTGCTCGACCACGCCGACCAGCCGTTGTTCCGCGTGCCGCTGCTCGTCGCCGACCGCGACGCGGCGCTCGGCACGCTCGCCAGGCGCGGCATCCCGACCGGCTACCTGTACGACCCGCCGTACGACGACTACGCCGCGCAGTTCGTCGTCCCCTCGTCCGACCCGCGGCCGGCGCGCTGGTGGGCCGACCATGTGCTGCCGGTCGACCCCATGTACGCCGACCGCGCGCTGCCGGTCCTCGCGACCCTGGCCCCCGCGCCGCCGCCGCCGGCCACGCCGACCGTCCCGCGTTCCCGGCGCGGCACCGAGGCCGCCTGACCCTCTCAGAGAAGGCTCGCGAGCACGGCGCAGCCCTTGCGCACGTCGGGGAGCGACGCCGAGCCGTACCCGATGACCAGGCCCGGCACGCGCGTGCGGCCGTAGTGGTGGCGGGTCGTGGTGTCGAGCAGCATGCCGCGCTCGGCGGCGGCGGCCACCACGGGTTCGACGCGGTCCGGTGGCAGAGGGACGAAGACGTGCAGTCCCGCGGAGTCGCCGCGCACGCGGCCGCCGAGCGCGGCCACGACGGCGGCGCGGCGGCGCGCGTACTCAAGGCGCATACGGCGCAGGTGGCGGTCCAGGTCGCCGCGTTCGAGCAGCACCGAGACGGCGGCCTGCACGGGTCCTGAGGTGCGGTCGTTGAGGCGGCAGCGGACGCGCGCGATCTCGTGCAGCAGCGCCGGGGTGGTGACGAGCCAGCCGACCCCGACGTCGGGGGCCAGCGACTTCGACAGCGTGCCGAGCAGCACGACCCGCTCGGGGTCGAGCCCGTAGAGCGCCGGCAGGGGGGCCACGTCGTAGCGGAACTCGGCGTCGTAGTCGTCCTCCACGACGGTGGCGCCGGTGCGGCGGGCCCAGGCGAGCAGGCCTTCGCGGCGCGCGATCGGCAGGCGGCCCCCGAGGGGGTACTGGTGCGCGGGGGTCGTGTACAGCATCCGCAGCCTGCCGGGGATACCGGAGAGAAGCACCCCCTGCTCGTCCACGGGACAGGGGACGACGCGGCCGCCGCGCGCGGCGAAGACCTCACGTGCGGCGCGGTACCCCGGGTCCTCGACGCCGGCGGCGTCGCCGGGCCGCAGCAGTGCCGTGGCGATTAGGTCGAGCCCGTGCGCCGTGCCGCGGGTCACCATGACGTTCTCCGGGCCGGCCGGCACGCCTCTGGCTCTGCGCAGGTGCTCGGCGAGAAGTTCACGCAGCCGCGGCAGGCCGTAGGGGTTGGCGAGGTCGGACGGCGGTCGTTCCCCGGCCGCGCGCCAGGCGCGCCGCCACGCCGCCGCGTCGTAGTGGCGCACCCATGGCCGTCCCGGCCGCAGGTCGATCGTCCCCGGCGGGACCGGCACCTCGTCCGCGGCCTCGCCGAGGCCGGTCATCCGCACGGCCGGCGGCACGCGGACCGGTCCGGCGGCAGGCACGGCGACCGGCACAGATGTCGGCCCAGATGTCGGCACAGGGCTCGTCCCGGTGGCCGGTGCGGCGGTGGGGACGCGGCCGGGGATGTCGGTGACGTACGTGCCGGAGCCGTGCCGGCCCTCCAGCCAGCCCTCGGCGTAGAGCTGCTGGAAGGCCTCGGTGACGACGGTGCGGCTGACGCCGAGCAGCCGGGCCAGGGAGCGGCTGGACGGCAGGCGCTCGCCGGGCCGCAGCGCGCCGTCGCGTACCCCGGCGCGCAACTGGTCGCCGAGTTGCACGGCCAGCGGCACGGCGGACCCGCGGTCGAGATCCAGCGGCAGGTCGACGTGGCCCGGCAAAGTGGTCTCCTGGAAGTGGTCGGAAGTGGACGTACACCTGGCGTCCACTTCGTCCCTACGGTAGCGGCATGCTCTCCACGACTCCTCGCACCACGTTGGGCCGGTCCAAGGACCGGGGCCGCACCGATCGCGCCGAGTTGCACGCCGTGCTGGACGCCGGCCTGATCTGCCACCTCGGCCTGGTGGTCGACGGGTACCCGATGGTGATCCCCACGGGGTACGGCCGCATCGAGGACACCCTGTACGTCCACGGCTCCACCGGCGCGTCGTCGCTGCGCGCCGCCACGCAGGTGTGCGTGACCGTGACGCATCTCGACGGCATCGTGCTGGCCAGGTCGGCGTTCCACCATTCGGTCAACTACCGCTCCGCGATGATCTACGGCACCGCGCGCCTGGTCGAGGACCCCGAGGAGCGGCTGGCCGGCCTGCGCGCGGTGACCGAGCAGCTCGCACCGGGCCAGTGGGACGTGGTGCGCGAGCCGGACCGCAAGGAGCTCGCCAAGACGGCCGTGGTGGCGATCTCGCTGGCGGAGGCGTCGGTGAAGGTCCGCACGGGTCCGCCGAACGACGACGAGGAGGACTACGCGCTGCCGGTGTGGGCCGGTGTCCTGCCGCTGCGCGTGGAGTGGGGCACTCCGGTCCCCGACCCGCGGCTGCGTGCCGGGATCCCCGTGCCTCCTCACATCGAGAATCGGTGACGGCTGACTGCGGTCACGACAAAATGGCGAATATCTCGTTAAACGCCACAAGGCAGGGAGGTGCGTCGTTATGCTTCGGTCTCGCCATGGGTGGGGGCCCGGCCACATAAGGAGACCGAATGGACACCCACATGGGGGAATGGCGAGTCCCCGGCTACACCGAGATACGCGAGCTGGGGACGGGAGGTTCCGGCCGCGTCGTGCTGGCGCGCCACGACCAGGACGACACACCGGTCGCCATCAAATACCTCTCGGACGAGCTCCGTGCCGACCCCGGCTTCGTCGTGCGCTTCCGGCACGAGGCCCGCCTGCTCGAACTCGTCGACAACCCCAACTGCGTGCGTTTCTACGAGTACGTGGAGAGCGCCGGCGGCGCCGCCATCGTCATGGAACTGGTGGACGGCGTCTCGCTGCGCGCCATGCTGCGCTCGGAAGGGCCGACCGGCCCCGAGGCGGCGCTGACGCTGCTCAAGGGGTCGCTGCTCGGCCTCGCCGCCGCGCACGCCGGCGGTGTGGTGCACCGGGACTTCAAGCCCGAGAACATCATGATCGAGTCCAGCGGCCACAGCAAACTGCTGGACTTCGGCATCGCCGTGCGGCAGGGGGACGGCGTGAGCGGCGCCGGCACCCCGCCGTACATGGCGCCTGAGCAGTGGGCCGGCGCACCGGCGGGGCCGAGCACCGACGTGTACGCGGCCACCATCACGTTCTTCGAGTGCCTCACCGGCACCCGGCCGTTCCAGTCGCGCAACATCGCGGCGCTCGCGCGCCAGCACCAGTCGATGCCGCCGCCGGTGGAGCAGGTTCCGGCGCCGCTGCGCGGCCTGGTCGAGCGCGGCCTCGCCAAGCACCCGGCCAACCGGCCGTCCACCGCTGAGGCGTTCCTCGTGGAGCTGGAGGCCGTGGCCGCCGAGGCGTACGGGCCCGACTGGGAGGAGCGCGGACGGCGCCGCCTCGCGGGGCTCGCCGCGCTGCTCGCGCTGCTGTTCCCGCTCGGCGGCGAGTCCCCCGACGCGAGCACGTCGCTGGCCGAGACCGACCTCGGCGTAGGCGGCGCCGCGCGCAAGCTCGGCGTGAAGATCGTCGCGGGGGTGGCGGGGATCGCCGTGGTCGCGGCCGTCTCGGCCGTGCTGGTCGGCGCGCTCGGCAGCCCGGAGCTCCAGGCCCAGGAGTCACCGGTGACCCCGAAGCCGGCCATCGCCAGCACGCCGCTGGGAAGCCCGTCGGAGGAACCGGCCATCGACGAGTCCCCCATCGAGGAGCCGACGGAAGAGCCGACCGAGGAGCCGACCACCCCGGTCCCCGCGTCGTCGGCCGCCGCGCCGCCGACCGGAGCGGCCCCCACGCAGGCGGCCCCGCCGAAGCCGACACCGAGCAAGAGGCCGACCAGGAGCCCGGTGGCGTCCCGCACGGCCGTCCCGTCGCCGAAGAAGTCCGACGACCCGAAGCAGGACTCCGACCCGGACATCAACAACGACCTGCCGTCCGGCAAGCCGAAGCCCAAGCCGAGCACCCCGGCGCCGCCTCCGCCGCCGACCACGCAGGCCCCTTCGCCGACCCGTACGCGCACGCCTCCCGCGTCGCCTTCGCCGGAGGAGACCCCGAAGGAGACGCCGCGCGGTTCGACCGGCAGCTCACCCGAGCAGAGTTCCTCCCCGCCGCCGAGAGACGGCTCCGAGGGCCCCGCGGACGGAGGGGACGGCGGTGGCAAGACCCCCACTCCGGGCCCGTCCGGTCCCGGCGGTGACGTCGGCCTGCTCGCCGCCGGCCTGGTGACGACCGGCGTCGTTCCCGCCACACTTGTGCTCAGGAAGCGCATGGCTGGACGGCACCGGAGGCGTTAGATGCCTGGCGAAGACACCGGCGGGACGAGAGGCGCCGGCGTCCCCGCCGGCCCGGGTCCCGGTCACACCGGTCACACCGGTCACACAGAGATCCCCGGCGCGGCCTCGATCGCCGGGTACCGTCTCACCGGCCGCCACCGCGCCGGGGACGCCGGCGTGTGGTTCGACGCCGTGGCGCCGGACGGCGTGCGTTCCGGCGCGCTGCGGCTCGACCCGGCGGGGACGGCCCTGCCGGGAGCGCGTGAGCGGGTCGTGGCGGCCGTCGGCGCCGACCGGCGGCTCGCGCAGAGCGGGCTCGGCGGGCTGATGCCGATCGACGACCTGGTCGCCGCCAGGGACGAGATCTGGCTGCTCACCGCGCGGCCCGGCACGCCGTCCCTCGAGGAGCTGATGAACGGCCGGCGGGACGCACCCGGCCCCGACGCCGGCAGCGCGGCGACCGTGCTGGTGGAGACGGCGCAGACCCTGATCGCGGTGCACGCGGCGGGGTTGTCGCACGGCGCGCTGCGGCCCGGCACCGTGGTGATCGGCGAGGACGGCGCGACGCTGCTGGCCGAGCGGGGCCTGGCCGAGGCGCTGCGCGGCGAGCAGGCCGACCCGCGGCGCGACGTCGCGGCCTGGTCGGTGCTGGCCCGGACGCTCGCGGGGTCGTGGGCCGCCGGGGACGCCGGCGCGGCGCGGCTGTTCGAGCGCGCGGCGGCCACCGCGTCCTCGCACGGCCTCGGAGGCGCGCGTGACGTGCTGCTTGAGGGCCGTGACCTGCTGCCGGCCGGGTTCACGACCCGGGAACGGCTGGTCCGCACCATCCAGCAGTGGTCGGCCGGCGACGTGCCGACCCATGACCCCTCCCCCGCGCGGGGCTTCGCCGCCGACCCCGGAGAGGTCGTCACGCTGCTCCACCCGCCGTCGGGGTCCTCCGGCACGTACGGCACGCACGGCGTGCGGCCCGCCGCGAGCACGGTTCCCGCCGGAGGCGAGGGCCAGGGGCTGCGCTTCGGTCCCGGTGTCCCGGTCGACACCGCGGCCGCGCAGATCTGGCGGTCCGGCCGCGACCAGGCGACCGTCCACAGTGTGGACCGCAAGCGGCGCAAGAAGCGCCGCGGCGGTGTGCTCGGCTCCGGGCTGATCTTCCTGCTCATCCTGGCCGCCGCCGTCTACCTGTGGTTCCAGCGCGGCGACCCCCTGGCGGTCACCGCGGTCGACGTGCGCGCGCCGAAGGCCAAAGGCTGCGACGTCACGGTGAACGTCATCGGTGTGATCACGACCAACGGTTCCTCCGGCGAGGTCACCTACGAGTGGCTGCCGAGCGGCCGCAAGCCGGTGCGGCACACCGACACCGTGGAGTCCGGCAAGACCACGCACGAGGTGAAGCTGGAGTGGGAGATCGGCGGCGAAGGCACCAAACGCCTCACCGCGCGCCTGCGTGTGCTGTCCCCCGTCTCCGATCAGGGACCGCTTGAGGACAAGGCGAGCTTCACCTACAAGTGCTGACGCAAGTCCTCGAAGGTCCCGGTGGCGCGGTGGCGCGCCGATGGCCGGGACCCGGTGTTCAGGGAAAATTACACCGGCCCTGAGGTGACCTGAGTGCGAACCGGGTCCGCCGATGTCCGGGATGGGCCGCCGAAGGGCCTCCTGTCCGCGAACCCACAGGTTTCTCTCGGTTGACGAATGCGCGAAAGAAACGGGATGTCACTATTCTGGCGGACATGACGCAGACCCCCGCCGGCTGGTACCCCGACCCGTACGGAACCCCCCAACTGCGTTGGTGGGACGGCACGCAGTGGACCGACGCCACGCATCCCGTCGAGGGGACGCAGGGCCAGGGTCCGGTGTCGACGGGACAGTGGGCCCAGCCCGGCACCGGGCCGCAGGCGTCGCCGCAGGGACGTTCGGACACCGGGCCGCAGCAGGCGCCGCAGGACTCGCCGGGTACCGGGCCGCAGCAGTCCGTCTCGCCGGGCACCGGCCCGCAGAACACCGGCCCGCAGCCGAGCTTCCAGCCGAACCCCGGCGCTTCGTCGTATCCGCTGCCTGGTGGCGGCCAGACCGGGCCGTCCGGTCAGCCGGGCCCGTCCGGCCAGTCCCCCGCGACCGGGCCCTACGGCGGCCCCGGCCAGTTCGGACAGCCCGGCCAGGGGACCGCTCCGTACGGCGGACCGGGTCAGGGGACGGCACAGTACGGCGGGCCGGGGCCGTACGGTCAGCAGCGCACCGAGCAGTACGGCGCGGCGGGCCTGCCGTCGTACGCCGGTCAGCAGAACCAGCAGCCGTGGGGTGGCGGTGGCACCACGCAGTTGCCGTCGCCGCACTTCGGCGCACCGCCGCCGCCGAAGAAGCGCAGCCCGCTGCCGTGGGTGCTCGGCGGCGGCGCCGTCGTGATCTTGCTGGTGGTGGCGCTCGTCATCGGCCTGAGCCTGGTCAACAACGGCACCCCGACGGCGGGAACGGGAGCGACGCCGGAGCCGAGCGACATCGAGACGCTCGAACCGCTGGACCCGCAGGTCACCCCGCCGCTTGAGCAGGACCCCTCCCCCGCGCCGAGCGCGTCGGACTCGCTGCCGGCCGAGCTGGCCAAGCCGGACGGCGACAAGATCAAGGACCCGCGCTCGGGCCTGGAGTTCTACTACCCCGGCGGCAGTTTCACGGTGCCGAGCTGGGCCGACGTCAACGGCAACGGGCCGGCCGACCCGCGTTTCCCCCGCTGGACCGGCGGCTACCAGGCACCCTCGCAGGAGAACTACGACGGCCAGGGCAACGACTGGCTCGGCACGGTGCTGTCGGGCCGGCTGCCGGACGCGTTCGAGTACTCCGGTCCTGCGGACCTGCGCAAGACCACCGGTGAGCTGCTGCTCGCGTACGAGCCGGTGTTCTACAGCCCGCCGCACAAGCGCAAGGGGCTCAAGGACGAGGCGATCGACGTCAGCGGCAAGAAGGGGTGGGTCCTGCGGTTCCGCATGGACTTCACCGAGGAGGCCAAGAAGGCCGGGTGGAAGTGGAAGACGGAGGAAGGCGCGTTCGTCGTGGTGGACCAGGGTCCTGGACAGCGACCTTCCATGCTTTACGTCTCCGTTCCCGACAATCTGGACACTTCACTGATCGATCGCGTACTGGACTCTCTCAAGGCGTCGTGAGCGGGCACTACGCTGAGCATCATGAGTGACCTGTTGGTCTGGATCGACTGTGAGATGACCGGGCTCGATCTCGGCCGGGACGCGCTCGTCGAAATTGCGTGCGTCGTCACGGACGGCGATCTGAACCAACTGGACGAGGGCATCGATGTGATCATCAAGCCTCCCCGGGAGGCCGTGGAGCAGATGTCGGAGGTCGTGCGCCAGATGCACACCACCTCCGGCCTGCTCACGGCCCTCGCCGAGGGGGTCACGCTGGCCGAGGCCGAGTCGATGGTCCTCGACTACATCAAGCGGCACGTCGCCGAGCCCAAGAAGGCGCCGCTGTGCGGCAACTCCATCTCCACCGACCGCGCGTTCATCGCGCGGGACATGCCGGCGGTGGACGCCTACCTGCACTACCGCATGGTGGACGTCTCGTCGGTCAAGGAGCTGGTGCGGCGCTGGTACCCGAGGGTGTACTTCGCCTCCCCCGCCAAGCAGGGGGGCCACCGCGCGCTGGCCGACATCACCGAGAGCGTGCGCGAGATGCGGTACTACCGGGCCGCCGTCTTCGTACCGCAGCCCGGCCCCGACTCGGCCACGGCGCGCGAGGTGGCGGAGGCCATAACCGGATCTTGACCGGTGGCGGCGTCAGAACCCCCCAAAGCCCGCTACACTCTTCTTTGTGCCGCGGTGAACAACCCGGACGCGGTGGGTGTAGCTCAGTTGGCAGAGCGCCAGGTTGTGGTCCTGGATGTCGTGGGTTCAAGTCCCATCACTCACCCCACGTGAGAGGGCCGGTCCGATCGGACCGGCCCTCTCCCTTTTCCTTGATGTTTCGGAAAAACGTCCTTTCTGCGGCGGCATGCCCCCCAAAGCCGGGATCAGCGGGCTATGCTCGCTCCGATACCGCTACGCCGCAGGCGCGGGGGGCTCGGCGATCTGACAATGATTCGTGCCACGGAGGCCGGATGAGTGTCGATGACGCCACGTACAAGGAGCACGCGCACGCAGAGTTGAGCAAACGCGAAGCGGAGGTGATGGAGCTCATCGCGACGGGTCACTCCAACGGTGAGATCGCGCAGAGGCTGTTCCTGAGTGAGAAGACCGTGAAGAACCACGTCAACCGCATCTACTCGAAACTGGGTGCCGACTGCCGCATGACCGCGATCGGTCTGTGGCGAGGGGACACCCCTGGCGGGCCGCACGCCTGACCGGCGGCCGGCGTCGTGGGGACGGCGCCGGTGATCCGCGGCGACGGTGACCGTTCTGGACGGGTACGGTCACCGGGCTGTTCTAGGCGGGTACGGTCACCGGGCTGGCCAGCGCGGACAACGTCCGCGCCATCGCCGCGAGCCCGTGGTCGATCTCCTCGGCGGTGACCGAGAGCGCGGGCCGGAACCGCACGCTCCGCTCGCCGCACGGCAGCACCAGCACACCTTCGTCGTCACGCAGCGCGGCGATGAACCGTTCCCGGCCGGACGGCACGTCGAACGCGCACATCAGGCCGCGGCCCCGCGGATGACGTACCTGACCGGGGAAGTCCTCCCCGAGCCGCCGCAAGCCGGCCAGCAGGCGCTCACCGAGCTCCGCGGCCCGCGCGATCAGCCCGTCCCGCTCGATGATCTCCAGCATGCGGCGCGAGCGCACCATGTCGGCCAGGCCCCCACCCCAGGTGGAGTTGATCCGGCCGCTGACCCGGAACACGTTGTCCGGCACGTCGTCCACCCTGCGTCCGGCCATGATCCCGCCGACCTGCACCTTCTTGCCGAACGCCACGATGTCCGGCGCCAGGCCGAGCTGCTGGTAGGCCCAGGCCGTGCCGGTGAGCCCCACGCCGGTCTGCACCTCGTCCAGCACGAACAGCGCGTCGTGGTCGTGGCAGAGCCTCTGCATCGCCTGCAGGAACTCCGGCCGCATGTGGTTGTCGCCGCCTTCCCCCTGGATGGGTTCGGCGATGAAGCAGGCGATGTCGTGGAGGTGGCGCTCGAACGCCGCGCGTGCCTGGCCGAGCGCGCGGGCCTCGGCGGCCTCGACGTCGCCGAGGTGAACGGCGGGGACGTCGACGCGGGGCCAGCCGAAGACGGGGAAGCGGTCGGTCTTCACCGGGTCGGTGTTGGTGAGGGACAGCGTGTAGCCGCTGCGGCCGTGGAACGCTCGGGTGAGGTGCAGCACCTTGGTGCCGAGGTCGCGTGACCGGCCCCGTGCCTCGTTGTGGCGGCTCTTCCAGTCGAAGGCGCACTTGAGCGCGTTCTCTACGGCCAACGCGCCGCCTTCGACGAAGAACAGGTGCGGCAGTTCGGGATCGCCGAGCACGCGGGAGAACGTGTCGGCGAAGTCGGCCAGGTGCTCGGTGTAGAGGTCGGAGTTGGCCGGTTTGTTGGCCGCGACCCGGCCGAGCAGCTCGACGAACGCGGGATCGTCGTCGAACGGGTTCACCCCGAGGGGGGCCGAGGCGAAGAACGTGTAGAAATCCAGGTAGGTCCGGTTTGTGCGTGCGTCCACCAGCCAGGACCCGTGGCTGCGCTCCAGGTCGGGTTCGAGGTGGTAGCCGTCGACGAGCAGGTGGCGGGACAGACGGTCGATCGCACTCATGTCGCCTCCCAGGGGGATCGGACGCTACACCGGCAACCTTCCCGTACAGGCATTTTCTATATACATATCTTCCGGCTTTTCTCCATTTTCGACGATGATTTTGTGTAATTGACTCAGACGGCGTGCGGCGCCGTCCCCGCGGTGCCCTTGTGGCGCACGTCGCGGATCCGGTACGCGAGCACCAGCAGCGCCGCGCCGTACACAATGGCGAAGATGCCGATCAGCCAGGTCAGCGCCAGTGCGCCGGACCCCGGCCACAGGAACATCAGGATGCCGAACAGCACGGCGAGGCCGCCGTACGCGAGGTACATCCACTCGGTCTCGCCGTTGCCGCGCCGCCGGAGCGCCGCCGCGATCTCCACGGCGCCGACCAGCACGGCGAAGGCCGCGATCAGCATGAGCAGCGCGAACGTCGTGATGCCGGGCCACAGCCAGGCGACCGCCCCGGCCACGATGCTGAGCGCGCCTGAGGCGAGGGCCCAGGGACGGGACTCGGCGGGGTCGCCGCCGCGCATGGCGCTGACCAGGGTCACCACGCCGCTGATCACGGCGAACGCTCCGAACAGGACCACGAGGGTCAGCAGGGTCATCAGCGGCCAGACGATGGCGAGCACGCCGAACAGAACGGCGGCGACACCGCGCACCGCGTAGCTCCACCAGTGCCGGGTGGTCTCCTCCGCGATGAGACGCATGGCCTCCTCCTTTCCGGGCCTACAGGAAGGCCTGCAAAACCCGCCACTCTCTCGATTTCGGTTCTATCTCCTCGGCACTCGACGGCGGCCCATGGCAGGGTCAAATGCTGCTCACCTTCGCGAAGCAGGACATCGGTCGGACGCACCTGGCAGGATGCGAGGACAGCCAGGCGACATCCAGGAGGATCGAAGCGATGCCGGTGTCACTTCGCGAAGCGGCCGAGGACATGCGCGACGAGCTGGCACGGCTCCGCCATGCTCTGCACCGCGAACCCGAGCTCGGCCTGGACCTCCCGAGGACCCAGGAGAAGGTCCTCGCGTCCCTCGACGGCCTGCCGCTCGAGATCACCACCGGCAAGGCCCTCAGCTCCGTCACCGCGGTCCTGCGCGGCGGCCGTCCCGGCCCCGTGGTGCTGCTGCGCGGCGACATGGACGCGCTGCCGCTCACCGAGCGCGCCGGCGGCCCCGTGACGTCGGAGATCCCCGGCGTCATGCACGCCTGCGGCCACGACCTGCACACCACGATGCTCGCCGGCGCCGCGCACCTGCTGTCGGCCCGCCGCGACACCCTGGCAGGCGACGTCGTCTTCATGTTCCAGCCCGGCGAGGAGGGCTCAGGCGGCGCCAAGCTCATGATCGACGAAGGGGTGCTCGACGCCGCGGGCCGCCGTCCCGTCGCCGCCTACGCGCTCCACGTGATCAGCTCGGTCCTCCCCCAGGGGGTCTTCGTCAGCCGCGGCGGCCCCATCATGGCCGCCGCCGACCGGCTGCTGGTCACCGTGCGCGGCTCAGGCGGCCACGGCTCCACCCCGCACCACGCCAACGACCCCATCCCCGCCGCGTGCGAGATGGTGCTCGCGCTGCAGACCATGGTCACCCGCGGCTTCGACGTCTTCGACCCGGTCGTGGTGACCGTCGGCAGCTTCCACGCCGGCACCGCCGACAACATCATCCCCGAGGAGGCCTGCTTCGAGGCGACCTTCCGCTCCTTCTCGGCCGCCGCGCACGAACGCCTCCTGTCCCGCTCGGTCACCCTCCTCAACGGCATCGCCGCGGCGCACGGCCTGGAGGTGGAGGCCGTGTTCGACGCCGGCTACCCCGTCACCGTCAACAACCACACCGAGGCCGCCTTCGCCGCGCGGACCGTCGGCGAGGTCTTCGGCGACGGCCGCTACATCGAGTCCCCCCAGCCCTTCACCGGCGCCGAGGACTTCAGCTTCGTCTGCGACGAGATCCCCTCGGCCTTCATCGCGCTCGGCGCCTGCCCCGACGACCGCGACCCCGCGACGGCCGCCTACAACCACTCCCCCGAGGCCGTCTTCTCCGACGCCGCTCTCCCCACCGGCGCCGCCCTGTACGCCGAACTCGCCACCCGCCGCCTCACCCACACCCCCTGACCTGCGCCTGTCCACCGGCCTCCGGCCCGAAACCCCATACGGTCCCTGTCGCGACGACGACTCTTGAGCCCGTTTCCCCCCGCGAGTACGTTGCGTGTGTTTCTTTCCGCCGGGTGCGTGGCAGGAAGGGGAGACGCGTGGTCGCGGCAGAGATATCCACGCTACGGGACGGATTCGTGGCCGAGGTGACACCGCACGGCAGGCCGCCGCACGACGACGCGGTGGTCACACGTGTCCAGGAGGCGCTGCGCACGCACGCCGTGATCGTCATCCGGGGACAGCAGGGGCTGTCGGCTCTGGAGCAGGCGGCGTTCACCCGGCTGCTCGGGCCGCTGGAGCCGGCCTCGGACATGCGCAACCACCATCCCGACAGCACCGACGTCATGGTCGTGGACAACTCCGGCACCACCCCGGTGGTGGGGAACCAGTGCTGGCACTCCGACCGGTCGTTCCTGCCGGAACCGACCCGCTACACCGTCCTGTCGGGACAGGTGATCCCGGCGTCGGGAAGCGAGACGCTGTTCGCCGACATGGCCGGGGCCTACCGCGGCGCGCCGGAGGCGTGGCGGCGGACGCTGCGCGGAGCGACGGGTGTGCATTCCTACGACAAGCTGGCCCACATGCGTGCGGCGATCCACAACGCTCCTGTGCAGCCGGACTACGCGCGCCTGTTCCCACCGGTCCGTCATCCGCTGGTCCGGCTGCATCCGGAGTCCGGCACCGCGGCCTTCTACCTCAGCGAGCTGTGCCTGGCGCGGATCGAACCCGGGGCCGGTGATTCGGTGGACGTCTCGGTCGAGGAGCTGCACGCGCACGCCACCCGGCCGGAGTCGGTCTACCGGCATGCCTGGAGCGCGGGAGACCTGGTGATCTGGGACAACTGCCGGGTGATGCACCGGGCCGGGACGCTGACGCCGGGGCCGGCGCGGATCCTGTACCGGACCACCACCGCCGGCGGGGCCCCGGAGGCGTACGTCCCGGCCTGACCGGGACCTCGGGCCCGCGCGCCTTCCGCGGCCGGCGCGAAATCGAATACGGACCGCGATCTTTATGGCCGTCACCGTCCCGGCACCGGTGGCGGTGCCACTTCGCCGACCATAAAAGCGGATAAATTTGCCTGTTGCTTCATCTTTTGAGTTTGCTATGGTTTTCGCAGCTTCTAGGTAAAGGAGCTGGTTCCCGTGATGCCGATCGAACCCATGACCTGCGCACGGCACGCAAATCCCTACATCCCATTTGGTCGATTTGTCACATATGCCACTATTGGCGGATCAGGCACGTGGCACATCTCGATTAAAGCGCCGGCATGACGGCCCCGCCGGCACGGAGCACGCGACGCGGGGGACTTCGCCGGCTGCTGCCGGGGATGCGCGGGCTGCGACTCACCGCTCTCGCGATCATCCTGGTCGTCGCCACGGTCGTCGTCACGGTGACGGTGCAGTGGCGAGGCGCGCCGTCCCGAGAGGAGCTTCTCGACCAGGCCCGGCTGACCGGTAAGAAACAGCTCACGATCGGCGTGAAGAACGATCATCCGGGAATAGCGCTTTTCATCCCGTCGACCGGCGAATATGTCGGCTTCGACATCGAAATCGCCTACATGATCGCCGCCGACCTGGGTTTCCACCGCGACCAGGTGGAGTTCGTGCCCATCGAGACCGAGGATCGTGCTCGCCGGCAGGCACGCCGGCCGGACGGCACCTTCGTCACCGTCGATCTGGTCATCGCCACCTACAGCATCACCCCCGAGCGCGAGAAACAGCCCGGTGTCAGCTTCTCCGCCCCCTACCTCGCCACCGAGCAGACCATCATGACGCGCGAGGGCCAGTACGCCGACGCCGAGTCCGTGGCCGACTTCAAGGGCCAGGTCGTGTGCACCACGGCCACGTCGACCAACGAGAGCGTGGCCGCGAAGGCGGGTGTCCTGCTGACGAGCCGCAACAGCGCCAAGAAGTGCGTGGACGGGCTGCGCGACGGCGCGTTCGAGGCGGTGGCCTCGGACGCGGCCATCCTGGCGGGTTTCGTGCGCCAGGAACCCGATCTCTTCGACCTCCACGACATCGGCCTGTCCGACGACGAGCTGTACGGCGTCAACACCGGCGACAACCCCGCGCTCACCGCACTCGTGAACCTGTCGCTGTACGAGTCGCTGCACGACCCGAACGACCAGACGTGGGAGAAGGCGTTCGCGAAGTACATGGCACCGGCGCAGCGAACGGCCGGGGTCCAGCAGATCGCCATCGCCGAGCAGCCCTGCGTCCCCAAGGTGGAGATCCGTGAGTGGCCGTGGGAGAAGCGCGCGCTGACGCCGACCGACCACTGTCCCCTGTGACCCGCATGTCGTGCGCCTGGAGGTGAGAGGTGGCGGAACGCCGGGAAGGCGGCGGTGGACAATGGCTGCTGGCCGCGCTCCCCGGCTTTCCGCTGGCCCTGCTCATCCTCCGGTTGTGGTACCTCAGCCGGCAGGACCTGCCGACGATGCTGGTGCTGGTGCAGTCCGTCAGCCCGCTCGGGCTGATCAGCACACTGATCATCACGTTGATCTGGGGCATCCCCGTGATGGTCCTCGTGGGCCGCGCGCTCGGCGGCCTGGTGCGGGTCAGCGTGGACGACCCCGCCGACTCGTGGGTCGTCCGGGTCAGCACGCGGATCCCGTACTGGACGGTGGTCCTCGCCGCGGTGACGGCCGCACTGGCCTGGCAGCTCCGTTTCCTGCCGGCCCTCGCCATGCTCGTCCTCGCGATCGCGGGTTTCGAGGTCCGGGCCCGGCACGGCGACCGTCCCGCGCTGGTCCGGCTCGTCTGCCTGACCGTGCCGTTGACCGTCGCGGTGGCGGCGCTGATCTGGTTCGCCCCCGCCGTCGTGGACGCCTTCACCCAAGGCGAGCCGCTGCTGGGCCTGACGATCCTGCTGCCGCTGCTCCTGGCCCCCTTGCTGAACGGCCCCATCCCCGCGAGGACGGCACGGCCGGTCGCGCACGTGACCGCCGCCGCCGGAGCGCTGCTCGCGCCACTGCTGATCAGCGTGAGCTTCCTCGACGCGCCGGTCCTGCCGACCGTCGCGCTGGAGCTGAAGGACCCGGGGGACGGCCCCGCGGTGCTGATCGGCCAGGTGGTCTCGGTCGACGACACGATGACCACGCTCATCGACAGCCAAGGAGACGTACGGTTCGTCCCCAACGCACGGTTGCTGAGCAAAACCCTGTGTCCGGGGTCCCGGCAACCCCCCTACAGCGCCATCGAGGTGCGCGGATGGCACGTCGAACGCACCCCGTTGAGCTGGATGGCCCCCAGCAAGCCGTACACGCCGATGGACTCCCGCTGCCTCGGCAGAAGCTCCGGCGACCCCTCCTGACCGTGGTCAGAGCGCGCGCAGGAACCGCAGGGCCGTGGCGGTGGCGACGTCCGGGGTGCCGTGCTCGACGAAGACCGCGAAGGCGAGGCCGCGCCGGTGGCCGACGAACCAGGCGTGGTCGGTGCCTGAGGTGGCCGGAGCGGTGCCTGCGGCGCCGGAGACGCCGGTGGGGAGGTCCGTGGACGGGGTGAGGAGGGTGCGGAGCTGGACGGCGACGGGTTCGGGGAGAGGCTTGGGTTCGGGGCCGCCGATGCCTTCGAGGCGGTTGACGGCGCGTTCGGACATCAGGCGCGGGGGACGCCACGTGCCGCTCTGCGCGGCGGCGGCGAGCAGCGCCATGCACAGGGGGGTCGCGGTGGGGTCGCCGGAGTCGCGGGCCGTGCCGCAGCGGCCTCCCATGCCGGACTTGAAGCGCGCGCCGAAGCCCAAGGTGTCCCTGAGCACGGCCGGTTCGGCGATCTTCGCGAACGACGGCCCCGGCGCGTAGGCGGCCGAGAAGGCCCCCGGTGCGCGCAGCCGGTCGGCGACCGCCAGCACCTCGCCGGTGGCGGGCCGGACGGCCACGATCGCCGCGGGACCGGCCACGCCGTCCAGGGCCCGACCGGCCGCGGCCTCGGTCCACCAGTCCAAGGTGGTGCGCAGCCGCCGTTCCATAGGAGGACGGAACACCACAAGGCGCCGTGCTTTGCCGGTCAGCGGCACCGCCTCGACGGCCCAGCCGGTCGGCGGGGTCTCGTCCAGCTCGTCGATCTCCCCCACCAGGTGCTCGACGTACGCCTCGGCGCCGCTGTCGCGCGGCATCTCCCGGCCCTGCCGGGTCAGCAGCTCGGTCCCCGGCACGGGGATCTCGGTGAGCCGCAGCCGTTCGCTCGGCGCGACCCCCGGGGTCAGGGTGGCGGGGGTCCAGATGACCTTCCATTCACCGGCCCGCACCGCCAGGTGCAGCACTCCGCTGAAGGGCCACCGGCCGAGTTCCCCGATCTGCCGCACCCCGCTGAAGGCCAGTTCCGCCGACCGTTCACCCTGCCGTTTCAGGGTCTCGGGGGTCAGCTTCGTCGAGATGATCTGGAGCTCGTCGCTCAGGTCGCGGTGCCGTTCGGTGAAGTCACCCGGCGGTGTGGCCACCCGGTCGCGCATGCCTTCCAGGTCGCCGGCGGCCCACGCGGTGAGGTAGGCCTTCCCCACGGCCTCCGGTGTGCCGCGCACCCGCTGGGAGTCGATGTACAGGCCGACCACGGCGGCCGAGACGATGACAAGCGTCACCACGACCAGGACGAGCACTCCGCGGCGCCGCATACCGTACTCCCAAAGATGCCGGGGATGGCACAAACGGATATACCAGATACAAAAGGAGATGGTGTGGCCAAACGTAAGGTCGAGGCGAACCCCGTGTCCGGCCGCTACCCGGTGAGCCACGGCGAGGTGGAGCTGCTGCGGGACCTCGACCGGCCGGGAGGCTGGCTCCTCACCATGTCCGGGGTCCCGCAGTCGTACGTCGATCTGGACGACCCGACGTACCTCGACTTCGAGTACGTGCGTCTCATGGCCGACGTCATCGACGCGGTGCCGGACGGCCCCCTGGACGTCGTGCACGTCGGCGGCGGCGCCTGCACGCTGCCTCGCTACGTCGCGGCGACCCGTCCGGGTTCCCGGCACATCGTGATCGAGCCGGACGCGGCGCTGGTGCAGCTCGTACGCGACCAGCTCAGGCTGTCGTCGGTCCCCCGGCTCAAGGTCCGCGTCGCCGACGGCCGATCCGGCGCGACGGGGCTGCGCGACACGTCCGCCGACCTGATCGTGCTCGACGCGTTCAACGGCGCCAGCATCCCGATCGAGCTGGTCACCGCCGAGTACATGGCGGACCTCGCGCGGGTGCTCAAGCCGTCCGGCACCCTGCTGATCAACATCGCGGACGGCAAGGGCCTGGCCTTCGCGCGCCGGGTCGCCGCCACGGTACGCGGCACGTTCCGCCATGTGGCGCTGCTCGCCGAGCCCGGTGTGCTGCGTGGCCGCCGCTTCGGCAACCTGATCGCGGTGGCGTCCCCCGCGCCGCTGCCGGTGGAGGTGCTGTCCCGCAAGGCCGCCGGCGGCCTCACGCAGGCCCGGTACGTCGGTGAGAACGACCTGGTGAACTTCATCGCCGGCGCGCCGGTGATCCGTGACGGCGGCCCGGTGATCGTCCCGGTGCCTCCGCCGGAGCTGTTCACCTGACCTGAGACGACAGCGTGGCCCGGCACGCGGGGTGCCGGGCCACGCTGTGTCACGAGGTCACGCTCTGGTCCACCGCTGGGTGGCTTGGCCGTTGCAGGAGGCGACGGTCACGCCGGAGGTGTTGCCGGTGCCGGTGACGCTGAGGCACAGGTTGTTGGCCTGGCTGGTCACGGTGCCGTTGGAGTTGAACGTCCAGCGCTGGTTGGAGTTGCCGTGGCAGTCGTAGAGCTGGATGCGGGTGCCGGAGCCGCCGCCGGTCGGGACGTCCAGGCACTTGCCGAGCGTCACCAGGCGGCTGGAGCTGTCGTAGGTGAAGCTCTGGTTGGGGTTGGTGTGGCAGTCGTAGATCTGCAGCTGCGTGCCGTTGGCGGTGGCGCTGTTCGGCGAGTCCACACAGCGTCCGGCGCCTTCGTTACGCAGACGGAACGTGCCGCCGGGGGTCGGCGTCGCGGTGGGGGTCACCGTCGGGGTCACCGTGGGGGTCACGGTCGGCGTCGGGTTGGGGCTGGCGTTGTTGAGCGCGTTGAGCACCGCGTCGTAGGCCGGCTTCTTGTTGCCTCCGCTGAACAGCAGCGGGGTGTCACCGCTGCGCCAGGAGTCCTGGTCGCGCACACCCCACACCGTGATGCCGGTGCAGCGGGCCACGGCGAGGCAGTCGTTCACCACGGCCGCGTAGGTCTGCGCGGAGGCACCCTGGATGTCCAGCTCGGTGATCTGCACGTCCACGCCGAGCGCCGCGAAGCTCTGGATGGTGGTGCGGTAGTTGCTGTTGTACGGGCTGCCGCTGTTGAAGTGGGACTGGAGACCCACGCAGTCGATCGGCACGCCACGCTGCTTGAAGTCGCGGACCATGTTGTAGACGCCTTGCGTCTTGGCCCAGGACCAGTTGTCGATGTTGTAGTCGTTGTAGCAGAGCTTGGCGGCGGGGTCGGCGGCGCGCGCGGTGCGGAACGCGACCTCGATCCAGTCGTTGCCGGTGCGCTGCAGGTTGGAGTCGCGGCGGCCACCGGAGTTGCCGTCGGCGAAGGCCTCGTTGACCACGTCCCAGGCGTAGATCTTGCCCTTGTAGTGGTTCATCACGCCGTTGATGTGGTCGATCATCGCCTGGCGCAGGCTGCTGCCGGACAGCGACTGCATCCAGCCGGGCTGCTGCGAGTACCACGCCAGTGTGTGGCCGCGGACGCGCTTGCCGTTCTGCACGGCCCAGTTGTAGATGCGGTCGGCGTTGGTGAAGTTGAACTGCCCCCGGTTCGGCTCGGTGGCGTCGATCTTCATCTCGTTCTCGGCGGTCACCATGTTGAACTCGCGGTTCGCGATGGTGGTGTACTGCGAGTCGCCGAGCTTGCCTGCGGCGATGGCGGTGCCGAAGTACCGGCCGCTCTGCGCGGCGGCGGCGCCGAGCGTGCTCTCCGCCGCGCCGGCCGACGTCGTCGTGACACCCACGAACAGGCTCGCACCGAGTGCGGCCACCGCGCCGACGACCAGGCTGTTCCGGACCCCTAGGAGACGTCTACCTCTGCCGACGGGGACGGCGTTGTCGATCATCTTTGTTCCTCCAGTGGAACACCGATCGGGGGAGGGGGACGTGGAGCGGCCCACCCGCGAAAGCCGCAGCAACCGGTCGCGCACCGCTGTGACCTGCGGATAGACCACCTATCACCCGGTTGGTGACATGGGAGGTCTCCACTTGCGGCCCAAGTCTGGGGATCACCCCGAAAGTTGTCAATAATTCACCTAAAGATTTCGGAGGCGCGCGCCGTGAACACCCCGTCATCCTGCGGTGACATCAGGAAGATCGCCGAAATCTCCGGGAAACTAGCGCGCTAGTTTCATGACTCCGGGTCAGTCGAACAGGTCCGGATCGGTCCGGCAGACCTGGTCGTACAGCGGCTGGAAGTTGATCCACCCCACCAGGTCGTTGCCGATCTGGCCGTGCGTCAGCTTCGCGTTCTCGTGCGTGATCGGCACGACCCTCCCCGCCGCCTTGGCGAGCAACTGCGCCTGGCACGACCGCTCCATCGTGATGAACCACCACGCCGCCGCGTCCACCGAGTCCCCCACGGTCAGCAACCCGTGGTTGCGCAGGATGACCGCCTTGTGCGACCCGAGCGCCTGCGCGATCCGCCGGCCCTCCTCGACGTCCAGCACCACCCCGGTGTAGTCGTCGAACAGAGCGTGGTCCTCGTAGAACGCGCACGCGTCCTGCGTCAACGGCTCCACCGTCTGACCGAGCGCCGACAACGCCTTCCCGTGCACCGAGTGACTGTGCGCCGCCGCCACCGCGTCCGGCCGCGCCTGGTGGATCATCGAGTGGATCGCGAACGCCGCCTGGTTCACCGGCCGCGTCCCCTCCACGACCTCCCCCTGATGGTTCACGAGGATCAGGTCACTCACCCGCACGTGCCGGAAGCTCATCCCGAACGGATTCACCCAGAAGTGATCGGTGTGCTCCGGATCGCGCGCCGTGATGTGTCCCGCCACCCCCTCCTCGAACCCGAGCCTCCCGAACACACGCAGCGCCGCCGCCAGCCGCTCCATCCGATGCCGCCGCTCCTCGGCCACATCGTCGAACCGCCGAGGAAACCGGAACTCCAGCGACCCACTAGGCACCGGCCGCAGATCCGAGAGCCCCATCCACCGTCTCCTCACCATGCCGAACATCCGTCTGTTACCAGCGAGTATGCCGCGCCTCTCGTGCACGTGCCAGGGCCCGCATCTGGGTTGGGCCGCGATCAGACCAGAAAACACCACATATATCGATATCCTTAGCCGTATTTTGTCACGTAGAAAATTGCGCCTCGACGCCACGGCCGTGCGACAATGATTTCATCCAGGACGCAAGTTCATCTGCCACGGCAATGGAGGTGCGATCAATGGGTAAACACGACGGCGAAGAGCCGGCGCACAAACCGGTGGACAAGCCGAAGCCGAGCTCCGACGGCTCTCGTCCCGACGATCCCGGTAAGCATGAAAAGCCCGACGAGAAGTGAACGTCGACCAGCGCATCACCGCTCTCGTCGATCAACTCACGGGTTTGGACGACAGGTGGCGAGGCGCACTGCACGCGGTACCGCGCCACCTGTTCATCCCTGATCGAGCCTGGTGCGACTCCGAAGGCCCCGGTCACCTCATCGACCGCGAGACCGACCCCGACGCATGGCTCGACGCCGTGTATTCGAACACGGCGATCGTCACTCAGTTGGACGACGGCGCGACCGACATAGCAGAAGGAAAAGGTGACTACACCTCGTCGTCCTCCGCACCGAGCGCTGTAGCCGCGACCTTAGGACTCCTCAAACCCTACGAAGGCGACGAAGTCCTCGAAATAGGCACCGGCACCGGCTGGACCGCCGCACTCCTCTCCCACCGCCTAGGCGACGACAACGTCACCAGCATCGAGATCGACCGGTCCGTCCACGCCACAGCCGCCGCCAATCTCGCCACCGCCGGCCGCTCCCCTCACCTCATCCTCGGCGACGGCTCCGCCGGCCACCCGGAAGGCGCACCGTACGACCAGATCCACGTCACCTGCGGCATCGACCAGGTCCCCTACGCCTGGATCCCCCAGACCCGTCCCGGCGGCAGGATCGTCTTCCCCTGGACCCCCCGCTGGGAGGAAGCCGGCCACCTGACCGTCCTCACCCCCACCGGCACCGGCACCGCCACCGGCCGATTCCACGGCCGCGCCGGCTTCATGCCCCTACGCTCGCAACGCTGGCCCCTCCCCCGCCTGAACACCGACTACCGAAGCTCCTCAACCACCCTCGACCCCCGCCGGGTCCTCCGCACCTCCTACGGCGCCGACATCGCCATAGCGGCCCAACTCCCCCACGTGTACGCCACCCACGCCGACCAGGAGAACGGCGCCTTCCACCTCTCCCTCTGGTCCGACGACTCCGACGCACAGGTCCACTACTCCCCCCGCCACAAACGCGTGGCCGTCCTCCAACGAGGCCCCCACGACCTGTGGGACGAGGTAGAAGACGCCTACCTCCGCTGGGTCTCCTGGGGCACCCCCACCAAGGACCACTTCGGCATGACCGTCACCCCCGAAGGCCGGCACATCTGGCTCCACCACCCCGCCAACCCCATCACACCGCCACCCCAGTGCACCTCATACTTCTCGAATACCCATTTGGGAAACAAATCCACAACGGAGAGTAAGCGATCTTCTTGAACGTCTAGTACGGCAACCCCGATCCTTGGTCGTCACGAAGGACAAGGGGGTGTCATCGCACGGAAGCGACTGGCCGACTGGCTACGCAGAATATAAGGTTAAGCCGATACGAGGAGGCCGTGATGGATCCCAACGTCGCTGAACTGCTCGGCATCGACCTGAGCGACCCTGAGGTGCACCGCGAGAACGTTGCGATCGACCGCGACATGCGGCTCATCGAGCAACTGGTCCATCTGCGCAAGAAGCTAGGACTGACACAGACCCAGGTAGCCGAGCGGATGGGACGAAGTCAGGCCGCTGTGTCCGACTTCGAGCGTCTCGGTGGTGATCCCCACCTGTCCACCATTCGACGCTACGCTCTGGCTCTCGGTGCAACGGTCCATCACATCGTGCGGCAGGCATCGATGGAGGCATCGCCGACGCGTGCCACCCCGCCGACGATCCGTGTGACAAGCACCATGGGTAGCGTTTTCTCTGCGAGCCTGTGCAGTGGGACCACAACAAACGCATCCGCCGATCTGGTCAGATTGGGCGAGTAATGCAGGCATTCATCCTGCTATGTGACTCCGTGCAGCAAGATACGGCGACCGGAAAAGTGCACATGCTAGGCGCGGACTGGGCAGTCACAGGTCCTGCCATCACGCCTGCAGGTGTGGTCGTCTTCCTTCGCGGGGGCTTCCCCCATGAACGTGAACACCGATTTCAGGCGGCAGGCTTCAGGTTATCTGGCGTCTTCTCGTAGGCGATCGGGCTGAGCTGGCCGAGTTTGGAATGCCGCCGGACGGTGTTGTAGCGGGTGATCCAGCGGAAGACGGCCAGGCGGGCGGTGCGGGCGTCGGGCCAGTGGTGCGCGCCCTGCAACGTCTCGCGTTTCAGACTCGCGTTGAAGGACTCGGCGGCGGCGTTGTCGGCGCTGGTCCCGGCCGCGCCGCGCGAGCGGGTGACGCCGAGCCGGCTGCAGACCCGCGCGAACTCCCGCGAGCAGTACTGTGCCCCGTTGTCGCTGTGGAACACCGCGCCGTCCAGACGGCCGCCCCGGGTGTGCGCCGCGGCCTGCAGCGCGTCCACGACAAGCTCGGTGCGCATGTGATCGGCGATCGACCAGCCCGCCAGCCGGCGTGAGCACAAGTCCACCACGGTAGCCAGGTAGAGGAACCGGCCGCCACCGACGGGCAGGTAGGTGATGTCGCCGACGTAGCGGGTGTTCGGCAGCCCGGCGGAGAAGTCGCGCTGGATCAGGTCCGGCACGGGTGCCGCATCCGGCTCCGGGATGGTGGTGCGGACCTTTCTGCGCAGACGCAGCCCGGCGATGCCGTGCTCGCGCATCACCCGTTCCACCCGCTTGTGGTTGACCACGATCCCGGCCGCACGCAACTCGGCCGTCATCCGAGGCGAGCCGTAGGTGCCGTCATGCTCGGCATGAATCCTGCGTACCTGCTCGGCCAGCTGCTCATCGGCCTGGCGGCGGGCCAGCCGCGCCGCGGCGCCCTTCAACCATCGGTAGAAGCCCGAGCGTGACACCTGCAGCACCCGGCACAACCGCTTCACCCCGTAGAGCGCCTTGTGATCCTCAACGAACTGGAAGCGGTTCACCAGTTCGTCTCGCCCGCGAAAAGCTTGGCCGCCTTACGCAGAATGTCCCGCTCTTGCTCCAGCTCCCGGATCCGCGCCTTGAGCTGCTTGTTCTCCTGTTCCAGCACGTCGTCCGAGGGTAGGTGCCCGGCCGGCGTGTCCTTGCCGGTCCTGCCCCCGCCGGCCGCTCGTTGCCCGCCTTCACCCCGAGCCTGCGCGGCGCGTACCCACACCCGCAGCGTCTCGCGGCTGACCCCCAGATCCCGCGCGATCGACGTGATCGTCCGGTCCGGCCTCGACAGCACCAGCGCCACCGCGTCGGCCTTGAACTCGGCCGGATAGTTCTTCATCACCATCAGAGACATCTCTTCCCCTGGACCTCAAGATCCAGTCTCCAAGGTGTCCACGTTCAGGGGGAAAGGCCCGCGTGCCGTGGGATGAAGCCGGCATCGAGCGTTCTTTCACTCTGAGACTTACCGACAGCGCCGGCGATTCCGTGAAGATCCACGATGACCGGCCCGTCGAGTTCCGCGGCCAAATCGGCGATCTGAGCGATACGGGGTCCGCTGACGACGAGTACACCCGCATGACCGATTTCCACGGCAACATCGCGCTCAATATCGGATCGCTTCCGCTTGGCCAAGGCGAATGCTACGCGTGGCGCTTTGAGGTAGAAGGCGAGGAACTGGCATCGACAAGCTTCGCGGTTCGCAAGTAGCCGACACGGTTTCCCTGACCTCGCTCGTGGTCAGAGACGGTTGATCAGCGCGAACCGGTGGAGGCGCCGGCCGCTCTCGGGGTGCGAGGCGGCCGGGCCGTTCCGAGGTCAGCCTACGGTTCGTGTCTCGTACCAGGTGTAGTAGAGGTAGGTGCTGCCGGGGCCGGTCAACGTGCCGGAGACCTGCCAGAAGCTGCTGGGGGGAAGTGAGTAGGTGAAGACCTTGTCGCCGGGCCGGTCGTCGACGAACACGGTCCGCATCTCGCCGTCGACCAACCTCCGTACCACGATCGTGAACGTCTCGTCGTCCGGGATGTCGAGGCAGATGTCGTAGGTGTAGGTGGCCGCACCGCTGATGTTGTAGCTGCGGCCGTCGATGGCCCCCCGCTCGACGTTGGTGGGGACGTAGCTGTTGCGGACCCAGCTGTAACCGCCGGCGGCGCAGTCGACCGCGGAGGCGGACGCGGGCCCGATGCCGGTGAGCATCGCGCCGAGGACCCCGGTGACGACGCCGAGAACGGAGATGGTGCGCTTCATGCCTCTCCTCATCGGTGAAATGACCCTACGGTCCGGTCGAATCAGGCAGGGAGTCGCTTCTCGTACCAGGTGTAGTAGATGTAGGTACTGCCGGGGCCGGTCAGCGTGCCGTAGACCTGCCAGAAGCTGTCGCCGGGGACGGAGTAGCGGAAGACTTTGTCGCCGGGCCGGTCGTCCACGAACACGCTGGGGACCGTGTTGGTCCAGCTCCGCACCTCGACGGTGAACGTCTCGCCGTCCGGGATGTCGAGGCAGATCTCGTACGAGTACCCCGGCGACCCCCCGATGTGGTAGCTGTAACCGTCCACCGCCGGCCGCTGGACGTTGGTGGGGACGTAGCTGTTGTAAACGCGGGTGTATCCGCCGGCGGCGCAGTCGACCGCGGAGGCGGACGCGGGCCCGATGCCGGTGACCATGGCGCCGATGAGACCGGTGACGACGGCGAGAACGGAGATAGTGCGCTTCATGCCTCTCCTCATCCGTGACAGCGAACCCTCCAACCAAGTAGTTGAAGGCTAAACTGACCATGACGCGGCGACCGCATCCGGACAAGCCCCGGCCGATCCCGTACACACCACCAACCGGCCGCCTCCGGCCCTTCACCCACGACCCCGGCCTGATCAACCAGTCCGAACCGGCGCCGGCACGTCCCTGGACTCCTGACCCGCCGACCTAGACGACCATGAAAAGCAATGAAATTAAGTGTCAGGCCAAGCCCCAGGAGATGACGACGCGACTGTGCCGCTTGTCCACGACCAGTCCGTGAGGTAGCCGCGAGTCCGGCGTGCCACGGCCTATGGGGCGGATGGTGATCGTGGTGGGGATGTTGTAGGGCTCGAGTTCGCGTATCGCTGATAGCTCCACCCAGGAGTGCCTATTCTGGTTCGGCTCGGGGACTGGGATCTGAACGAACGGGAACATGCGGTGGTAATAGGCAGGAGAAGTAGCGACACCCATCCCCACGACGCACGCCTGACTCCTTACGATCTTTGGGGCCACAACAACTGGTGCAACCAGGAAGTCGCAGGAGAGAGCCACTACTTCCCTGCGCTGGAGAAAGTGCTGCGGACGAGTGGCGCACGTGAGTTGGAGACGACCGCGATCCTGATCCGCGAACCGCACAACCGCCACGATCCGAACGCGGTGGCGGTCCTGATCCAACAGGAGACCGTCGGATATCTCCCGCGCGAAGACGCCACGCGATATCGATCCCTGCTCGATCACATGGCCGCCTCCGGCTTCGCGGCCCGCGTCCCATGCCGAGTTTGGGGAGGGATGGTCACCGATCATGAGTATGACCAGGCAGGACGCACCAGGCTGAACGAACGGTTCATAGCGAGTGTCAAGATCGCGCTGGCCGAACCGCACCTCTGCCTTCCCGTGAACACCGCACCGCAGGGACCACATGTCGTTCTACCTCATGGCGGGGCCATACAGGTGAGCGGCGAAGAGCATCACCTATCGAATATCAAACCGCTACTGCGGACGGAAGGGGAGTCCTACGCGTTCGCGACACTTCACGAAGTGACCGACTCCACCGGGCGAACCGTCAAACACTTCGTCGAGGTTCGTCTCGACGAGAACCGAGTCGGTCAACTCACACCGAAGATGAGCGGCGAACTCCTTCCCGCGATCCGTCTTCTGGACAGCATGGGCCATGTGACGGTTGCCAAAGCGAAGCTGAAGGGAAACCACCTCAAAGCGGAAGTCACTCTTTACTGCGCACGCGCACACGAACTCCCCAACGGCTGGCCCGGCCCGATCGGGGACGGTCCTCCGGCAAGACGAGCAGCCGTCCAAGCGGACATCTCGTCCACCGATTCCTCAAGCGTCAGGTCACACGCACCCATCCCACCGAGGCCGACCCGGATCAGATTCGCCGTACCGCCGGGCTGGCCCCAAGCCCCCACAGGCTGGGAGCCGCCTCCTGGCTGGCAGCCGGATCCGTCCTGGCCCGTGGCGCCGGACGACTGGATCTACTGGCTCGCTGAGTGACGACCTCATCTCGTTTGCGCCGTCTCCGGCGGCCCCGCAACACCGGGTGTGTCTCCAGGACATACCAGGGCTCAATTACCGTCGAGAAGTCCGTTTTCCTTAGCCCAGCGTTCGAAGCCCCCAGATGGGAACGGATAGTGATACTTGCTGGCAAGAAGGTCGTCAGCCAATTCCGCGACAAGCGGGACGGTGAGCAAGCCATCTCTGATGGACCAGCACAACAAGCGCAGTGTAGGGCAGTACTTGACGTTGAACGACGCAGCGGCTTTTCGCGCGGCGCTGTCGTCTACAACCGCCGTGGCCCGCATCGTGCGAGCTATGGCCAGGACGGCCGCTTCGCCGATGTTTCTGGTACCCACTACCAGCAGTTCAGAAAAATCGGCGAACGCGTCCCTTTCGGCATCGGATGTGAGCTCGCGGTGCTCGATCCAGTCCGCGGTCAGCGCGGCGCCGATACGCGAGTCCTTGGCCATGCCTTCCCTCAGTTCCATGGCGACGACATCCGGAATGACGGCACGGCGCTTGCCGACCACGGCTTTCAGCACGCCAAGCCAGTTATTGGCGGCGAAGGCACTCAGCGGACCCGTATCGAAAACAAAAATCTCGCTCGCGTTCTCGCTCACGACACGAACTCCCAGATGGCGTTCTCTGGGAGTTGCGGTATCGGAGGTAGCTCTTCCTCAGTCCAGGTGTCGAACAGCAGGTCGATCGCGCGGGCAGCGGAGATGTCAGACTTGCGGTAGAGGGCCAGAACGGACTTGGTGTAAGGCTTCGGCAGACAGGGAGGTTCGAGTTCGTTCTTGGGGACGAGGTTCAGGTCGATGATGTCGGCTTTTCCTGTCCGTACCGAACGGACGAAGTCGGCATCAGAGGAGGACAAGAGTCCGACCTCGGTCAGCCGTCGCGCCAGCGTCGCCATGTCCACCTGATAGAGGCTGCCTAGCATCACCGCGATGGTACGTAGGTCGGCGTCGTCATTGGTCAGGCGGTCGAGATCCTTGCGGAGGGTGGCCGCCGGCACCAGGAACGCGCGAGCGAACCGGTCCAGGCGCGCCTCCCAGCCTTCGACACCGTCCTGTTCGGCGACCCGCCAGTCGACGGTGTACTCGTCGGCGAACAGGTAGTGGCCCAGCTCGTGCGCCAAGGCCAGTCTGCGACGGCCGACCTGGCGCGCACCATTGACGATCGCGATGCCGCCTTCCCGGAGCAGCATGGAGGCGGCATCCGCGGCATCGGCGCCAAGGTCGAAGGAGAAGGCGAACAAGCCCACCTCTGCGGCCATGCGATCGACGAGCGCCGAAACCGGACCGTCTGCCTCGACCCCCAGGAGGGTGCGAGCCTTGGCTGCGGAAGTTTCCGCCTCAGCCAAGCTGCCGGGACGAGGCAGCGTGCCGATGTCTCGCAGTGCCTGTCCGGCACGCTTGTTGACGAATTCGACGTGCCGCGCGGCTCGTTCGATCAGCCGATCAATGGCAGGACTCGCCGCGCCAGGTTCTTGCTGGTTGCGATGGGAGATCACAGCAGGCGGTGCGGGCCGGAAGAACCATTCGATCCGCTCGTGCACGGCCTCCGCGATGCGCGCCAACTCCAGAGCGGAGACGCGGCGCGTGCCGTTTTCCACCTTCGCAAGGCTGGACCGGTCGAGCGCCACCTCGGCGGCAAGCTCTGCCTGCGTCTTTCCGGCACGCTGCCGCGCGAGCGCGACGCGCTCACCCAGCTCGTTTCTCTCCACAGAGCCCATTGTTCGATAATAGAACAGCCAGTTGGTCTCGTGGTCACCGTGGGCCTGGTCGGTCGTGGTCCCAGGCGATGAGGCGGATGTAGGCGGCGGCTTCCACCACGTGGTGGAGGGGGAAGCGGATCCAGGGGCGGTCGGTGGGGGTTACGCAGTAGAAGCGGCCTTCTGGCATGTCGGCTATTACTACTGAGGCGCAGGGTCGGTGGTCGGCGGCGAGGGTCTGGAGTTCGGTGGGGAGGTGGGTGCGGCCGGGACGGGGGTTGGTGGTGGGGTCTATGGGACGGATGGTGATGGTCGTGGGGATGTTGTAGGGGTCGAGTTCGCGTTTGAGGATGTTGAGGAGTTCGGCGTCGTCGGCGGCGGTGGTGGCGGAGATCGGGGTGGTGCGGACCGAGGGGCGGTCCTCGTTCAGAGCGGCCATACGAGGACCTCGCGGGGGGTGGGGTGGGTGAGGGTGCTGTCGGTGGCGAGTTGGAGGGGGTCGGCGGTGGGGTCGGTGTTGTGGAGGAGGTCCATGATCAGGGTGGCGTGGGGGTGGTCGGCGTACGCCTCGGCGTAGCGCTGGGCCACGCGGCGGGCCGCTGAGATCGGGTCGTGTGGCGGGCCCCAGGCGTAGCGTTTGCGTCCTCTGGTCGACCAGTTGCCTGACCACCAGGAGAAGCCGGCGCCGGGTCGGACCCAGACGACCAGGCCGGCCTGGATCGCGACGCAGGCGGCGGTGGCGTCGCCGTTGACGTCGCTGACGATGCCGTACCGGCGCAGTTCTTCGCGTATCCGTTCTGCCGCGATGAGAGCGGAGTAGGGACGTTGCGGGTTGATCTGTGGCGCTATTTGCACCTGAGGTTGTCGTCCCACGGTGAATGCCTTCCGGTCTTCTTAAACGACCCTCCCAGAGTGAACTTTTCCCCTACGCTGCGTAAGGGAACGACTACAACCAACACTCGGCACTTTCGTATGTCGCTCGTTGAGTCCTGTTATAGGGAGACGACATGACCGACAAGCACGAGCACAACCCCGAGACCTCCCCTGTCCACCGATTCGGGTACGAATTGCGGCGACGTCGGCTCTCGGCTCACCTCACCCAGGAGGGACTAGCCGAAAAAATCGGATATTCCGGAGGTCTGGTAAGCATGGTGGAAACCGGCCGCCGAATGCCTAAAGCGGACTTCGCTCAGCGCGTCGACGACCAGTTGCAACTTAACGGCGTCCTTCTCCGGATGTGGGACGAGTGCAGAGCGGACGGCGTACAGCTCTGGTTCATCCCCTGGCTGGAGGCGGAGCTGAAGGCCACGACTCTGCACTCCTGGCAGCACTCCCTGGTCCCGGGACTGCTCCAGACTCCGGATTACGCGAGAACTCTCTTCCAGGGTGAGCCCCAATTCCAACGCTCCAAGCTCGATCAAGCCGTCACCGCACGACTTGATCGGCAGACCATCTTCGAGCGCGAAGATCCCCCTATGATGTGGGCCGTACTGGATGAGGTCGTCCTCCAGCGACCCATCGGCGGAGCCTCGGTCATGCGCAAGCAGCTCGAACATCTCGTGACCATGTCGGATCACCCATGTATCGCGATCCAGATAGTCCCATTCGAGGCAGCTTGCACCCCAGGATTGCTAGGAGCGTTCATACTGGCCAACGTCCAAGGCCAAGATGTCGCTTACCTGGAATCCGCCAACGAAGGCAAGGTCATCGCATCGCCAGAGGATGTCCGTAATCTGCGTACAAGGTACGACGCGATCAGGATCCACGCACTTCCACAAGCTGGATCGAAACAGTTGATTAAGGAGTGGGCACAAAAATGGATGAGCTGACCAAGGCCACCTGGATCAAGTCCTCGTACTCCGGCGGCAACGGCGGTGACTGCGTGGAGGTGGCATCCCTCACTGATGGACGCCGCGGCGTACGCGACAGCAAGAACCCCGCAGGACCTGCCTTCATGGTCGACGCGGTCGCTTGGACGGCGTTCTGCGCCGTGGTGAAGGACGGCAGCCTGATCTGAGGCCCAGGCACAAGGTCCCGGATGGCTCTTTCGAGCAGTCTCCGAGACACATCCGTTCCGAGTGACATACCGCACCTCTACGCGACGAGGAGGGCCACACCTCATGGACGACCTGACCAGCGCCACCTGGACCAAGTCCTCGTACTCCGGCGGCAATGGCGGCAACTGCGTGGAAATCGCTTCGCTGGCCGGCGGACGCCGAGGTGTGCGGGACAGTAAGGATCCGGCCGGACCGGTGCTTGTGGTCGGGACGGACGGATGGCACGCGTTCCGCAGGGGTGTGCGGGACGGTGGTCTGGCTTGACCGGGTGAGGTACTGAGACGGCGCGCCTCGGGGGTCGCCGGTTTCTCGTGGGCTCCGAGGCGCGTCGCCTGGCCGGGACGGTGGTTCGTTCCGGCGAGAGAAGAGGACGGTACGGGGTCTCTACTGCTTGGTGCAGGTGAGGACGATGGTCGTGCCGACTTTGACCCTGGTTCCCGGACGGTGGGACTGTTTGGTGACGGTCCAGTTCTCCGGGAGGACGACGAAGGTGTCGTAGCGGTCCTGTGAGCCGAGCTTGATGTCGTCCCATTCGTCCCAGCCGCGGTCGGCGAACCATTCCTTGGCCACGGCGGCGTTCTGGCCGGTGAAGTCCGGCAGTTTGACGTACCGGGGCTTCGGCTCGGCGGGGTCCGGTAGCTGTGTGTCGTCCGGCCGGGGCTGCTTGACCTCGGCTCGGGACTTGGTGGCCGTGGCGGCCACCAGCGGGGCCGTGGCGGACGGGGCGGAGCCGGCGGCGCCTAGGGCTATGCCGCCGAGGCAGCCGGCGCCGAGCGCGAGGACGGCGATCAAGATGACCGCGAGGCCGGAGACCCCCCGGCGGGGGGGGTCGGCGGCTGCGGCGGATAGGTCATGTCGGTCCTTGGGGGTCAGGCGGCCAGGGCCACCGTAGGGGGGAGGTAGGTCACGTCGCCGGTCGTGGCGTGCAGGCGGCGATTCAGGCGCTCGGGACGGCTGACCACGGTGACGTGCAGGCCGGCCTCGGTGAGCCAGATGGCGAGGCTGGTGAAATAGCCGTCTCCGGAGCCGATGACGGCTCGCTCGAAACGCAGGTCGATGCGGTCGGCCACGGCCGTGTCGACGAGAGCGCTGTCCGCGCCGTCGAGGCCGGAACGGATCAGCAGTCGCGCGCCGTGGAGCGCGACGCCGACGTTCACCATGGACCGGGGATTCACGGCGACGACGAACTGGTCCATGGGGCCGATGAGCACCAGGTCCTGGTACTCGGCCATGGTCCTGGTCACCTCGGCCGTGGTCGGCCTGGGAGACGCCGTCAGGTTCTCGATGTCCAGCAGATGGATGGACCGTCCTTCACGTACCTCACCGGAACCGGACCGCTCGGCGACATGACCGACCCTCGTCCGAACCCCGCACGCGTGTACGCGCACGCCGCGGCTCGCACCCTCACCGGCGGCCCGACCTCGGCTCCCGTCGTGCGCGCCGACGACGCCACCCGTGACGACGTCGCACTCGCGCGCCGCCAGGCGTAGTCCCTGTTCAGGCGGTCACAGTACGACGACGCCGCGCAGGTGCCGCGCGAGGCCGTCCGGTGGGCCGACGGCAGGCTCGACCCCGACGAGACGGCCGACCTGCGCGTGCGCCTCGCGGACGTCCTGCTGGATTCCGGCGACCACCACGCCGCCGCCGAGCAGTACCACAGGGTGGCCGACGACCTGCTCGCGCTGCCGGAGCCGGACCTGGAGCGGGTCTTCCAGCGCCGGCTGCAGGAAGCGGCATGCCATGACCACACGGAGGATCTCGATCTCGCGCTGCACGTGCTGCGCGACCTGCTGGCCGACGAACTGACCCGCTGGCCGGCCGACGACCCACGCCTGCTGGTGCTGCGCCGCCAGATCGGCGAACTCGAAGCACGCGCCGGCCACACCGGTCAGGCTCAGCGAACCTTGTCCACTCTCCGTGACGATCTGGTCAGACTCTTCGGTTCCGACCACGCCGCCACCACGCGGGTCGTCGAGCTCCTCGGCGGTGTCGAGAGCTGATCGCGCGCGTGGTGGCTCTGGCCGTCCTGCCTATTTGTCCGTTAAGTGAGCTATGTGGGTTGCGCTGAACGAGTGTGCATATGCAACATCTGGTAAGGCTGCTTTCCTGAGCTGCGAAAACAACTCAGGCGCTCTGACATGTGAGGGATTAGGGGTAGTTGGCCCGCTTCCTCCGGATGCATCCGCGAGGCCGGGCAAACACCGCAGCCTGCCCCATTACCGTCCGTGTCAGCCCGTTCATCTGCACGTGCATTTGCAGCAACACCTGCACGTTCTCGCAATTGCGGGACTACTCTGGAGATCGCTAGCCTGATCGATTCTTCCCGACAAATCGGTCATAGCGTGCCATAAGGCACGATGGTACGACACGTTGGGAACTAGCTAGACTAGCTGTTCGACCTGGCCAGCCGGTAAAAGTGCGAACCTCTCGCGAAAAATCTTCATAGTTTCCTTCTGTCCCTGCTGCATGCCATACGCTGTGGCCTCACAAGACCACTGTAAAAGCGATTAGGGAGGGATAAGCCGCGATATGGTTGAAACTCGCATCCAAGGAGGCGAGCCTGCCAATAGCGAGCCCGCGGTACCACCCCCGCCATGGATACGGCGCGGCAAGACGTTCGCCAGGTACGTCGGCCGGCACCTCGGGGCCTTCGTCAGTGGAGTGGCCGTCGCGGTCACCGCGTCCTGGCTCGGCCCGGTGCTCTCGGCAGGTCCCCCGACCGGCGACGTCACCATAGAGCACCCGCCGGAGGGTACGCACGCCAAGGCGGCACCCTGCCTGGCCGTCCGCGGTCACGGTGTCCCGGAACAAGGTGACCGGCTGGTCCTCGCGGTCCAGCAGACCTATCCGAAGGACGGCGCCATCACGTTCTTCCCGGTCGTGCGGGTCGTCGGCGGCGACTGGCAGGCGACGGTGCCGCTTGAGGGGCCGCCGGACGGCTGGTTCAAGGTCAGAGCGGTGACGCTGAGCGCCGAACTGACCGACTATCTCGCCTCCGTAGGCGCGCACGGCGCCTCCGGTGGCACGGCCGGAGGCAGCGCGGCGGTGGCCAGGTGGACATCGGCCGCGATGCCCCCGGGTGGTGCGATCGCCGACTCGGTGGACGTTCAGCGGGGTCCTGGACAGATCATCTGCTGAACCACACCGAGCGGGCAGAAGTCCCGGACGGCGGTTCCCCGTCGTCCGGGACCGGCGACGTCAGAGCCTAGACCACCGTTCCACCTGCGTCCACGGACCTCGGTTACCTTTCACCTTCCTGTGCCGGTATCTCCGCATTTCTGGGAGGGATCTGTCGTTCCCGGCTCGTCCTCCCTGGCCGTCCCGCTCACCGGCTCCGCGGACGCGACCCGGTCTCGGCCGCTCGGAGGTGAGCGGCCGGGTCAGGACGGTGTGCGGCCGGGCTACGGCGTCGTGGGGGTCACCGGCATCGGGAAGGCGGACAGTGCGGCGTAGTACGACGGCTTCTTGTTGTAGTAGCGGTCGAAGAGCAGTGGGGTTTCGCTGGAGCGCCAGCTGTGCTGGTCGGAAACGCCGAAGACGGTGATGCCTTTGCAGCGGGGGACGGCGACGCAGGACGAGATGGCGGAGCGGTACGTCTCTCCTTGTGCCGGAGCGGTGCCGGCGACGTCCAGTTCGGTGAGGTGGACGTCCAGGCCCAGGGAGGCGAAGGTCTCCAGGGTGCGGCGGAAGTTCGCGGGGTACGGGAAGCTGCCGGTGAAGTGGGATTCGAGACCGACGCAGTCGACAGGGACGCCGCGTGCGCGGAAGTCACGCAGGAGGCTGAAGACGGCCTGGGACTTGCGCTTGTCGATGTCCTCGATGCCGTAGTCGTTGTAGCAGAGCCTGACCTCGGGGTCGGCGGCGCGTGCGGCGCGGAAGGCCTGCTCGATCCAGCTGTCGCCGAGGCGGCTCTGGAAGATACCGGGCCTGCGGGTGGCGCTCGCGTTGTCGGAGAAGGCCTCACCGACGACGTCCCAGGTGTCGATCTTCCCGTGGTAGCGGGTCATCACGGTTCTGATGAAGGTGACGAGCGCCGCGTTGACGTCACTCGCCGTGGGGAGGCTGTTCACCCAGGCGGGGAGGCCGTACGAGGTGATCAGCCGGCCGCGGACCCGCATGCCGTGGGCCTGCGCGTACTCGACGACACGGTCGGCGGGTCCGAAGTTCCAGGAGCTCCTGGTCGGCTGGATGACGTTCCACCACATCTCCAGCTCGGGAGTGACCGAGGTGAACTCCCGGTCCAGGATCGTGGTGTACGGCGTTACGGTGAGGAGGCGCTCCTGGACCGCGGCGCCGAAGTAACGGCCGGTGGCGGCGGCGGCGGACCCGAGCGTCACGTCGGTGGCCGAGGCGGGGGTGGCGGTGACGGCGAGAGCGGCAGCGCAGACGACCGCCGCGGTGACGGCCAGGACGCGGCGCAAGGGATGGACGGCCATGGTGGTTCCTCCGGAGGGACACCGTGCGAGGAGCAGGGGACGTGCGTCATCCATGAAGTGCTGTACGGGAGATCTCACAGCGGAGTGTGCGAAGCACAGCGAGTGGTGTCAACCGGTGATCGGCGCCTTGGAGAGGCACACGGGGATCACGCTGCGGCGAAAGCCTGCGGCCATGCCGAAACCGCCGAAAGGTTCAGGACGCGACGTGGTCGGCGGCGATCGTGTCGATGCGCAAGGCCAGGGTGAAGTCTCGTGGAGTGCGGCCGCCGGTGTCGTGGAGATGAGGACCGGCGCTAGGACTCAAGCCCTTTGATGGCCTCGTTCAGATCGCGTGCCGGGTGGTACATGAACCGCTTGTCCACACGCACTTTCTCCAGGAGACCGTGTTTCTCCAGTTCGATCAGATCCTGACGCGCGGTCTCCGCCGACACGCGATGGGATGCGCGGTGGGACTGCACCGAGTAGGTCGCTCCTGGGTTCTTCAGCGCGTTGTGCAGTAGGGCGAGCTGCCTGGTGTTGAAGCGGCCGGCGTCGCGGCGCAGCCTGGTGCGTAGTTCCCTGACTTCGGCCATCTTGCGTTCGAGATAGAGGTTGAGCGCGTCGATGGCCTGATGAAGCACCTTGAGGTTGAACAGCAGGAAGTAGGTCAGATCACTCTCATCGGACTCGGTGAACAGATAGGCGCGGCCGTACTGTGCGTGGGACTTCTTGATGACGCTCGATATCGAGATGAACTCCGTGAGCCAGTATCCCTGGTTCAGCATCGACCAGTAGAAAAGCAACCGGGCCGTCCGGCCGTTGCCGTCCTCGAAAGGATGGTCGTACCCCATCATGAAGTGAATGATGATGGCCCTGACGACGCCAGGAAGGTAGCCTCCGCCGTCGGCGCCGTTGGCGAAGTCGCAGAGACGCCGCATCCTCTCGGGAAGCTGCTCGGCCGGTGGCGGCTCGTGGAGCAGCTCCCCCGTGTTGTCGTACACACCCACTCTGGGAACTGCGGGTGATTGGAACCGTCCCGCCGCGTCGGGGGTGTCCAGTGTGCCCTCGGTCGCGATGCGATGGATGTGGCAGATGATGTCCGGTGTCAGGATTTCAGAGCGAATCTCGCCGACGAATTCCATCGCATGGTAGTTGTTCAGGATCATGCGCTCGCTACGATCACGTGGTTCCCGGCCGGAGCGGATCATCTCGGTCGCCACGCGCTTCTCTGTTCTCGCGCCTTCGAGCTGACTTGAGGTTATCGCCTCCTCGATCAGAGAACTGACGAGATATCTGTCACGTGTGGCGGGGTTGGTGACCTCCTCACTCAGGCTTATGTGTCCTCCGGTGTTGATGCTGACGAACTCGTTCTCACGAAGCACATCGTCCGGCAACGCATAGGTGAAATGTCTTCCACGGACATCGAGCAACGGGACCCGTCGGGCCATGGTCCGGCGAGCGAGTTTCATCACGGCCCACCAGTCCTCCCGGGTCAGGTGGTCGGGTGCGGAGCGATGACGGATCTCGTCCCAGTGGTAGTAAGGCGTCTGGTTGGCGGCGAGCAGATGGTGATCGATGGCTCCGGCCAGAGAATCGTTCGCCAGCATGCGCTGCAACAGTTCAGCTAGTGGCGGTGGGGTCTCTGGCCTGCGCATTCGATCTCCAATGTGTGCTCCAGGATCGGAGCGGAGTTCTCGGCTCGCGAGGAGGGTGCCGGAAGTCTGGTCCGCTGCGGACCGGGGCCGTCGACGGCGCCGGTCCGCTCAGGTCCTGACCCAGAGTAGTCCCTGCTCCCGGCCAACTCCCAGCTTCTCCCAGTTCTGGGAGTTGGGAGTTGAGCCGGGTGAATCCCCAGCGTCTGAGGGGTGTGCGCGGACGGCCGGTACGTACTCCCAGTCAACTCCCAGGATCTCCCAGTTCTGGGAGTTGGACGTTGAAGGTCAGGAGGCGGCGTGGTCGGCGGCGATGGTGTCGATGCGGAGGGCCAGGACGAAGTCGTTCTGGGTGAGGCCGCCGGCGTCGTGGGTGGTGAGGGTGAGGTGGAGTTTGCGCCAGCGGATGTCGATGTCGGGGTGGTGGTTGAGGGCTTCGGCCTGCTCGGCGATGTCGTTGACAACCGCTATGGCGGTGCGGAAGTCCGGGGCCACTATGGTGCGGCGGATCTCGTCGCCTTCGCGGTGCCAGTCGGGGATCTCACGAAGGCGTGCGGTGATCGCGTCGTCGTCCAGCCTCTCCATGCCGATCATCATTTCACGTGGTGGCGGCGTTGTCGCGTGTGCGAGCACTCACTTGACGGCGCCGGCGGTGAGGCCGGACTGGATCTGGCGTTGGAAGATTATGTAGACGATGAGCATGGGGATGATGGCCATGCTCAGGGCCGCGAAGAGGCCGGGCCAGTCGGCTTCGTAGCCGGCGTTGGTGTTGATGTTGGCTATGCCTTGGGTGATGAGCCATTTGTCCTCCACGCCGCCGGAGAGGAGGACGATGGGGAGGAGGTACTGGTTCCACTGGCCGAGGATGTTGAAGATGGTGATGCTGATCAGGCCTGGTTTCGCCATCGGCATCATGATCTGGAAGAAGGTGCGGGTGTGGGAGGCGCCGTCCATCATGGCGGCTTCGGCCACCGAGGTCGGCAGGGTTTTGAAGAAGGCGGTGAGGAAGAAGACGGTGAACGGCAGTGAGTAGGCGATGTAGACGAGGATGACGCCGAGGTGGGTGTCGATCAGGCCGAGGTTGCGGACGACGAAGAAAAGCGGGACCAGTGCGAGGAACACGGGGAACGCGAGGCCTGAGACGAACATGTAGTACACGAGGCGGTTGCCGAAGAAGCGGTAGCGCGCGAGGACGTACGCGGCCATGGCGCCGAACAGCATCGTGAAGGCGGTGCTGATCGTGACGACGAAGACCGTGTTGAGCATGTAGCGGCCGATGTGGGCCTTGTCCCAGGCGCGGACCCAGGCGTCGAACGAGTAGGTGGCCGGCAGCGCGAGCGGCGCGTCGCCGACGATCTCGGCGTTGGTCTTGAAGGACGCGAGGAACGTCCACAGGATGGGGCCGACGACGAGGATCAGCCAGACGACGAGGGCCAGGTGGGACAGTGCGCCGAAGACGCCGAGGGGGTTCTTCGGACGGGCCGGACGGGTGGCGGTGCGCGGGGCGGCCCGCCGTACCGTGTCGGTGGAGGTCGCCATCTAGAGCTCGATCCTCTCGCGGCGTGTCACGCGGAGGCTGAGCGCCGCGAACGTGAGGGTCAGGAAGAACAGGGCCACACCCATCGCGGAGGCGTAGCCGAACTTGGAGAAGGTGAAGGCGTTGCGCCAGATCTCCAGCGGCAGCACGGTGGTGGCGTTGTCGGGGCCGCCGCGGTCGACCGAGAGCACCTGCACCAGCGCGAAGCAGTCGAAGGCGGCGATGCCGAGGTAGACCCAGCCGACCTGGATGGTGTCCCAGATCAGCGGCAGCGTGATGCTGAAGAACAGGCGGAACCGGCCGGCGCCGTCGAGCGCGGCGGCCTCGAAGACGTCCTTCGGCACGGCGGCCATGCCGGCGGAGAACAGCACGACGTAGAAGCCGACGGACTGCCAGACGAGGACACCCATGATCGACCACAGCGCGAGGTCCGGCGCGATGAGCCAGCCGACCGGAGCGATGCCGACGAGGTCGAGCAGGCCGTTGATGATGCCGGTGCCGTCGGGACGGTACACGGCCTGGAACAGCACGCCGATGACGGCCACCGCGAGGACCTGCGGGAAGAAGTACACCACGCGGTACAGCCGCGACCCGAACACGCCGGTCATGCGGCCACCCTTGCTGCCTCCTCCGAGGTTCAGCAGGAACGAGAAGAACAGCGCGATGGCGATGGTGATCAGCGGCATGGCGACCAGGAGCAGCGCGTGGTGGCGCACCGCGGCCCAGAAGACCTCGTCGGAGAACAGGCGGGTGAAGTTCTCGAACCCGATGTACTGCGGGTTTCCCGTGATGCCTCGCCAGTTGGTGAGCGAGATGTAGAACGCCTGCGCGTACGGGCCGATCACGAAGACCGCGTACAGCGCGACGGGAATCACGAGGAAGGAGAAGACGAACCCGTACATCCGTGTCTTGGCCGAGGTCAGCATCCCGGGCCTCCCTGGTCGCCATGCCGCATCCGGCTACACCGTCCGGTTCTGCTTGGTGATGGAGGAGTCGGCCTTGACCGCGTCGGCCTTCTTCTGCATGTTGGCGCAGAACTGCTCGGCGGTGATGCGGCCGAACATCAGGGAGTTGGTCTGCTTGCGCAGCTCGGTCTCCAGCTCCTTGTACCAGTTCTCGAAGCTGCTGTAGGTGACGATGTTGTTCCCGGCGGCCGTCTGCGCGTCGGCGACACTCTTCAGGCCCGGTGTGAGGGACAGGCCTTCGGCGGCGCCGACGACCACGGTGAGGCTGCCGGACTTCTCGGTGAAGCCCTTGGCGCCTTCCTTGGAGAGCATGATGCGCGCGTACTCCAGGGCCCCGGCGGTGTTCTTGCCCTTGGCGGGGATGATGTACGGCTCGCCGGCGGCGGCGCGGATCGCCTCGAACGGCATCTTGTCGCTCGCGGTGAGACTCGGGGTGGGGGTCACCGCGTACTCGAAGGAGCCGGGGGTGTTGTCCTTCTGCTCGTTCTCCAGCCAGGAACCCGACGGGTACAGCGCCACCTTGTCCTGGTTCTGGCGGGTCTGCACCTCGGTGTGGATGAGCCCTTCGTAGCTCTTGTCCATGAACTTGCCGATCTCGGCCCAGGCGGCGGCGGACTGCTTCACCGAGTCGCGGGTCCACGCGCCGTCGGCGAGGTTGTCGATGTCGATGAGGACCTGGTTGCCCTCGATCTTGGCGGCCGTGATGAGGATCATCCAGTACTGGTAGTACGAGGCGTTCTTGCCGGCGTACGCGTAGGGGGTCAGCCCCGCGTCCTTGATGGTGCCGCAGAGCGTCTTGAACTCGTCGAACGTCTTCGGCGGGGTCCAGCCCTTCTCCTGGAAGAGCTTGGCGTTGTACCACAGGCCGTAGCCGGTGAAGACGTAGTTGAGGATGTACGGCTTGTCGGCGATCAGGCCGGACTCGACCGTGCCGGGGACCAGCGTGTCGCGTACCTTCTTGCTCGGGTCGTCGATGGAAGGCGCGTCGAACAGCGGGGTGAGGTCCAGGAGCTGGCCCTCGGTCTGCAGCGCGCCGTTGTCCATCAGGTCGGAGCCGGAGTTGGCGATGAAGTCCGGCACGTCGCCGCTGGCGAAGCGGGGCTGCAGGGTCTGCGAGATCTGCTGCGTGGCGACGTGCTTGACCGAGGCGTTGGGGAATTCCTTCTTGTACAGCGGCTCGTGCACGTCGGTGGCGTAGGAGTCGCCGAGGCCGCCTTTGAAGATGACGACTTCGAGCGGTGCGTCCGCCTTCACGCCGAACGGGTTGGCCCCCGAGGTCGGCGCCGCGGCGGACGTGGCCGGCGCGGCGTCGCCGCCACCGGCGCCGCTGGTGGCGCAGGAGCTGAGGAACCCCGCCGCGGGGCCCGCGACGAGAGCGGTGAGGCCGATACGGCGGAGCATCTGCCGCCGGGTGATGTCTTTCGGCGTGCCGGCGGAGTAGGCCATGCAACCCTCCAGGAAGGGAGTTATCAATTAGGAAAGTTTCCTAAACGTTTGAGGAACGTACGTCCAACGCCGTGCACCGTCAAGTGGTATAGGCCAACCCGTGATCGAGCTGTAGCCGACCAGCAAGGGGACCGCGACCGACGCGCACATGCACCGCCTCCGGAAACGCCTGCGTAACCCGCCAACGCCACAGGTCACCGGCCGATGATGACACACAACGCCACAGGATTGACAGACCTTTGACCCGGTCTAGACCAGTGAGCGGGAAACCATCCGAAGAGTGGACATCGCCTGCATTCAACGGCAAAGAGCGACTAGCGTCACTTACCGGACGTCCCCAAGTAGCCCTAGTAGCGAGGAGCACGGGTTTGCCGCTCCAGATCACCGGCGCGCCGAGCGACCCCGACCTCATCCGCCTGCCGTGGGAGACCCCGCTGGAGGAATGGCCGGAACACCACCTGGTCACGCTCCCCCGAGGCATCTCCCGCCACATCGTGCGGTTCGCGCGGCTGTCGGGACGCGTCTACGCCATCAAGGAGATCAACAGCCGGTTCGCCAGGCGCGAGTACCAGCTTCTGTGGGACCTCGGCCGCCACGACGCACCCTCCGTGGAACCGGTCGCCGTCGTCACCGGCCGCACCACCGCCGACGGCGAGCCGCTCGACTCCGCGCTCATCACCCGGCACCTGCAGTTCTCCCTGCCGTACCGCGCCGTGCTGTCGGGCTCGCTGCGGCCCGACACGCTCATCCGCCTGCTCGACGCGCTCGCCGTGCTGCTGGTGCGCCTGCACCTCGCCGGGTTTTACTGGGGTGACTGCTCGCTGAGCAACACCCTGTTCCGCAGGGACGCCGGCGCGTTCGCCGCCTACCTCGTGGACGCCGAGACCGGTGAGCTGCACCCGGTGCTCAGCCGGGGCCAGCGCGACCAGGACATCGAGGTCGCGCGGGTCAACATCTTCGGCGAGATGCTCGACCTGGAGGCCGGCGGGTTCCTCCACCCCTCGATCGACCCGCTGGCGTTCGCCGACCAGCTCGTGGCGCGGTACCACCGGCTGTGGGAGGAGCTCACGCAGGAGGAGATCGTCGAGGACGTCGAGTGGCACCTGATCGACCAGCGCATCAGGCGGCTCAACTCGCTCGGCTTCGACGTCGCCGAGATGATGATCCGCCGCAAGGCCGGCACGGCGCGGCTCATGGTCAAGCCCAAGGTCGTGGACGCCGGCCACCACCAGCGCCGGCTGCTGCGGCTCACCGGCCTCGACGTGGAGGAGAACCAGGCCCGCCGGCTGCTCAACGACCTGGACTCCTTCCGCGTGGCCCGCGGCCTGCGGCACGAGGACGAGGCGATCGTCGCGCACCTGTGGCTGGCCGAGATCTTCCAGCCGACCGTGCTCGCCATCCCGCCGGACCTGCGCGGCAAGCTGGAACCCGCGCAGCTGTTCCACGAGGTGCTCGACCACCGGTGGTACATGTCGGAGGCCGAGGGCCGGGACGTCGGGCTGGACGCGGCGTTGCGGTCGTACATCGACACCGTGCTGGTGCACAAACCCGACGAGAAGGCACTGATCGGGGACGACGCGGTGCCGGGGACCGAGCAGGTGCCGGACCTGACCCTCTGACGAGGGGGATCGGAACCTCCGGCCGTACGACCCCACCCGCCGACGAGGTCTCAGCCCTTCACGGCCTCCAGCTCCTTGAGGTAGGTCGCGGCCTCGGCCAGGTGGGCCTCGCTGAAGACGCGCACGCCGTGCACCGACAGCAGGGCCGCCGTCACGCCGGAGCCGGGGGTGACGCGGCCGCGGAAGGTGCCGTCGTGGATGCGCAGGGTGCCGCAGGACGGGCTGCCGTCCTTGAGCACGGCGAGCTTGAGGTTCATGGAGCGTGCCACGGCGAGCGCGGCCTGCGCGCCGGCGAGGAAGTGGCGGGTCACGTCGGCCCCCTCGGCGGTGAGGATGCGCGCGCTGCCGGCCAGCACCGCCGGCCCGCCGACCCCGCCTTCGATCTCGGCGGGAGGACGCGGCACCGGCAGGCCGCCTTCGACCTCAGGACAGAACGGCACGAGCCTGCCCTCGGCGCGCCAGGTGGCGAGGAGCGCGTCGTGCACGGTCTTCGCCTGGCCGTCGAAACGCACCGGACGCCCCATCAGGCACGCGCTGACCAGGATCCTTTCCATTCCCCCACGGTAACGCGCAACGGACGCGGATGGTGACGGCGTCGTTGCATCCGCATATGTCGCTTTATGAGTAAATCAGCAGAGATATACCGAGCGATATTCGACGGCAGCTCTGCCACCTGGTCGGTCAAGCATTCCACGCAGTAAAAGATCCTTATATCCGAGGACTTTACCGTCCCATTGACCGAAGCCGACACGACCCGGTGATCTCCCTAGAGTCGGCCAGGTTCCGTTACGGACCGTATCCGGCGAGGGGTGCACCGTGCTCGACATCGAAAGCTGCCTGACCGAGGCACTGGCCGTCCCCGGCGCGATCGAAGCACTCGTGGCCGAGGACGCCTGCGGCCTGGTCGCCGCGTCCGGCTCACCGGCCTCCCCCGGCCCGCGCGCCACGGCCGACGCGTTCACCGCGAGCCTGCGTGCCACCCTCGACGCTCTCGCGCCGAGCGCGCCAGGCGGCTACGCGGGGCTGGAAGAGCTCGTCGTCACCACCGACAGGGGACACCACCTGCTGCGTCCCTTCTCCCCCTCGGCGCTGGTGTACCTGCGGCTGGACGGCGAACGCGCCAACCTCGCACTGGCCCTGCACCGGCTGCGCGCCGTCACCGTCCGGCTGGCGGAACTGGCCGCCGCCGGCCTCCTCACCGCCCCACCCCCGGCACCGGACGTCCAGCCCGCACTCCCCCGCCGCGCCAGGCGTCACGCGCGGACCGGCGACCCCCCACCGGACGGCTCCGCCGACATCGGAGTGCTCGTACGGCTCCGCGACGCTCTGGAACGCCTTCTCTAGCTCTTCCTTCTCCCCTCATCACTGTCAACCAGGAGGAAACATGGCAAACATCGACGTCACGCTCAAGGAGATGATGTCCGTCGACGGCGCCATCGGCGCCGCCGTCGTCGACTACGGCAGTGGCATGGCACTCGGCACACTAGGCGGGTCCAAGGACCTCGACCTCCAGGTCGCCGCCGCCGGCAACACCGAGGTCATCAAGGCCAAGCTCCGCACCATGGAGGCCCTGCGCCTCCATGAGGGCATCGAGGACATCCTCATCACCCTGAGCGCGCAGTACCACATCATCCGCCCCCTGTCCGGCCGCAGCGGCAAGGGCCTGTTCCTCTACCTGGCCCTCGACCGCCAGCGCGCCAACCTGGCCCTGGCCCGCCACTCCCTGCGGAGCATCGAGGAGGCACTGGAGGTCTGACCCGTCCCACCCGGCGACCGGGAACCGCGACGGCACGCCGGCGAGAGGCCCGCGGCCCGGCGGCTACAGCACGGCGGCGCGGGTGGTGAGCTCGGTGATCGCCGCCACGAAGTCGGGCCAGAGCGCACGCGGCAGGTCGTGGCCCATCCCGGGGAACGTCAGCAGCTTGGCCCCCGGGATGGCGTCCGCGGTGGCGACCCCACCGGCGAGCTGGACAAGCTGGTCGGCCTCCCCGTGGATCACCAGCGCCGGCACCGACAACTCGCGCAGCGCCGCCGTCCGGTCCCCCGACGCGAGGAGCGCCGCGAACTGCCGGCCGAACCCCGGCGGGTCGAACGACCGGTCATAGGCCTGCCCCGCGATCTCCCGCACCCGCGCCTCGTCCGCCGGATACGCCGGCGACCCCAGCACCTTCCACGACTCGACCGCACGCCGCACCACCGACTCCCGGTCAGGAGCCGCCGGCGCCAGCAGCGCACCGAGCGCCAGCTCTGTAGGAGCCCCCACATCCGGACTCGTCGTCGACATGATCGACGTGAGACTGAGCGTCCTCCCCGGGTACCTGATCGCGAACTCCTGCGCGATCATCCCCCCCATCGAGGCCCCCACCACATGCACCGCGTCCAGCCCAAGAACGTCCAACAGCCCCGCCGTGTCGGCCGCCATGTCCTTCAGCAGATACGGCGCCTCCGGCACCCCCTCGCCACGCGCCGCCGGAAGCCGCGGCACCCCCGCCTCATGCAGATGCGTCGACAACCCCGCGTCCCGGTTGTCGAACCGCACGACGTAATGCCCCGCGGCGGCCAGCTCCGCGCAGAACTCCTCGTCCCAACTGATCATCTGAGCCCCGAGCCCCATGATCAGCACCAACACCCTCCCCCCGGCGTCCCCGAAGGTGTCGTAGGCGATCTCGATCCCGTTGACCCGCACACGATCCATGCCGACAGAATTCCATTCGGTTCCCTGGCCCACAAGCCCGCCACGGGACCACGGCCACCAGGGACGCACGCGCCAGGACCTGCCGGTCAGCGGCGTGTCACCGGGCCGCCGCGGTCGGTGCCGACGCCGGTGAAGTGGTCCGGGCCGGCGGCGCCGGCGGGACGGCCGGTGCGGGGGTGTTCGCCTGCGGGGACGCGGCCGGGCCGGTGTTTCTCGCGGGACAGGCGTTCGGGGCGGGTGGTCATGCTCTGGCCTACGTCGAGAGCGCTGGTGGCGTGGGTGTCGGTGGGGGGGACGCCGTGGCGTTCGGCTTCCGAGATTTCTCTTGGGGGACGGCGGTCGCCGGGTGGGGGGTGTTGGAAGGCGAGTTTGGTGCCTTTTATGGCGTCCTGGTGGGCCTGTTGGCGGATTTTCTTTTTGTTTGGGCTGTTGGGGAGATCGGTCATCGGTACCACCCCCGTGGGTACGGTGTCTTCTCTGGGTCATTTCTGGTTGTTCCCCGCTCGGGGTCAGCAGATGCGAGGCAGGGGGTCGCCTACCAGGACGTCGACGATTCTGGTGCCGCCGAAGGCGGTGTGGAGGAGGACGAGGCCCGGGGGGTCGGGGGCCACGCGGCCGATCACCGTGGCGGTGGCGCCTTGGGGGTGGGAGCGGAGTGCGGACAGCGCGGTGTCGGTGGTGTCGCGGTCGACCACGGCGATCATGCGGCCTTCGCAGGCGGCGTACAGGGGGTCGATGCCGAGGAGTTCGCAGCAGCCGCGTACGGCGGGGCGGACGGGGATCTGGGTCTCCGTCAGGACGATCGCCGTGCCTGAGGATTCGGCGATCTCGTTGAGCACGGTGGCGACGCCGCCTCTGGTGGCGTCGCGGAGGCAGCGTACGGCGCCTTCGGGGCAGGTTTCCAGGAGGCGTGCGGTGAGGGTGTTCAGGGGGGCGGTGTCGGAGGTGACGTCGGCTTGGATGTCGAAGGCGCCTCTGGCGAGCATGACGGTGACGCCGTGGTCGCCGATGGGGCCGGAGACGATGACGGTGTCGCCGGCGCGGGCCGCGGTGGCGGTCAGAGTGAGGCCGGGGTGCACCACGCCTACGCCTGCTGTGGTGATGTAGCAGCCGTCGGCTTTGCCTTTCTGGACGACCTTGGTGTCGCCGGTGACGATGGTGACGCCGGCGGCGCGAGCGGCGGTGGCCATGCTGGCGGTGATGCGGCGCAGGTCGGCCAGGGGGAAGCCCTCTTCGAGGATGAAGCCGGCGGAGAGGTGGGCGGGGGTGGCGCCGCACATGGCGAGGTCGTTGACGGTGCCGTTGACGGCCAGGTCGCCGATGTCGCCGCCGGGGAAGAACAGGGGGGTGACGACGAAGGAGTCGGTGGTGAAGGCGAGTTCGCCGGTGACGGCGCCGTCGGCGAGGGGTTCGAGGAGGGGGTTCCTGAACGCGTCCAGGAAGACGTCCTCGATCAGGGTGCGGGTGGCCTTGCCGCCGGCGCCGTGGGCCAGGGTGATCAGCTCGTCGCGTACCTTCGCCTTGCGGCGGCGGGCCCGCTGGATGCGGTCGAGCACCTGCTCCTCGCGGGTGAGCGTGCGGGGGTCCGCAGAAGGGTCGTCGGTGGTCATGTGCGGGTGGCCTCGTTCGCGCGGGTGAGTGTGCGGGGGGCCACTGGAGCGGTGGTCATGTTCGGGTGGCCTCTTTGACGCGGGTGCGGGAGAAGCGGCCGAAGTTGTAGTAGGCGGCGCAGGCGCCTTCTGAGGAGACCATGCAGGTGCCTATGGGGGTTTCCGGGGTGCAGGCGGTGCCGAAGACCTTGCATTCCCAGGGTTTCAGTACGCCTTTGAGCACTTCGCCGCACTGGCAGGCCTTGGGGTCGGCGACGCGGGTGGCGGGGAGGTCGAAGAGACGTTCGGCGTCGTAGGCGGCATAGCGGTCGCGCAGGCGCAGGGCCGAGTGCGAGATGAAGCCGAGGCCGCGCCACTCGAAGTGCGGCCGGGGTTCCATGGTCTGGTTGATGACGGACAGGGCCTTGGGGTTGCCGTCCCAGGGGACCACGCGGGAGTACTGGTTCTCGACGGCGGCGTGGCCACGGGACAACTGGGTCAGGCCGGCGTGCACGGCCTGGAGGACGTCGAGAGGTTCGAAACCGGCGACGACCAGGGGTTTGCCGTACTGCTCGGCGATGAAGCGGTACGGACGGCAGCCGATGACCGCCGACACGTGGCCGGGGCCGATGAAGCCGTCGAGGCGCAGGTCGGGTGAGTCGAGGATGGCCTTGATGGCGGGGATGATGGTGACGTGGTTGCAGAAGACCGAGAAGTTGGCGATGCCTTCGGCCTCGGCGCGCAGCAGCGTCATGGCGGTGGACGGGGCCGTGGTCTCGAAACCGACGGCCATGAACACCACCTGGTGGTCGGGGTTGTCGCGAGCGATCTTGAGCGCGTCCAGCGGTGAGTACACGACGCGGATGTCGGCGCCGCGTGCCGCCGCGTCCTGGAAGGAGCCACGGCCGCCGGGGACGCGGGTCATGTCGCCGAACGACGTCATGATGACGCCAGGCCGCTCGGCGATGTGGATGGCGTCGTCGATGCGGCCCATCGGGATCACGCACACGGGACAGCCGGGGCCGTGCACCAGCGTGATCGCCTCGGGGAGGTGGTCCTCCAGGCCGTGTTTGTAGATGGTGTGCGTGTGGCCGCCGCACACCTCCATGAACTTGTACCGCCGTCCCGGCTCGCACAGCGCGGCGACGCCGGCGGCGAGCGCGCGGGCCGTCGCCGCGTCGCGGTACTCGTCGACGAAACGCATCCCGGACCCTACCCTTCGCCGATCATGGATTCGCGCAGCGCGGCCATCTCGTCGTCGTACGCCTGGCCGATGCTCTCCAGGAAGTCGAGCGCCGCCTTGGCCTCCACCTCGTCGATCTTGGAGAGCGCGAAGCCGACGTGGATGAGGACCCAGTCCCCCGGCGCCAGGTCCTCCCCCTCCAGCAGGCCGATGTTGACGGCGCGCCGTACGCCGCTCACGTCGACCTGCGCGAGGTCGGGACGGTCAGACGGCATCTCCACGATCTCCCCGGGGATCCCCAGGCACATAGGTCGCCTCCGCGAGCTGGATGGATTCGAGTACGAGGTCGTCGCCGCCTTCGGTGTCCACGTCGGCGGACCCGCAGGCGGGACAGACGGTGTGCGGGTCGGCCGACAGGGTCGCGGCCCCGCACTCGGCGCACGTCACCCGCACCGGCAGGGTGACGAGGTCGAGGCGGGCCCCCTCGGCCACCGTCCCCTCACTGACCAGCGCGAAGGCGTCGCCGATCGACGGCTCCGCCACCCGTAGCAGCGCGCCGACCTGCACGCGCGCGCGGCAGACCCGCCGGCCGTCCGCTCGCTTCTCCACGGCCGCGAGGATCGACTCCGCGATCCCGAACTCATGCACGATCCCTACCCCCCGTCGTCTCTGTGTTCGTCCCGGTCCTGGTCAAAGGTCACATCTGGCGGATCTTCAGGTAGCGCTTGATGTCGGGGAGGGAGCGGTAGACCAGGACTCCTGCGGCCGTCAGGACGGCGAGCTTCACCAGGTGTCGTCGCATCGGGATACCTCCGGTTGTTCTGACTGGCGGAGCAGTTCGAGCACCAGGCCGGCGGCGCGCGGCACGGCGCCGGCGACCGGCGGGCTGAGGTCCATGCCGGGTGCGGTGGTGGCGGGTTCGCAGCCGACGAGCAGCACGGGGATCGTCATCTCGCCGAGCGTGCCGGCGAGGGCCAGCACCGCCTCGGGGTTCATGTCGTGCGCGTCGAACAGCGCGCCGGTGAGGTCGCCTTCGGTGGGACGCAGCACGTACAGGGTGCCTGGGGGGTCGCCGCGAGGTGCGAGGTCCACGAGGATCGCGGCGTCGTACCCGCCGCCGGTCAGCTCGTACGCCAGGTGCACGCCGCGGATGCCGAAGTCGGCGACGACGGCGCCGTCCGGCAGGTCGCGGCCGGCGAGTTCGCGCGCCACGGCGACACCGAAGCCGTCGTCCCCGAGGAACACGTTGCCGACACCGGCCACCAGGGTCTTCACGTCCCGGCCTCCTTCGGCAGGAGTTCCACCTCGTCAGGCGCGAAGTACAGGTAGCGGCCGTGCGAGCGGCGCAGGTCGGCGCCGGGGTCGTCCTCCAGGGTGACGGCGAGGTGCCGCGCGCCGTCCACGTCGGTCAGCACGGCCTCCACGACGGCGGTGCGGCCGGTGAGGAACATGTCGTGCGCGTCGGCGCGTCGTTTGCCGGGGACCAGCCGCACCCGGCTGCCTTTGCCGATCGCGCGGCCGTTCACCGTGACGTCGGCGGCGGGGCCGAGGTGACGGATGGCGCCGTGGAGGCGTTCCAGCAGCTCAGGTGGCAGGTCGGCGGCTCGGTCGAGCAGGTCGGCGGCGCGGGGGTCGGTGGCGGCGGCCTCGCGTCGCTCCTCGTCGGTGAGGGTGAGCGCGCGCAGGTGCAGCATCTCGTCGATCTCGGTCGCGTCGAACGTCGCGCCGGGGCTCTCGGGTGCCACGCGGGGATGGTCGCCGAGGATGATCGGCGCGGACAGCACCACGTCGCGACGGCCGGGGTCGCCGACCAGCACCGGCCAGGTGTGCCGGTTGCGGCAGGTGCGCGCCGCGGCGCGGGCCCACTCCGGCGGGTCGGCGAGCGACAGGAACGACCCGGCGGTGGCGCCGATGAGCAGGTGCGCGGCGACCAGCGAGTGCCGCAGCGCCTCCTCGCGTCCGTCGCCGCGCGCCACCCACGCACCGGTGTCCTGCCGCCAGGTGGTGGCCCGCATCGTCTCCCACGGCGGCGCGTCGCCGCCGGGGAGCCACGCGGTGCGGTTCTCCACGTGGACACGCAGCTTGAGCAGGCCGTACGGACCGGGGGGACGTTCGGCGCGCACGCCGAGCACGGCGTGCAGGGGCCGGTGCGCGGTGACGACGCGGCCGACGGTCTCGCCGGACGGGCCGGTGACGGTCTCCTCGGCCCGGTCGCCGGGGATCCGGATCACGACGGTGCGTTCGGCGCCGATCAGGTGCGGCACGGCGAGCACGGCCTCGGTCTCGCGCTCGGTGGCGTCGTCGTACGACAGGTGCGTGGTGTCGCCGCACCGCAGCTCGGCGACCGGCGTGAACCGGCCGTCCTCGGCGCGTTCGACGCGGCGTTCGCGCACGTGCAGGAACCGCAGCCGTACCCGCAGCAGCGCGTTGGCGCCGCCGTCGAGGAGACACTCGGTGACGCTGGCCGACGGTTCGGCGGTCTCCTGGTACGCCGGAGGCACCAGCACACCGAACTGCCAGCGCAGCCGGTTCTTCGGGGCCGAGGCACGGTAGGGGTAGAGCAGGTACCCCTCGTACAGCACGGCGTCGGCCACCGCGCGGGCCGCCTCCATCGGGACGCTCCTCACGTCGCCTCCTTCAGCAGTGCCTCGACGACCTCGTCCCAGGTGGCGAGGGCCCGGCCCGCCTTGTACCGCTGGAGCGAGCGCAGGGTGTCGCGCCGCAGCCGCAGCCAGCCGCAGCCGGGGAAGTAGCGGTCCATCAGCTCACGCCACACCGCGACCGGCAGGCCGCAGCGCGCCTCGCGGTCCCACGGCACCGGGGTGGCCGTGAGGCCGTCACCGGTGCGCGCGAACACGGTGCCGCTGAACAGCATCAGCATCGGGACCTCGCCGCCGCGCAGTGACGCCAGGTACTTGCCGGCCGCGACCTCCAGGTCGTAGCTGCACGGCACCGGCACGTCGATCTCGGTGGCGCCGGTGTACCTCGGCACGAGCACCGGCACGGTGGCGAACGGGAACGGCTTCACCGTCTCCCCCCACCGGGTGGGGTCGCCGAACAGGTCGCCGAGCAGGTCCGCCTCCCCGGCGGTGTACGTCCGCCGCTGCGGCTCCACCCTGATCTGGCAGCGCAGCGCCACGGCGTGCACGGCGCCGGTCCCCGGTCCCGTGACGGCGAGCCGGAACGCCAGCGTGGGGCAGGCCGCGTACAGGTCGGCCCGCACCCCCCGGCACTCGAACCGGATGTCAAGCACCCCTTTCCTCCTCTCCCTCGAAGTCCGCGCACCGCTGCCGCAGACCGGCGAAGAACCCCTCGATGGCGTCCCATGCCTCGCGTCCGCCGTGGAAGCCCCGCCAGCGGGTGCGCAGCAGACCGGTCAGCTCGTAGCAGGCGTCCACCGGCACCAGATGGCAGGTGAAACCCGTGCCGGGGTCGCGGTCGACGAGGAACGCCTCGACGTCCGGCAGCGGACCGGCGGCGGTGAGCGCGGGGACGGCCGCGAGCACCCGGTCCCACGCGTCGGCCGGCACGGGGGCCTCGGTGGCGCCACCGGGGCTCGGGTAGAACGCGACGACCCGGTCCAGCTCGGAGTTGTGGAAGAAGAACGCCGTGCGCACCGGCACGCACAGCGCGTCCCAGTCCCTTTGGTCGAGTGCGAAGCCGGGGAAGGTGAGATAGCGGTCCGGTACGGCGCGGTACCGGCCGGCGCCGCTCGCGCCGTTGCGCAGGAGCAGCAGGTGACAGCCCTTGCAGGCGCACAGCAACGACCGCCGGCCCGTCTCCGTCACATGGCCGTGCGGCTCCCCTGCGGGCTCGCCGCACAGCTCGCACCGCTGCGCGGTGACCGGCCGTGGCTCCCTGAACCGCAGGAGGCCGCGCGCCGGCACACGCGGCCGGGTCTCGCCGGGGGTCACGGCGTGGTGTCCTGATGTGCGGGCTGCCGAGACGCCGGGTCCTGATGAACCGGGTCCTGAGGGGTGTCCTGCGGGACCGGACACGGGCCGGGTGGCCGGTTGCGGATCCACAGCAGGCCCGAGTCGTCGGGGAGGCCCTCGACCTCCAGGCGGGTCACCTCCGGCGCCGACTGCCGTACGGCCCTTTCGATGCCGCCGGTCACCGTGGCCTGCGAGGACGCGCAGCCGTCGCAGCCGCCGACCAGCCGCAGCCGTACGACGCCGTCCACGCTCACGCCGAGGAGCTCCACGCCGCCGTCGTGCAGGCCGAGCATGGGCCGCACCCGGTCGAGCGCGGCGCGGACCCGTTCCGCGGTGCCGAGCGGGTGCAGGTCGTGCAGGACGAGCAGGCCGGACACGACCTCGTCCTCGGTGAGGCGGCGCAGCACCCCGGCGGCCTCGCCGTCCACGACGATCTCCATGACGCGTTCGAGGCCCGCGCCGTACAGGTCGCCGAGCGCGCGCACGAGGTCTTCGGCCGTGGAGCGGGCCGCCGGGCCGGCGAGCCGGCCGAGTTCGTCGATCAGCGTCTCGACGCGTTCACCGGTGGCGTGCACATCGGTACGCCACCGGGAGCCGTCAGCCGGTGGCGTAGGCATGGGGACTGTGCAGTTTCCGCAGTTCCTTGCCACGGCCGAGGTACATGTGCACGCCGCACGGCAGGCAGGGGTCGAAGCTGCGCACGGTGCGCATGATGTCGATGCCCTTGAAGGTGTCCGGCGGGTTCTCCTCGAAGATCGGCGTGTTCTGCACGGCGTCCTCGTACGGCCCCGGCACGCCGTTGACGTCGCGGACGCTGGCGTTCCACGGGGTCGGCGGGTACGGGTGGTAGTTGGCGATCCGGCCGTTGCGTATCACCATGTGGTGCGACAGCACGCCGCGCACCGCCTCGGTGAAGCCGCAGCTGATGGCCTCGTCCGGCACCTCGAACGGCTTCCACGTCTGGCTGCGGCCCTGCCGCACCTCGTTCAGGCCCTGCTCGGCGAAGTGCAGCGCGCACGCCGCCATGTACGCCTGGAAGTAGCTGCGCGCGCGGTTGCGTTCCAGCGCGTTGGACAACAGCTCGCCGTCGCGTTCGGGGATCTTCCACTCGAACGTCGTCTCGGGCCTGGTGGCGCTCTTCGGCAGGTTGATGAGCACGCTGCGGCCGGTGGAGCGGACGTAGCCGCCGACGTCCACCAGGCCCGACAACGCGGTGGACCACAGGCGCGCGATGGGGCCGCCGCCGGTGTCCAGCGGAAGCATGTCGGTGCCGTCGAACCAGCGCGGCGACATGACCCAGCTGTACTTGTCGGTGAAGTCGCGTTTCTGGGGCCGCGGGATGGTGTGCTGGTTCCACGGGTGCCGCATGTCGACCGGGTTGCCGAGCGGGTCGTGGGTGACGAACGGCTCCTGGCCGGCCCAGTCGTCGTAGTAGGAGCTGCCGAGTAGGACGCGGATGCCGAGGTTGATGTCCACCAGGTCGTTGGTGATGAGCTCGCCGTCCACGATGATGCCGGGGCTGACGAACATGCGCCGGCCCCAGTCGTTCATGTTCTGGTAGGTGAAGTCGCAGTACTCGGGGTCGTTGAGGCTGCCCCAGCAGCCGAGCAGCACCCGTCTGCGGCCCACCTGCTCGTACCCCGGCAGCGCGTCGTAGAAGAAGTCGAACAGGTCGTCGTGCATCGGCACGACCTTCTTCACGAAGTCGACGTACCGCATGAGGCGGGTCAGGTAGTCGGTGAACAGCTGCACGGTGGCCACGGTGCCGACGCCGCCGGGGTACAGCGTGGACGGGTGCACGTGCCTGCCTTCCATGAGGCAGAACATCTCGCGCGCGACGCGGCTCATGGTGAGGGCCTCGCGGTAGAACTCGCCTTCCAGGGGGTTGAGCGAGCGCATGATGTCGCCGACGGTGCGGAAGCCGTGCTCGGCGGCGTGCGGCGCCTCGGTGGCGTTGGCCCGTTCCAGCACGCCGGGGTTGGTGGCGGCGACCATCTTCTCGCAGTAGTCCACCCCCACCAGGTTCTCCTGGTAGATGTTGTGGTCGAACATGTACTCGGCGGCCTCACCGAGGTTGACGATCCACTCGGCGAGCGCGGGGGGCCGCACGCCGTACGCCATGTTCTGCGCGTACACCGAGCACGTGGCGTGGTTGTCGCCGCAGATGCCGCAGATGCGGCTGGTGATGAAGTGCGCGTCCCTCGGGTCCTTGCCTTTCATGAAGACGCTGTAGCCGCGGAAGATGGACGAGGTGCTGTGGCACTCCACCACTTCCTTGCGCGCGAAGTCGATCTTGGCGTAGATGCCGAGGCTGCCGACGATCCGGGTGATCGGGTCCCAGGCCATCTCGACCAGCTCACGGCTCTCGCCGCGCTCCTTGGAGGTCGTCATCTCCGCTCCGTCCTCATGTCAGCCATGTCAGCTCCAGGGAGCCTGGTAACCGGTGAGCAGCGCGCGGCCCTTGGACCGCCACTTCGGCTCCTTGTCGACCGTGTGCAGCGTGATGCCGCGCAGCCGGCGGACGACGCCGCCGTAGACGGTGCTCGCCGTGGTGGAGAGCAAGGCGCCGGGTGGTTCGTCCATGAACGGCATGAACTTGTCGGGGAAACCCGGCATGGTGCAGGCGATGCAGATGCCGCCGACGTTGGGACAGCCGCCGAGACCGGCCATCCAGCCGCGTTTCGGCACGTTGCACTTCACCACCGGGCCCCAGCAGCCGATCTTGACCAGGCACGTCGGCGAGCCGTACTCGTAGGCGAACTGGCCCTGTTCGTAGTAGCCGCCGCGGTCGCAGCCCTCGTGGACGGTCTGGGTGAACAGCCACGTGGGACGCAGCGCCTCGTCCAGCGGGATCATCGGCGCCTGGCCGTTGAGCTGGTGCAACAGGTACACCAGGGTCTCGGACATGTTGTCCGGCTGCACGGGACAACCCGGCACGTTGACGATCGGCACGCCGGCCTTGGACCGCCAGTTCCAGCCGAGGTAGTCCGCGAGGCCCATCGAGCCGGTCGGGTTGCCCGCCATGGCGTGGATGCCGCCGTACGTCGCGCAGGTACCGGTGGCGACGACCGCCGTCGCCTGCGGCGCCAGGCGGTCCAGCCACTCCGGCAGCGTCATCGGCTGGCCGGTGTCGGGGTTGTTGCCGAACCCCGACCAGTAGCCTTCCTGCTTGATGGACTCGTTGGGGATGGAGCCCTCGACGACCAGCACGAACGGGTCCAGGCCGCCGCGCGCCGCCTGGAAGTACCAGTCGATCATGCTGTCGGCGCCGCCGGCGGGACCGCTGTCGTAGTCGAGCAGCGGCCAGTGCACCTTGACCGGCGGCAGGCCCGGCAGCGTGCCGAGCAGGATGTCCTCGATGGCCGGCTGCGTCGCGGCGGTCAGCGACACCGAGTCGCCGTCGCAGCTCATGCCGGCGTTGAGCCAGAGGATGTGGACGACGGGTTCCTCCCCGGCGGTGTCCGCCGGCCCGCTCTGTACGGCCATGCCGCCTCCCGTTCCGCTAGGTGCCGATCGGCGTCGAATCGCGCAAAGCGTGCTGCGTGGCCTCCCACAGGACGTGGTAGACGGTGGTCTGCGCCTCCTGGATGCGGTGCACCGAGGACGAGGGGATGACGAACAGGTGGTCGATGACGCCGGCCATGGGGGGCTCGGCGAGCCTGCCGCCGTGGTAGCCGGCGAGCGCGACGGTGAGCACACCGCGTGCTCTGGCCTCCTGGAACGCGCCGACGAGGTTGACCGAGCCGCCGCTCGTGGACAGGCCGAGCGCGATGTCGCCGGGCCTCGCGAGCGCGGCGAGCTGACGCGCGAACACCACGTCGAAGCCGACGTCGTTGGACAACGCCGTCATCACGGCGACGTCGCAGGTCAGGCAGAGCGCCGGCAGCGGACGGCCGGTGGACGGAGCGAGGAACGCGGTGGCGACCTGCTGCGCGTCGGTGCTGCTGCCGCCGTTGCCGAACGTGAACATGCGTCCGCCGGCGGCGAACCGTCCCGCCATGTCCCGCGCGCAGGCCACCAGGCGCTCGGCGTGCAGCACGCGGACCCGCCGCCGCAGTTCGGTGATCTCGGCGACCTTCTCGCGCGTGGACGCCACCGCGGCGGCCATCAGCTCGTCACCGTTCCCTGAGGGCCTCGACCCGAGGAACGGGTACAGCTCGTCGGTGCCGTGGCGCGCGCCGTCCTCCTCAGTGGTGCGCATCGGCACCCGGCCTCCCCGCGCCGGCGCGCGCGTGGAACACATGGACCAGTTCCCACAGCACGTGGTAGGCGGTCACGTGGATCTCTTTCACGACGGCGGGGTCGGGTGAGTCCGCGACGAGCGCGTGGACGACGGCAGGGCTGCGTGCGATCGGGCCGCCGTCCCCGCCGGTGAGGGCCAGGGTGTACAGGCCGAGCTCATGCGCCGCCTCAAGGCCGCGCAGCACCGCCGGGCAGTGGCCGTCCTGCGAGATGCCGAGCGCCATGTCCTGCGGCTCGGCGTAGCGGCGCACCTGGTGCGCGAACGCCTCGGCGAGGCCGGCACGGCCGCCGACGCCGGTGACGGTGGTGGCGTCGTTGCCGAGCGCGATGGCCGGCAGCGCGCGCGTGCCGACGACCACAGGGTGCATGAACTCCACGGCCACATGCGAGGCGTCGGTGCCCGCGCCGCCGGTGCCGAAGACGATGAGCTTGCCGCCGCTCCGGAACCGTTCGGCCATCCGCCGGCACGCGGTGGCGATCCGCTCGGCGTCCTCGGCGAGCCGCACCCCCGCCGCGTCACGCCGGCGGAAGGCCTCGTCGACCGCCGTCCGCGCGGTGGATGTCACACCCATGACCACACTCCGTCATATACCGTGACCGCCAGGTTACGACCCGTACACATGCCGTTGTCACCTCAAGCAGGACAACCAGCAGTAAAGGCTTCAGCCCGGCGGTACGGCGGGGCTCAGGGACCCGGCGGCAGGTGGCGGGAGAACCAGTCGGCGGCCAGGTCCGTGACCTGGTCGAGGGTGCCGGGTTCCTCGAACAGGTGAGTGGCCGTCGGGACGATCCGCAGCCGCGAGGAGCCGGGGAGCCGCGCGAGCGCCTCCCGGTTGAGGCCCACCACCACGGGGTCGCGCTCGCCGACGATCAGGAGGGTCGGCTGCCGCACGTGTCCGAGGTGGTTCCCCGCGAGGTCGGGACGGCCGCCGCGCGACACCACGGCCCGGACGATCCGCGGGCACTCGGCGGCGGTCACCAGGGCCGCGGCGGCGCCGGTGCTGGCGCCGAACAGGCCGACGCCGAGACGGGCCACGGCGTGCCGGCCGGCGAGGTCGTAGGTGACCGCGATCAGGCGGGAGGCCAGCAGGCAGATGTCGAAACGCAGGGACGCGCGGGACTCGTCCCGCTCCTCCTCGGGGGTGAGCAGGTCGACCAGGACGGTGGCGAGACCGGCCTGCTGCAGACCCTCGGCGACGTGACGGTTGCGCGGGCTCATGCGGCTGCTTCCGCTGCCGTGCGCGAACAGGACCACACCGGCGGCCCGGCCGGGGACCACGACATCGCCTTCCAGTGTGACACCCGCCGCGGAGAACAATGTGCTCTGGCTGACGGCCATCACCTGCTCCTTTCTGTGGTTCAGCGGGTGAACGCGGCGGCGAGGTCGAGGGGCCGCACCGCGTGGGTCTCGTCGAAGTGGACGACCGCGTCGAACTGGCCGCCGATCCTGGCGCGGACGTGGCCGCCGGCGAGGCCGTCCGGCGGGATGACGTCGGGGAGCACCCGCTCGGGCCGGGACACGTCGAGCGGTCCCTCACCGGGGAAGGTGACGAGGAAGTCCTTGGCCCCCGTCTCGTGGAGCAACGCCTCCACGCTGCCGGGGACCGCGGGCTCCGGCCGGACGGCGGCGGGTGGCGCACCGAAGCGGGGGGCGGCGGTCACCGTGCCGGAGTAGGTGGTGAGGCCGAGCAGGCGTGCCGCGCCGGGGTGGCGCTCGCGAACCAGGCGGCCGACGCTGAGCTCGCCGCGGCAGGCGGCCTCGGTGGCGCAGGCGTCGCCGAGATGCGGGATGGTGCCCCAGACCACGATCCGTGCCGGACGGTCGAGGCGCCGGTCGAGATGATCGAGCAGCGCGTCGAGCGTGCCGGCCATGTGCCGGGTCCGGACGTTCCAGGAGGAGACGTGGCCCCGGAACAGCGCTCTGTCGTACTCACCGTCGGTCTCGACGACCCGCGCCACATGCTCGCCGTAGAACAGTTCGTCCTCGGCCGGCAGGCCCTGCTCCCTGGCCCGCCGCAGGGTCTCGCGGCGCAGCCAGGCCAGCCGCGTGACCATCTCGGCCTCACGCCGCTCGCCGGCCCCGCAGGCGGCGTCGAACACCGGGTCTCCGGCCTCGCCGCAGCCGCAGCCGAGGTGGCCGCGCGCCAGCCTGGCGCGCGCGCGTGCGGCGGCCGGCGGGTCGGTGGCGTCGAGCGCGGCGACGATCTCGGTGGCGGTGCGGTGCAGCGCGTACAGGTCGAGGCCGTACAGACCGGTGGCGGGGACGCCGGGGGCCAGGCCGTCGTTGTGGCGCCGCAGCCATTCGACGAAGTCCAGCACCTCCGTGTTGCGCCAGGCCCAGGCGGGGAAACGGCGGAAACCGCGCAGCGCCTCCTCGGCGTCGGCGTCCCCGCCGGCGCCTCTGACGTAGCGGTCGGCGCGGCAGGCGTCCGGCCAGTCGGCGAGCAGAGCGACGGCGGCGAACCCCTTCTCCTCGATCAGAGCCCTGGTCAGCTCCACCCGTGCCGCGTGGAACTCATGGGTGCCGTGCGACGCGGCGCCGACCAGCACCAGGCGTGCGTCGCCGACCAGATCGAGCAGCGCCTCGGTCCTCGCGCGGCCGGCCAGCGGCTCCACGGCGACCGCCTCGTCACCGGGGGCCCGGCCCACCGAACGGCCGGCGGCGCGGCGGTCCAGCATCTCGCGCACCTCTGCGGCGCCGGTCCCGGCGGCCCTGCGGTAGCAGCGTTCCGGCGCGAGGAACGCCGCGGGGCCGACGGCGCACACCACCTCGTCGGCCTCGGCGGAGAGCTCACGCACGGACGGCTCGCAGGCGGCCGGCAGCGCCACCACCAGGCGGGCCGGGCCGAGGCGGCGCAGCGCCTGGACGGCGGCCCGCAGCCGCGCGCCGGTGCCGAGGCCGTCGTCGGCGAGGATCGCGACGCCGCCTTCGACCGGCCGCGGTGGACGGCCCCTGCGGTAGTGCCGCTCGAAGCGCCGCACCTCGCGTCCCTCTCTGGCCGCGACGTGCTCCACCACCTCCGGTTCCACCGACAGGCCCCGGATGACGTCGTCGTTCAGCGTGATCAGGCCGCCGGCGGCGACCGCACCCATGACCAGGTCCTCCTGTCCCGGCACGCCGAGCTCGCGGACCACGAGCACGTCCAGCGGAGCGTGCAGCGCCTCGGCGATCTCGGCGGCCACGGCCGCGCCACCCGGCGGCATGGCGAGCACCACCACGTCCCGGCGTCCCCGGTAGGCGCCGAGCAGCGCGGCGAGTCCCCGGCCGGCGTCCCGGCGGTCGTGGAAGAGATGCTCGGGCATGACGCTGCCTCACGTGCGGCGCGGCGGGTCGTGCGCGGCGCGTCCCGGCGGTCCCGGACATGGGCCCGCTGACGGGCCGCCATGGCCTCGCGGTCACCTGCGAGCCTACGCCGAGGTCCGCGTCTTCCCTCGCGCCACCCCGGCACCGGTACGGCACTCAGCTATCGAAAACCTCCCAAAATCTACGAAAGCCTTCATCGGCCTTTAACCAGGGCATCATTCATATAGCCGGGCATTTTTCAAGGCGGGGGAAATCTTTAATACGAGAGGAGGGACAGGTGGAGGAAATTCTTAATTGACACCCCAAAGTGAGCGCCGCATAATTGCTGCTGTCCGGCCCCCGGCCAGGCGTCAGGCAGCAGTCGGCACCCCCCGTTTCCACGGCATTCCTCGTCCCCCCGGCGATGCGAAATAAGTTTCACAATCCGCTTTCTGCTGTCTTCGCTTCTCGACCGGCGCCGTCATCGTCCCCTCCTGCCTCAGGCATTCCCGAGGCAGGTGTACGACCCATGGCGGCGCGCCGGAACCAACGGCAGGCGGCATCCCGGGTACCCCGCGATTTTCGTGCAACGCGATAAAGATTGGTGGTGCGGCTCGTGACAGAGACGCTCGACGCGCATGAGAACCTGCAGAACGGCCGGCAGCAGCGAAGCCTCGCGCCTGAGGCGGCGCGCAATCTGGCGACCACGACCAAATCGCAGCCGCAAATGCAGAACATCTCTTCGAGATGGCTGCTGCGCATGCTGCCCTGGGTCCACGTCGCCGGCGGCACCTACCGCGTCAACCGCCGCCTCACCTACGACATCGGCGACGGCCGGCTCAGCTTCACCGTGCAGGGCGGCGACGTGCGGGTCGTGCCGCCGGAGCTGCGCGAGCTCGCGCTGCTGCGCAGCTTCGACGACGACTCGGCGCTGGAGGCGCTCGCCGACCGCTTCACGCAGGAAACCTACGAGCCCGGCGACGTCATCGTCGAGCGCGGCGGGGCCGCCGATCGCGTCGTCCTGATCGCGCACGGCAAGGCCAGCAAGATCGGCGCCGGTGAGTACGGCGAGGAGACCATCCTCGCCGTCATGGCCGACGGCGAGTACTACGGCCAGGAGGCCATCGCCTCCACCGACCCCGGCACCTACGAGCACACCGTCAAGGCGGTCACCGCGACCACCGCGCTCAGCCTGTCGCGTGCCGACTTCCAGGAGCTCATGGGACAGTCGGAGTCGCTGCGCGAGCACGTCGCCGCGCAGCGCGCGGGCCACCGGCCGCCGCACAACAAGCTCGGTGAGGCGGCGATCGCCATCACCTCCGGCCACTACGGCGAGCCCCTGCTCGACGGCACGTTCGTCGACTACGAGACCTCGCCGCGCGAGTACGACCTCAGCGTCGCGCAGACGGTGCTGCGCATCCACTCGCGGGTCGCCGACCTGTACAACCAGCCGATGAACCAGACGCACCAGCAGCTCCGCCTCACCGTCGAGGCGCTGCGCGAGCGTCAGGAACACGAAATGATCAACAACCGCGAGTTCGGGTTGCTGCACAACACCGACCTGCGCCAGCGCATCCAGACCCGCACCGGCCCGCCGACGCCGGACGACATGGACGAGCTGCTGTCGCGGCGGCGCAGGACCAACATCTTCCTCGCGCACCCGCGCACCATCGCCGCCTTCGGCCGCGAGTGCAACAAGCGCGGCCTGTACCCCGACACGGTCGAGCTCAACGGCCACGCCATCCCCGCGTGGCGTGGCGTGCCGGTCCTGCCGTGCAACAAGATCCCGATCAGCAAGACCCGCACCAGCTCCATCCTCGCCATGCGGCTCGGCGAGGAGGACCAAGGCGTCATCGGCCTCCACCAGACCGGTCTGCCGGACGAGTACGAGCCGAGCCTGTCGGTGCGGTTCATGGGGATCGACGACCAGGCGATCATCTCCTACCTCGTCAGCGCCTACTACTCGGTGGCGGTGCTCGTGCCGGACGCTCTCGGCGTGCTGGAGCACGTCGAGATCGGCCACTGACCCGGCCGCGACGGGGATCGAACGGAACCACAGGAAACCGGCACGACGCGAAGGGCGGTGCGCATGAGCGGGGTGATGACCGGCGCACGACCGGCACCTGAGGTGCTGGCGTGGAGCCGCGACCTGGTCCGGCCCGCCCTGCGCGCCGCCGTGGAGACCCTCCCCGGGTCCGTCAGGGAGATCGCGGGCTACCACTTCGGCTGGCTGGACGAGCAGGGACGTCCGGCGGCCGCAGGCGGCGGCAAGGCGATCAGGCCCGCGCTCGTCCTGCTCGCCGCCGAGGCGGCAGGCGGCCGGGCCGCGGACGCCGTGCCGGGGGCGGTCGCGGTCGAGCTGGTGCACAACTTCTCGTTGCTGCACGACGACGTGATGGACGGCGACGCGACCCGCCGCCACCGGCCCACCGCCTGGCGGGTCTTCGGGGTCAGCCACGCCATCCTCGCCGGGGACGCGCTGCTGACGCTCGCCTTCGAGGTGCTCGCCGACAGCGGTCACCCCGGCATGCGTGACGCGGCGCGCGGGCTCGCCGGCGCGGTGCTCGACCTCGTCGAGGGCCAGGGGGCCGACACGTCGTTCGAGACACGTGAGGAGGTCGGGCTGGAGGAGTGCGTGCGCATGGCCGAGCGCAAGACCGGCGCGCTGCTCGGCGGCGCGTGCGCGCTCGGCGCACTGCTCGGCGGCGGCGACGCCGGCCGGGTGGAGCGGCTGCGCGCGTTCGGCGACCGGCTGGGGCTGGCCTTCCAGTTCGTGGACGACCTGCTCGGCATCTGGGGTGATCCCACGGTGACCGGCAAGCCCACGCACTCCGACCTGCGCAACCGCAAGAAGTCACTGCCGGTGGTGGCGGCCCTGTCGTCCGGCACCCCGGCCGGACACGACCTCGCCGCGCTCTACCGCGGTGAACATGAGCTGGACGCCGCGGACCTCACCAGGGCCGCGACGCTGATCGAGGCGGCGGGTGCCCGGTCATGGAGCCGGACCCGTGTGGACGAACTTTTTCACGAGGCCCTCACCCACCTCTCGTCGGCCGACCCGGCCTCCCGGCCCGCCGCCGAACTCCACGCACTGGCCCACCTGATCGCACACCGCGACCACTGAGCGTTCAGGGAAGGTGCGCGGGAAAACGACCGTCGCACCGCCGTGGGGACGGCGGTGCGACAGTTGCCTCATCTCTCCCGGTGCCGTTTCCGGCGGGACCCCTGCCCCGGGAGTGAGGCGACGGCGAATTGGGGGCGGGCCCCGCCTCGGACTGATCGATCAGCCGTGACGGGGCCCGCTGCTCAGATGCGGATCAGGACAGAGCCGGGTAGGCGTTCGCCATGAGCTGGCGGAACTGCGCGGAGAACCACGCACCGGCGATCGGAGCGTCCGGCAGCGCACCAGTGGGGTTGTTGCCGTTGAGCGCGTTGCCACCGTAGGTGGGGTCACACATCCGGTCGAAGCCCTTGCCCTGGTCGTTGGGGATCTCCTGGCTCGCGCCGTCCGACTCACCCGGGGGCTTGATCCACACGTAGGCGTCGATACCGGTGGCGGGGTTCGCCCTCGGCCGCTCGCCGATGCCGGCACCGCTCTGGTTGCACCAGTTGCCGGCGTGGATGCGCCTGTCGACCTTCGACTGGTTGACGAAGGTGTTCAGGTCGGTCGAGGTGCTCGGACCGGACGGCCGGGCCGAACCGCCCCAGCCGTTGCGGCCGGTGTCGATCAGCATTCCGATGGTGCTGGGGAAGCCCAGCGACACCAGGCGGGTGCGGAAGGCCTGAGCGAAGGTCAGCTCGTCGATGTACATGTTCCAGTCGACCCAGCGGGACTGCCGGATCTGCTGGCCGTTCACCGTGCCGTTGACCGTGAAGTACGGCTCGGTGAGCGCGGAGTAGTTGGAGGTGTTGGTGATGAAGCCGGTCACGCTGTTGAAGCCGGCGGTGGTGCCGCGGATGGTCGAGGCGAACAGCTCGGCCGACGGGCCGAAGTTGGTGTCCCAGCCGAGCCAGCCGTGGTGCGCGGCGTCGATGTAGTTGTAGGTGTTGCCGAGCGGGTACAGCTTGTTCAGCGCGTACTGCACACCCTGCACGTAGGCACCGGAGCTCTGCGCCTCGGCGCAGGCGGCGATGTTGGTGTTGGTGACCAGGTTCGGCAGCGAGTCGATCTCGATGATGTTGACGATCCGCAGGTTCCGGTAGGCCGGGTCCGCCATGATCGCCGCGATCGGGTCGATGTACTCGGCCTTGTACCGGGCCAGGCCGTTCTCGGAGATCTTCAGCTCGCCGTTGGAGGCGAGAGCCGAGCAGTCACGGTTCGGCAGGTTGTAGATGACGAACTGGATCGTCACCGCCGAGCTGCCGTTGGCCGCGTCCTGGCGGACGGCCTCGTCCAGGTGTGCCTTGACACCCATGGCGGTGCTGGTGCCGGCGATGGCGGCGATGCGGTCGATCCACACACCGGTGGAGTAGTTCGAGACGCGGGTGCCGCCGGGCTCGGCCGCGGCCTTGCTCGACCAGTCGGGGTTCACGTAGCCGGTGGCGCCGACGTACGGGTTGTCCACGCGGGTCGGGGTCGTGCCGCCGTCGTCGTCGGACTCGGTCGCGGTGACCGCCACCGAGGTCAGACCGGAGGAGGCCACGTTGATGGTGCGGCTGCCGTTGGTCTGGTCGGAGTCCTGCGCCGCGGCGAGCGTCACTGTCTGCGGGGTCTGCCAGTTGGACGTGGTGAACGTCAGGCTCGCGCCGCTGCTGACCGTGATGTCGGTGTCACCGGAACCGGCGGTGTTGGTCACCGTCACGCTGCCGCTGGGGGCGATCGCCAGGCGCACGGTGTAGCTGGCGGTGCCACCCTCGGGGACCGTCACGGCGGTCTGGGAGACCACGAGCGACTGGGTGCCCTGGCTGGTGTCGTCGTCGGCCTCGGTCGCGGTCACGGAGATCGAGTTCAGGCCGGAGGAGGCGACCGTGATGGTACGGCTGCCGTTGGTGGTGTCGGAGTCCTGCGCCGCGGCCAGCGTCACCGTCTGCGGGGTCTGCCAGTTCGACGTGGTGAACGTCAGGCTGCCGCCGCTGCTGACGGTGATGTCCGAGTCACCGGAACCGGCGGTGTTGGTCACCGTCACGTTGCCGGTGGGAGCGATCGCCAGGCGCACGGTGTAGCTGGCGGTGCCACCCTCGGGGACCGGCACGGCGGTCGGGGAGACCAACAGTGACTGGGTGCCCTGGCTGGTGTCGTCGTCGGCCTCGGTCGCGGTGACCGTGACCGGGGTGATGCCGCTGGCCGCGACCGAGAAGGTCCGCGTGCCGTTGGTGGTGTCGGAGTCCTGCGCGGCCCGCAGCGTCACCGTCTGCGCGGTCTGCCAGTTCGACGTGGTGAACGACAGGCTGCCGCCGCTGGCGACGGAGAGGTCGGAGTCACCGGAGCCGGCCGTCGTGGTGACGGTCACGTTGCTGCTCGGCGCGGAGGACAGGCGCACGGAGTAGGTGGCGGTGCCACCCTCGGGGACCGTGACGCTGGTCGGGGTGACGACCAGGCTCGGGGTCTGGTTCTGGCCACCGTTGCACGGGGTGCCGTTGATGGCGAACGAGCTCGGGTTGGTGTTGGTGCCGCTGTAGGTGCCGTTGAAGCCGACACTGAAGGTGGCTCCCGTGCCCTGGCTGCCGTTGTACGACGCGTTCCGCACGGTCACGTTGGAGCCGGACTGCGACCACTCGCCGTTCCAGCCGTTGCTGACCCGCTGACCGCTCGGAAAGGGGAAGGTGAGTGTCCAGTTGCTGAGCGGGTCGCCGGTGTTGCGGATGGAGATCTCGCCGCCGAAGCCGCCGCCGCCTTCCCACGACTTCGTATACGTGACCTGGCAGTTGACCGCCGCGTGCGCGGCCGTCGGACCGGCGACGAGCCCGACGGCGGTGGCGAACATGACCGCCGCCCCCGCCATGGCTCTGCGCCAGAAGCTCTTGTGGGGTCCCATCGTTTGTAAATCTCCCTCACGTAAATGTCGGGGGGTCGCCGCCTTCTTGTTGACGGCCAAGCAGCACCCAGCTCGGACACGCGGCGTGGGAGCGCTCCCATAGTCCGGTTGTTTCCGGAGGATGTACAGCACGTTGCGAACGACCGCCCCGGACGGCGACGGCCCGATGTCCGCCACGGCCACCTGCCGGGCCGTGGCCTCGACAAACGCACTTCCGGAGCCGCGGACCCTCCTGCGACATCCGATGAAACATTCATCTGGTACGTGTCCCGACCGGACCCGCACCACCCGTCACCTGCCGAAAGATCGCAAGGCAATCGTCCCCGTACGGATCTGGCGTGTTCATAACCGGTTCAGCCCGGTTCGCCAGGGTGCCGTGCGTAGCCGGAGCACGACGTCGTCCGGCGGGACGAAAGGCAGGAAATGGGACACGGCTCCTCTCACGGTCACCCACACGATCATCCGCACGAGCACCCGCGCAGCGAGGCCGCACTCGACCAGGGTGACCTGGCCGCCGTCGTCGACATGGCGATCCCCGACGCGGAGCTCTCCCCCGGTCAGGTGTCCCGGCGCCAGATGTTCCGCCGCGCCGGGCTCCTCGGCGCCGGTCTGACCGCCGCGGGTGTGCTCGGCACCCCCGCCGCCGCGTCGGCCGCCACACCGCGGCACACCGGAGGCGGCAGGGAACCGCGCGGCGGCTACCTGTGGCTCGCCGGCGACCACCACATCCACACCCAGCACAGCTCCGACGGCATGTACAAGGTGAGCGACCAGGTCGGCCACGGCGCCGCGTACGGCCTCGACTGGATGGTCATCACCGACCACGGCAGCGTCGCGCACGCCAAGATCGGTGTGGAGAAGGTCAACCCCGACATCGTGGCCGCGCGCCGCGACCACAAGGAGACCCTGGTCTTCCAGGGCCTGGAGTGGAACATTCCCGGCGCCGAGCACGGCACCGTCTTCGTGGCCCCCGGCCGCAACGAGGTGTCCACACTCAAGGAGTTCGAGAACGGCTACGACGGCTCGGTCAAGAACGCCGGCGCGAGCACCCCGCAGAACGAGGCCCTCGCCATCGCCGGCCTGAACTTCCTGGCCGATTCGGTGCGCCGCCGCCGCGTCGACGGCGCGCTGTTCCTCGCCAACCACCCCTCGCGCAAGGGCCTGGACTCCCCGCACGAGATCCGCGGCTGGCGCGACGCGCAGCCCGGCATCGCGGTCGGCATGGAAGGCGCGCCGGGCCACCAGGCCGCCGGCATCCCCAGGCCCGCCGGTCCCGGCTCCGGCCGCGGCTTCTACGACAGCACCCCCGGCGCCGACTCCTGGCCGGGCTACCCGCCGGAGAGCTACAAGACGTTCGGCGGCTTCGACTGGATGACCTCGACCGTCGGCGGTCTGTGGGACAGCCTGCTCGCCGAGGGCAAGGGCTGGTGGATCACCGCCAACTCCGACGCGCACGCGATCCACGCCGACACCACGGTGCGCGGCGGCGGCGACTTCAACGCCGACGGCCGCTACGACGACCCCGCCTACGGCGGCACGCTCAACGTCAACGCGGGTGACTTCTGGCCCGGTTTCTACAGCCGCACCCACGTCGGCGCACGGTCGTTCGACTACCTCGCGGTCATGGAGGCGATCCGCCAGGGCCGGGTGTGGGTGGACCACGGCGGCCTGATCAGCGCGCTCGTCGTACGGGCCCGCCAGTCCGGCACCGGACAGCTCGGCGTCAGCCTCGGCGACACGCTGCACGTGCGCAAGGGGGCCAAGGTGGAGGTCTCCATCGAGATCACCCTCGCCGGCGTCCCCAACTGGGCCCAGGTCGTGCCGGCGCTGGCCCGTGTGGACGTCATCCAGGGTGACGTGACCGGCCCGGTCACCGACCCCGACGCCTTCACCACGCCGTCCACCAAGGTCGTGTCGTCCTACGAGGTCGGCAAGAACAGCGGCACCGTGACGTTCACCTACAAGGTGGGTGCCGTGGACCGTCCGGTGTACGTGCGGCTGCGCGGCACCGACGGCAAGCGGTCCGCGCCGGGCCTGCTCGGCGCGGCCGTGGACCCGCACGGCCCGGCGATCGACGTGTACGGCGACGCCGACCCGTGGAACGACCTGTGGTTCTACAGCAACCCCATCTGGATCGTGCCCCGCGGATGATCCTCGGCCTGGACACAGGCACGCGGACGCTCACGGAGGCCGAGCACCTTCTCCACGACCTGGTGAAGGCGCTCGGCCTCGGTGAGGACACTGTGGCCTGCACACACTTCGTCCGCACCGGCGACGGCCCGCCGCACGTGGCCTGCTCGCTGACCGTGCCGCACCTGCCGGGCCCCGCGGCCCTGCCGGACGGAGCCGGCACGGCGTCCGGCGCCGGCCGTACCGGTCCCGAGGACCTCGCGGAAGGCGCGGCCCTCGCCGCCATCGCGCACGCCACAGGCACCGGGGGACGCCTCGTGCTCTTCCCCGGCCACGGCGCGCTGACCGGCACCCTCGGCGTGGCGGAGATCATGGCGCGTTCCGGCATCGAGCGCGTCGTCGTGCTGGCGCACACCGGCGACCCGGCGCCGGACACCCCGGTGGTGACCCGCGACTTCGTACGGCCGCAGTGGTGCGACGGCAAGATCGTGCTGCTCACGATGCCCGCCGCCGACGGCCGCCTGATGCCGGCCGAGGTGCCGGACCCGACCCCCTGCTGCGCCGACCACGGCTGAGGCGGGGACACCGCCGCCGGGACGCCTTCAGCGGCCGGCGTGCGTCCCGGCGGCGGGCCACAGGTCCGCACGCTCGGAGAAGCGGGGTGGCCCGCGGTCCTGCGACGATGAGGTCTCATCGAGCAGGCTGCCCCGGCTCAAGCTCCCAGCGGGCCGTGCCGGTGATCCGGCGTGGCGGGACGCGGGGCTCGTCACGGAGGTCGATCATGACGACGACGACGGTCCCAGAGTTCAAGGACCTCATCGCGCAGACCCGTTTCTCGGCGCTGCACCTGGAGATGCGCGACCAGTACACCCCCAAAGGCGCGGTCTTCGTGGACTGGAAGGCCGGCGTCCCCATCGAGCTGGAGCGGCACCAGGCGTGGGTCGACCTGGTGGGTGAGACCATCGGACGCGGGGTGGACTGGCGCCGTGCGCGCATCGTGTCGGAGCCGGTGACCGAGTTCATCCGGTACGAGCACGAGACCACCACCATCGTGAACGTCCCCGCCGGGGAGAACGTGCGGTGGCTGCCGCGGCGGTTCGCCTCCGACCTGCTGCTGCCCGGCAACGACTTCTGGGTGTTCGACGAGAAGCTGGTGCGGTTCACCCACTTCACCGGGGACGGCGCGTACGGGCCGCACGAGCTGACCGACGACCCGAGGATCGTCAAGGCGTGCCTCGAGGCGTTCGAGGCCGTGTGGGCCCGCGCGATCGACCACAAGGACTACGAGCCGGTCTCCGCCTGAGGACGTCCGCCGAACGGGAGGTCCCATGCCGTCACAGGTGCCCGCGCACGACGGGAAGGTCCTGCTGGTCGCCGACCAAGGCGTCAAGCCGGCCGAGCACATGACCGCGTCCGAGGTGGACGCGAAGGTCGACGACTTCTACACCGGGATCGGTGGCGCGGCGTTCTTCCGCGCGCTCGCCACCCGGTTCTACGAACTGGTCTCCAAGGACGACCTGCTGCCGGCGCTGTTCCCCGTGCACGACTGGACGCGGCACGCCGACCGGCTGGCCGAGCACTACCTGCGGATCTACGGGGAGAACGACCTGACGGCGGCGTGGGACCCGCGGATGCACCAGGCGCACGCGCACATGCTCATCAGCCGTGACCACCGGCTGCGGTGGCTCGCGCTGATGCGGGAGGCCGGGACGTCGCTGGCCGCGCCTGAGCCGTACTTCACCGAGTTCATGACGATCATGAAGATCGCCAGCGGGGAGATGATGGCGGTGTCGCGCGGCGCGGCCATCGCCAGGGGCCAGCGCTTCCACTGGGACGGTTCACCCCGATGACGCCGCCGGCCCGGGTCGCGGTCGTCGGCGCGGGGGCCGCCGGCGCGTTCTTCACCCTGGAACTGGCGCGTCTGCTGCCGGAGGCGACCGTCGAGCTGTACGACCGCGCGGAACGCTCCCCCGGGGCCGGCATCGTGATGTCGTGGGAGTACGCCGAGAAGGTCAAGGCGGCGCACCCGGAGGCGTTCGCGCTTCCGGACGCCGCCATGGCCACCTGGGACCGCACGCTGACCGTGGTGGGGGACGAACGCATCTGGTCCGGCGCGTACGGCATGTTCGGCCTGACCCGGCGGGTGTTCCGGCGGCACGCCGCCGAGCTCGCCGCGCGGCTGCCGAACGTGCGTTTCCTGCGGCACGACGTGCGCAGCCGGCCGGCCGGCGCCGATCTCGTGGTGGTGGCCGACGGCGCCGGCAGCCGCTTGCGCGGCCGGTACGGCGGCCCGTTCGGCACGCGTGGCACACCCGGCGCCACCGTCTTCCTGTGGATGCGCACCCCGGCCGTCCTCGACCCGACGTTCGTGCTGCGCTCCTGTGGCCCCGGCCTGCTGATCGTGCACTCCTACCCGCATGGCGCCGCCGAGAGCACGTTCATCGTCGAGGCCCACCCCCGCACCCTGGACGCGCTCGGCCTGCTGGACCGGCCGCTCCCCGAGATCGAGCGCGAACTCGCCGCCATCTTCGCCGGCGAGCTCGGCGGCGCTCCCCTGCACTCGCAGACGTGGGGCTGGCGTGCCTTCCCCACCATCGTCAACGAACGCTGGCACACCCGGCAGGACGACGGCCACACCGTCCTCATCGGCGACGCCGCGCACACCACCCACTTCTCCATCGGCTCCGGCACCGCGCTCGCCATCGACGACGCCTTGACGCTGGCCCGTTCCCTGGCCACCTGCCGCGACCTCCCCACGGCGCTGGCCGACTACGAGTCCACCCGCCGTCCCGTCGTCACCGCGGCCCAGGCCGAGGCACGCGAGAGCCGCCAGTGGTTCGAGACCCTCAGCCTCCGTCCCCGCCTCAACGGCCACCAGACCGTCTTCGCTCTGCGCAGCCGCCGCACCGCCAACACCTACTCCCGCCTCAGCTCCCACGACCCGGCCTTCACCACAGCCCTCCTGAGAACCCTCACCGACGACCCCACCACCCCGGCGAACCTCCCCCTGACCGTCGGCCCTCTCCACCTCACCGGCCGGACGGCCACCGTGGACGGCGCCGCCGAGGTGGTGCTCCCCACGACGGCGGGAGACGTCCGGTGCGCGGTCGCGGACGGGCCCCCCGGCGAGGCGGCCTCCGTGCCGGCGTGTGTCCTGGTCGAGGTGAACGACCGCAGTGACGTCGGGGAACTGGTGCGCGCGTACCGCGCGGCGGGCGCGTGCGCGGTGGGGCTGCTCGTCCGCGAGGACGTGCCGTTGAAGGAGCCGCACGGCGCGGACCTTCTCGCGGTGCCGGTCCAGCCGGGCAGCGGCCGGGTCGAGCGGACGCGACTGGCCGACCGGCTCAGGTACGACCACCGGATCCCGGTCCTGCTCCTCACCCCGCAGGAGCTTCCGCAGGACGAGATCGACACGCTCATCGCCGCGGGCCGTATCGACCTCGTGGCCACGATCGGCCCGCGGGACATGGCGCGCATCCCGGCCCGTTGACACGCCGCACTCTCGAAGATGCTCCGCGACCGGCGAAGCGGAACAGTGGTGGGGATCGATGCGGCCGGTCGGATCCAGGAGGGTCAGTGACGGACATCGTCATGGAACGGAGAACCCGATCGGGGCTCGTCGTGCGGGACGGCCTGCCGGACGACTGGGACGACCAGGCCGGCGCGGGCCCGGCGACGCTCAGCGCCAGATGGATCGGCCTCGCGGCCCCGCGACTCCCCGGCGGCCTGCGCACGTTCGCGCTCTACGACGACGACCGCCTCTCGGTGGCCTTCACCGGCGGCGTCCAGGACGCGCCGAACGGCCACCCCCGCTTCGACCCCCACATGATCCTCACCGGCGCGTCGGCCCCGGAAGGGGTGGCCGAGCACGGCCCGCACCCCTGGCGCCACGCCGACCCGGCGGACCTCTTCCCCTGCCTGCTGATCATGTTCCCCAACTACGAGACCGCGCCGGCCGGCCCCGACGCCAAGGACCCCCAGGCGGCGCGTCGTTTCATCGGCGCGCTGAACACCTGGGCCGAGGACAACGGCATCCGTACCGTCGTCTATCTGTACCTGCGCAGCGACCACCCCGAGTTCGCCGGGGCCCTCGCCGAGACCGGCCACACCCTCGTCCCCATGATCGACCGGTGCGACATGCCGGTCACCTGGACCGGCTTCGACGGCTACCTGCGCACCCTCTCCCGCAACAAGCGCACCGCCGTACGCCGCGAGCTCCGTGAGATCGCCGAACGCGGCATCACCGTCACCGAACGGCCGTTCGGCGACGAGGAGGCCGAGCTGATCGGCCTGCGCTGCAAGCTCGTCGCCAAGTACGGCGGCACCCCCGACCCCGAGCGCGAGGCGACCTCGCTGCGCTACCTGCGCGACCACTTCGGCGGCGGCGACCTGCTCGTGGTCGAGGCGCGCAAGGACGGCAGGATGCTGGCCTTCAGTCTGTTCATCAGGGACGGCGACAGCCTGACCGTCCTGATGAACGGCACCGACCACGACCACCCCGACGCCTCGTTCGTCTACTTCGCGACGATGTTCTACCGTCCCGCCGAGCTCGCCCCCGCACTCGGCGTGCGGACCATCGGCTACGGCATCGGGACCGTCGCCGCCAAGAAGTCACGCGGCTGCACGACGGACACCCTCTACGCGGCCGTCCGGACGAATCAACGATGGGAGACGTCTTGACCGTCACCAAGGAGAACGAGGCCGCGTCCCCGCCGTCGTCGTTGCGCGACCGCCTGTCGCGGCTGCTGCCGCCGGCGGGTCCCGGCCGGCTGCTCGTCGTCTGCTCGGCCGTGTCCAGCGTCGGCAACGGGCTGTACCTGTCGGGGTCGGCCGTGTACTTCATCCGCGAGGTCGGGCTGTCGTCCAGCCAGGTCGGCATCGGCCTGTCCCTGATCGGCCTGGCGAGCCTGCCGATCAACGTGCCGCTCGGTCACCTCGCCGACCGGTTCGGCCCCCGCGAGGTCACGGTCGCGCTGACGCTCGCCAAGGTCGTCGCGCTCGGCCTGGTGACGCTGGTCGCGAACTTCCCCGCGTACCTGCTGGTGGTGGGCCTGCTCGGCATCGCCGACAGCGGCGGCCAGGTGTCACGCGGCGCGCTCATCTCCGGCCTGATGGGCCGCGAGGGCCGGGTGAAGCTGTCGGCGTACCTGCGGTCGGTGTTCAACGCCGGCTTCACGCTCGGCGTGCTCGCGGCCGGCGTCGTGATCGCCATCGACACGCGGCCCGCGTATCTGTCGCTGATGTGGGGAAACGCGCTCGCGATGCTGGTGGCGGCGGCGCTGTACCTGCGGCTGCCGAGGGTCCCCGGCACGCGCGGCGACAAGGCGCGGGACGGCGACGGCGGCTGGCTGTCGCTGCGCGACTGGCCGTACCTGGCGGTCGCGCAGGTCGCCGGCATCGCGCGTCTCGGCCCGGTGCTCGCCGCCGTGGGCCTGCCGGTGTGGCTGGTCACCCAGACCGAGGCGCCGCGCGCGCTCGCGGCGTGGCTCATGGCCATCAACACGCTGATGGTGGTGTTCCTGCAGGTCCGCGCGGCGCGCGGCGCGGACACCGTCGCGGGTGCGGCCCGGCTGCAACGCTGGACGTTCCTCGGGCTCGCCGCCGCCTGTGTGATCACCGGCCTCGCGGCGGGGGTGCCGGCGGTGACCGCCACCGTGATCATGGTGGTGGCCATGGTCGTGTTCTCGCTCGGCGAGATCTGGGGGGAAGGCGCGCGGTGGGGCCTGCGGTACGAACTGGCCCCCGACCACGCGCAGGGCCGGTACGGCGGCCTGTTCTCCACCGGTGACGCGCTCGCCGCCGTGGCGGGCCCGACGCTGGTGACCCTGCTGCCTGAGCGGTTCGGCCTCGGCGGCTGGGCCGTGCTCGCCGTGCTGTTCGCCGCGGGCCTGCTGCTCAGCGGCCCGGTCATCCGCTGGGCCGAGCGCACCCGTCCGGTGGCCGCCTGACCACCGGTCACACGCCGATCATCTCGAACGCGATGGCGGGGGTGCCGCCGAACCTGCGGCCGAACCGTTCGACCTTGGCGAGCAGGAAGCCGCGCGCGTCCGCCATCGGGTGGTCCTCGCCGAGGGCCGGCAGGTAGGACCGGTGGGCCTCCAGCGCGGCGACCCCCTGGTCGATGGTGCCGGTGACGTCCACGGCGTGCCGCGCGTACGGCGAACCGCCGACGGCCGCGTACCGCACACCGGACCACGGCCGCAGGCCCTTCTCCAGCAACTCGGGGAAGATCCAGCGGTTTCCCGCGTCCGCCGCGGCGTCGAGCGCGGCGGTGCCGACATTTCTGTGGTCGGCGGAATTCCAGTCGCCGCTGCGCCAGCGTTCGTGGTGGTTCAGCGTCACCAGGATGTCGGGCTGGTACGTGCGGATGGCGGCGGCGATGTCGCGGCGCAGCGGCAATCCGTATTCGATGACGCCGTCGCGGTGACCGAGGAAATCGACCTTGTCGACCCCGACCACCGCGGCGGCCTCGATCTGCTCGCGCGCACGCACCCGTCCCGCCTCCTCGGGGGTCATCGTGTCGATCCCCGCCTCGCCGCGGCTGGCGATGACGTACACGACCTCCTTCCCCGCGGCGGTCCAGGCCGCCACCGCGAGCGCCGGCCCGTACTCCAGATCGTCCGGATGGGCCACGACCGCCAGGGCCCGCCCCCAGTCGTCCGGCATCGGGACGTACGGCTCTGCCATGTCTCACCTTCTCCTTTCCTTTCGTCCGCGCGAGGCGGCACGGATCGCGTCCTGGCTGGTGGGGCCGGGTGACCCGACCGCGGGCCGGCGGCGTGGCACGCCGCCGGCCCCGGCCAGGCGGACCCGGTCCGCGGACGGTGTCGCCGGCGTCAGTCCCAGACCTTCGCCTCGTCCCACACCTCCAGCCGGTCCCAGACCTTCAGCTCGTCCCACACCTTCAGCTCGTCCCAGACCTCGAACTCGTCGAAGACGCGGCGCAGCTCGGCGCGGTCCCAGACCTCGTACCGGTCCCACACCTCGTGGCGGTCCCACACCTCCTGGCGGTCCCACACCTCGAGCTCGTCCCAGACCTTCTGTGCCATCGGCATGAACCCTTTCTCGTGGCCTTTCTTCCGGCGGCGGAGTCGTCTCCGCACAATCAACTGTGCGGCCGGCCGCGAACCGGATACAGGGAAAAGAAAGTCATCAAGCTGACCCGAGGAATCCGCTTCCTGCCAGCGGGGAACTTGACGCTCGCGGGGTCACGGGATTGAGTCGATCTGCCTTCTCCGGCGGCGGGGGAAAACGACCACGACGAGGCGGGGACGAAATCGCACCCGGGTCGAAGGTCTCTACCGCGCGCCGGCCTGGGACGGGTCCGGGTGCGGTACTCTGGGCGATGTTCCGCTCACCCTCGGTTAGACATATCGGTCGAATCGCCACAGGGAGGCGCCCCCCTATGCAGGCCTTCACGCTGCCTGAGTTCTATCTCGCCTATCCACCCCGCCTGAACCCTCATGTGGAACGTTCCCGTGCGCACAGCATGGCCTGGGCCCGGCGCATGGGCATGCTCGACAGCCCCACACCGGACGGCGGGGTGGTCTGGACCGAGGAGTCCCTGGCACGCATGGACTACGCGCTGATGTGCGCCTACACCCACCCCGACTGCGACGGGCCCGCGCTCGACCTGATCACCGACTGGTACGTCTGGGTGTTCTTCTTCGACGACCACTTCCTTGAGCTGTTCAAGTACTCCCGCGACCTCGCAGGCGCCAAGGCGCACCTCGACCGGCTGGAGCTGTTCATGACCGGCGCGGGTGAGGAGCCCCCCGAGCCCGGGAACCCCGCGGAGGCCGGGCTCAAGGACCTGTGGGCCCGCACCGTGCCGTCCATGTCACCGGGCTGGCGGCGCCGGTTCGTCACCAGCACCCACAACCTCATGGTCGAGTCGATGTGGGAGCTGGAGAACATCGACCGCGGCCGCGTCGCCAACCCCATCGAGTACGTCCAGATGCGGCGCAGGGTCGGCGGAGCCCCCTGGTCGGCCGGCCTCGTCGAGTACGCCGCCGGCGCCGAGGTCCCCGACGCGCTGGCCGCCACCCGGCCGCTGCGCGTGCTGTGCGACACCTTCTCCGACGCCGTCCACCTGCGCAACGACCTGTTCTCCTACCAGCGCGAGGTCCGCGAGGAAGGCGAGAACTCCAACGCCGTGCTGGTGTTCGAGCGCTTCTTCGGCTGCTCCACCCAGGAGGCCGCCGAGCTGGTCAACGACCTGCTGACCTCACGCCTGCAGCAGTTCGAGGACACCGCGCTCACCGAGATCCCCGCGCTCCTCGCCGACCGAGCCGTCCCGCCCCACGAGCAGGCCGCCGTGGCCGCCTACACCAAGGGCCTGCAGGACTGGCAGGCCGGCGGCCACGAATGGCACGCGCGCTCCAGCCGCTACATGAACCAAGGAGCCCTGGCCGACGACTCCCCCGGCGTCCTCGACGGCCCCACCGGCGTCGGCACGTCCCTGGCGAGACTCGCCAGGTCCGCCGTGCGCACCGGCCTGCCGCGCCGCGCGCGCAAACACGCCTACGTCCCCTTCGAACCCGTCGGCCACCTCCCCCTCCCCGCGCTCCACATGCCGTACGCCGTGCGCACCAGCCCCCACCTGGAGGACGCGCGCCGGCACTCCCTGGAGTGGTCCCGCGCCATGGGCCTGTTCGACTCACTCCCCGGTGTCGAGCACGGCGGTCTGTGGGACGAGCGCCGCTTCCACGGCATGGACCTCGCCTACTGCGCCGCCATGATCCACGCCGACGCCACCCCTGAGGCCCTCGACATCTCCGCCTGCTGGCTCACCTGGGGCACCTACGGCGACGACTACTACCCCGCCGTGTTCGGCACGACCCGCGACCTCGCCGCCGCCAAGGCCTGCGACGACCGCCTGTCGCTGTTCGTCCCCCTGGACGCCGGTCCCACCCCCGAGCCGCTGACCCCGCTGGAGCGCGGCCTGGCCGACCTGTGGCGCCGCACCGCCGCCCCCATGTCCCCGTCCCACCGCCAGACCTTCCGCACCGCCGTCCTCGACTGCACCGCGAGCTGGCTCTGGGAGCTCGCCAACCAGGCCGCCAACCGCATCCCCGACCCCGTCGACTACGTCGAGACGCGCCGCAAGACCTTCGGCTCCGACCTCACCATCGCCTTGGCCCGCCTGTCGGCCCCCATCGACCTCCCCGGCGAGCTCTGGCACCACCGCACTCTGCGTGAGCTCGACACCGCGGCCCAGGACTACGCCTGCTTCACCAACGACCTGTTCTCCTACCAGAAGGAGATCGAGTTCGAAGGCGAGCTCCACAACATGGTCCTGGTCATCCAGCACTTCATGGACGTCGACCGCTGGACCGCACGCGACATGGTCGCCGACCTGATGACCGCACGCATCACCCAGTTCGACCACATCACCACGACGGCCCTCCCCAAGCTCTGCAAGGAACTCGACCTGGACCCCCTCACCCAGGAGACCCTCACCCGCCACGCCTCCCTGCTGAAGGACTGGATGTCCGGCATCCTCCAGTGGCACAGAAGCGTCCCCCGCTACACCTCCGAAGAACTCCACCGCCTCCGCAGATCCCAGACCCCCCAGACCTACGCCTTCCTCCCCACCGGCCACGGCACCACCGCCGTCCACCCCCTCCCGGTCCCGGCCCGGATCCCCGCCGTCTGACGACCACCTCATCGGCCCAGTGCTCACCGGCGAGGTGAGCACTGGGCCGATTTGTTCGGTCCGGACGCCGCGCACCGGCTCACTTTCCCCGCCGCCATTCAAGGGAGGTGAAACCCGTATTTATCGGGGGTTCGGTGATCTCGTTTGGCGGACCCTTAGGAGCGTCGGAGTAGGCGCAGTGCTGGAGGGGGTTGCGCCAGGTGCGGAACGGCAGTGATTCGGATGTCGGGGTCAGCTCTGAGGAAGCTCGGAGAGCCGGCGCGGCTGATGGAAGAAATCAGGCGCTTTGTCCGGTGTTTGTGATTGATCCTTCTTATCGGCCGGTGTTCTTCGAGCGGATCGACGCCTATCTCAACGCGGTGCAGAGCCGGCTGCTGATCGATCGTGGGGAGGCGCTCAGCGCGATCGAGAAGCAGGCGCACGGGTCGTCGGTGTCCCTGACGCGGCGGGTCAACGAACTGCAGGCGATCACCATGGCTTTCGGGCCGGAGAGGGTGGCGCTCGGAAGGGCCGGGGGGAGCGGGGAGGACGCCTGGGGGGAGCCTCGGCCGCTCACGCATGAGGAGGCCGATCAGGAGAGGCTGGTGCGCGATCTGCGGCGGCATCACGCGCAGATCGAGGCGCATGTCACGTCGTTGACGTCGGTGAGCGGCAACTGGTTGCAGTGCTGGGCCGCGTTCCAGGAGCAGGCGCAGCTCGCGCTGGAGACGGCGAACGGCCTCGGGGCCTGTTACAAGGAGGGGCTGCTCGACACGCATCAGCACGCGGAGGAGATCGCGCGCCGGTGGCGTCCGCCGGTGTTCCGGCTGCGGGAGGAGTGGTCGCAGGATCCTCTGGTCCGGCTGCAGGACGCGATCCCGCGTGGAGTGCGCGACAGCGCGACCCAGGCGTGGGAACAGTGGCTCGATCTGTGGCGGTCGGACAACATGCCGCGGCCCATCGAGGGCCGCGACGCGCCGCGGGGACGGTGGACCGGATGAGCGCCGCATGGGAGTGGGTCAGGACGGCGGGCCGCTCGATCGCCGCTCGGGAGCGGGCCGGGTCGGCGGGTCGCGTGGTCGCCGCTCGGAGGCGGGCCGGGTCGGCCGGTCGCGTGGTCGCCGCTCAGGGGCCGGCCAGGACGGCGGTGTGGGTGCTCACCACGGTGCTGTTGCTGCTGCCGTGTGCGGCGGGGTGTACGGGTGGGGCCGACGGGCCGACCAAGGCGATGTGCGGTGCGGTGATCGACATCACCGGGTTCCGTGGATACCCGGAGGCCGAGCGGTATGTCGACCAGCGGCTGCGCAACTTCCTCAAGGGGTGCGACTGGGTGGGGTACGCGGCGATCACCGGGAACTCCGAGGGGTCGCCGTGCGGGAGTGCGCCGGTGCCGCTGTTCGTGCTGCCCGAGGAGAACCCCAACGACAACCCGGTCATCGAGAAGACCGTGCGCAAGGCGCATCTGGCCGAGGCCATCAGCCGTACCAAGAACCTGCTGACCTGCACCAAGGACGACGCGCGCGGGTCGGACGTGCTCGGGGGGCTGCGGGTCATCGGCGGTCAGTTCGACGGGTCGCCGGCGCCGGACGGCGAGCGGCGGGTCGTGGTGTTCAGCGACATGATGAGCAACGTCGGCGTGCTGGACCTGGAGACGTGCGCGTTCGACGACGAGTCGGCCCGCAAGGCGAAGGTCGACGAGCTGAAGCAGAAGAACCTCCTCCCCCGGCTGGACGACGTGTCCGTCGACGTCTACGGGTTCAACCTGCTGTCCGAACGCCGGCCCGACTGCGTGCCACCTCTGAAGCTGCTGTGGACGGCGATCTTCGCCGCGGCCGGTGTGCCGGACGGCGGCCTGAACATCCAGCAGTGACTCCACGACCTCACGAGATCGGAACACATCCATGGCCGTCAAGCAGTTGATACCGCGCAAGCGGGTCAGGCACGAGGAGTTACCCGAGTCCCCGTCGAAGGCCCCGTCGAAGGCCCCGTCGAAGGCCCCGTCGAAGGCCCCGTCGAAGGCCCCGGTGGCGGTGGAGCCGCCGGACCGGTGGCGTCCGGGTCCCCTCGACCTGCCGGACTGGGGGGAGCTTGAGGCGAAGGCCGTCGCCAAGGGAGCGGCGGACGCCAAGAGTCCGGGCTTCGACTCGGTCACGTTGAAGACGCAAGGGTACGAGCCGCCGCATCTGCTGGTGCTGGACGCGCAGCGGCAGCAGGCGATCGAGGACGTGCACGCGCTCCTGGCCCGTCAGGAGCACGAGGCCCGTGCCGCGCGCGCGGCGCACGGCAAGCGTGCCGAGGCGGTGGCGGAGGACTACGTCCGCACCCGCGCCGTGCACGAGGTGGCGAGGGGCCGGGTCGAGAGCCTGGAGATCGGGCCGTCGCAGTGGCCGGGTGACGGCAAGCCGAGCTCGATCGCGCTCGGCGGCGGGTGGCGGGAGGCGCTGCGCTCGTGGGGGGTGCCGTTCCTCCTGCTGCTCGTGCTCCTCACCGTCGAGGTCCCCATCTACTACGCGACGTTCCTGAACTGGGGTGAGACGACGGTCATGACGTACGCGCTGGCCATCGGCGCGATCTTCGTGTTCGTCTTCGGCCCCCACATGTACGGCCGCAAGTTCCGCGAGTGGCAGGAGTTCCGGGGACGGCGCAGGCACGGCCAGGAGGACACCCGGCGGCGCGGGCTGGCGGGCCGGCCGGTGATCCTGTTCCTCATCCCGGTGATCTGGCTGCTCGCCATCGGCGCGGTCGCGTCGCTGCGGCTGCTGCTCATCGGCGACGTCGTCTACATCGACGCGGACGGCAACGAGCAGCGCATGCCGAGCGCGATCGACGGCTGGGGCCTGGTGCCGACGGTCATCCTCGTCACCGCGCTGATGATCTTCACGGCGCTGATCGCGACCGAGCTCGGCCGCCGCATGGGCAACCCCAACGACCGCGCGCTCACCGAGCACCGGGCCCATCTGCACCGGACCGGCCAGACGCTGGCCGCCGCGCAGGCACGCCAGGAGGAGTGCGACGCGTACGCCATGGAGCTGGACCACTTCCTCTCCACCGTCGACGAGACCCGTGAGCGGTACACCACGCGGATCGAGGGGGGCTACGACCACGTGGAGACCGTCTACATGGACGCCTTGATCAGCGGGGTCGACGACCCCAAGGCGTCGCTGTTCGGGCCGTCGGTCCTGGACCGGCACCAGCGCCGCCGGCACGACCACAACCAGTCCGACACCTGAGGAGACCGATATGGGAGTGAGCCTGACCAAAGGCGGCGACGCTCCGCTCGCCGGACCGCACCTGAGCAAGGTCCTTGTGGCTCTCGGCTGGCGGTCGCTGGACGTCACCGGCCGGGACGTCGACCTGGACGCCTCGGCGCTGATGGTGGGCCGCAGCGGACGGGTGCTGTCCGACGAGCACTTCGTCTTCTACAACAACCTCAAGAGCCCGGACACGTCGGTCGAGCACAAAGGTGACAACCGTGTCGGCGCCGGGGCCGCCGAGCAGGACTGCGAGACCATCCTGATCGACCTGGCCGCGGTGCCGCCGCGGTGCGTCCGCATCCTGTTCCCCGTGTCGATCTACGACGGAGAGCGGACGGGACAGACGTTCGGTCAGGTGCGCGACGCGTACATCCGGGTCGTGGACGAGGCCACCGCGGACGAGGTGGTCCGGTACGACCTGACGGAGGACTACGCCAAGGACTCGGCGGTGATCTTCGGTGAGCTGTTCCGCCAAGGCGACCAGTGGCGGTTCCGCGCGGTCGGGGACGGCTACTCGCAGGGCCTGCGGGCCATCGCCGTCGGCTACGGGGTGAACGTCAGCTCATGATCGGGAGAATCTTCGGCTGGTCGTTCACCCTGACCGGGGTGGGCCTCCTCGCGGCGCTGCTGTTCGGCGGCCCGCGCGCTCTGGTGCTCGTGGCGATCCTCGCGGTCCTCGAGATCTCCCTGTCGTTCGACAACGCGGTGGTCAACGCCAAGGTGATCGAGCGGATGAGCCCGTTCTGGCAGCGGATGTTCCTCACCGTCGGCATCGTGATCGCGGTGTTCGGCATGCGCCTGGCGTTCCCGCTGCTCATCGTGGGGATCACCGCCAAGCTGAGCCCGGCGGAGGCCATCAGCCTCGCGGTGAACGACGCCACCGAGTACGGCAGGAGGTTGCAGGAGGCGCATCCGCTGATCGCGGCGTTCGGCGGCATGTTCCTGCTGATGATCTTCCTGGACTTCATCTTCGAGGAGCGCGAGTTCGCGTGGCTGGCGTGGCTGGAACGTCCGCTCGCCAAGATCGGCAAGCTGGATCAGCTGTCGGTCGTGGTGGCGCTGTCGGTGCTGGTCGGCGCCACCGCGGTCGCCGACGTGGACACCGGCAGCGTGCTCACCGCCGGCGTGCTCGGCGTCGTGACGTACCTGCTGGTCAACAGCCTCGGCGAGCTGTTCGAGGCGGGACAGCGGGTCGCGGGGGCCGAGGAGGAAGGCATCGGCACGGGCCTGCCGGCGCTCGCCAGGGACGCCGAGCCGCAGGAGGCGCCGGTGCGCCGCCGGCCGTCCGCCGTGGTGGGGGCCGCGGGACGTGCCGGGTTCTTCCTGTTCCTGTACCTGGAGGTGCTCGACGCGTCGTTCTCGTTCGACGGCGTGGTGGGGGCCTTCGCGATCAGCGACGAACTGCTGATCATCGCGCTCGGCCTCGGGATCGGCGCGATGTACGTGCGGTCGCTGACGATCTACCTGGTGCGCAGGGGCACGCTGAGCGAGTACGTGTACCTGGAGCACGGCGCGCACTGGGCCATCGGCGTGCTGGCCACGATCATGCTGGTCAGCCTCGGCCGTGAGGTGCCGGAGATCGTCACCGGGCTCATCGGCCTCGGATTCATCGTCACCGCGATGATCTCCTCGACGCTCCGCAACCGCGCCAGGGACCGGGACCTCGCCGCCGCCGCCGAGGCCGGCGAGGCGACCCCCGAACCCGCCGAGACACGGCAGTGACGAAAGGACCGGCCATGGCGGAGCAGCGCCGGGTGACGCTCACCAAGGACGCCCCGAGGATGGACATACCTCGGGAGAACGGCCGGATGCGGGTCAACCTGACCTGGAACTCGACCGGTTCCTCCCCCATCGACCTGGACCTGTGCTGCCTGTGGGAGCTGACCGACGGGTCCCGGGGCTGCGTGCAGGCGCTCGGCGGCAAGTTCCGCGTCCCCAGGGACGGCGACGACCCCGTCATCGCCCTGGACCGCGACGAGCGCGCCGGCGGCCCCGAGGGGGAGAACATGACCATCGACATGGCGCGGGCCCACCTGATCAGCCGGGTCCTGGTGTTCGCCTACATCTACCACGGCGTGCCGAACTGGGCCGCCGCGAACGGGGTCGCCACGATCCACCCGGTCAGCGGCCCGCCGATCGAGGTGCCGCTGGACGGCGCGGACCCCCGCGCGCGGGTGTGCGCGATGTTCATGCTCCGCAACACCGGGGGCCGGCTGGCGATCCGCAGAGAGGTCCGTTACTTCACCCGGGGCCACCGTCAGATGGACGCCACCTACAAGTGGGGCCTCACCTGGCGGCCCGGCATCAAGAGAACCCCCTGACCCCCCGATCCCCGCCCCGGCGCCACTCCCCACGCGGCGCCGGGGCGGTCCTCACCCGGGGTCCCCGGGCCGCGAGGGGCAGGCGGCCCGGGGGCCCCGTCTGCGGTCACCCGGGTGGGCCGACCGCGTGGATGTAGGCGGGGATGGACCGGGTCGGCGTGGTGACCACCACGGGACGGAACCGGGTCTTGTGCAGGTCGGGGGACTCCGGGTAGGCCAGGTCGTCGAGCAACGGCCCTGAGATGATCATCGCCAGGTCGCTCGCGGGGCTGCCGGCCAGTTCGGCGCGCAGGTCGTCGCTCGCGCACATCTGCGCGACCGCGGTCACCGCCTGGCCGGTGAAGCCGTCGTCGGTGATGCGGACCAGCCCCTGGTGGAACGACAGGCGGCAGCGCATGCGGCGGTCGCCGGCGCGGTCGCGGTTGCGGTGCCACAGGGTCGTGCACAGCTCACGGGTGAGACCGGCCACGACCCGGGCCTCGTCCACCCCGGAGGTCAGCACCAGCAGCACCCCTGTGGGCTGGATCTGCAGTGTCGCGTGGTCGAGCCCGGCCGCGACGCCGGCCCGTTCGACCACCTCGGCCAGCCGGGACCGCGGATCGCCGCGTAGCGGTCCCTCGCCTTCCACCGCCACGCAGAGCCGCCGCACCGGGCCGGTCAACGGATCGGTCAACGGGTCCAGCACGTCCATGAGCCACTCCCCCGCCAGGTCAGGTGTGTTCTGTCAGCTCCACCACTGTCACCCGGAGCGCTCGGCAACACCCCGTATTCAGGCGGGATTCCGCTGATTCGCGCGGCCGTACCGGCGGCACAGCGGAACGCCGTGCGGCGCACCGGTGGCGCCGCACGGCGTTGCGCGCGGGTCTCAGATCGTCGTCATACGGCGCAGGATGCGGGCCGCCGTACGGGACAGGAACTCGACGTCCTCCGGGGTGTGGGACGCGTACGCGTTGGCGAGCACCCACTTGGCGACGCGGCGAGGCGGCATCAGGGTCAGGCCCTCGGCGATCACGAGGCCGTCCTTGACCTTGCCGCCGTGGACGGCGAGCAGGGGACGGATCTCGATCGGCTCGCCGGCCTCGCGGGACAGGACCTCCTGCAGCGCGGCGGCGGCGTCGACCAGGTCCTTGGCCACCTTGGAGCCGGAGCGCTCGCCGAGGAACAGGCGTCCGCCGTACGCCGCGATGTGGCAGTCCGGCTGCCATGCCTCGTTGTCGACGATCCAGACGCCACCCGGCCCGATGACCAGGTGGTCGATGGACGCCTTGCCAGGGACGGCGCGGCCGTCGAGCACGTTGTAGCTCTGTTTGGCGAGCGCGCGCCGTAACGACTTGCCGGTCCGCGTGGCACCGCTGCGCTTGCCGCGCCAGACGGCCGTGGCCTCGAACATGCGCCACGAGACGAACCCGTCGACGGCCCAGACGGCCGCGCCGCCGAGCACGCCGATGAGCAGGGGAAGCGGGAAGCCGCGGTAGATGGCGAGCGCGGTGATGATGACGAACCCCGCGCCTGCCATGACGTTGCGTCTGCGGCGCCGCTCCGATCTGGTCTCGCGCCAGCGGAGCTCGTACATCACGGACGGCGAGCCCCAGGCGAACTTGTCGTCAGGCGGCACGTAGATAGACCCGTTGGGCACCGGAAACCCCCACGATTTCGGGTAGCTCAGTCGACTTAACCAGGGGGATACCCAATCGGGAGCTCCAACTTTGCGAAGGTGACGGAAATAACACACCCGCGATACCCACCACGTGCGCCGGACGGACGCGCCATCGGTTACCGACCAGTCGGTACGCTGGCGGCAGGTGACTTCAGGGAGGCGTGCGATGGCGCGCGGCGACGTCCGGGACCGGACCATGGATGACGGCGGCCGTGGCCCCGGAGGCGCGGGTGAGCGGCGCGAGGAGCCGGTGCGGCGGCGGCTGCTCGCCGAGGCGACACGGCTGTTCGCCGCCAAGGGGTTCGAGAACACCTCGGTGCAGGAGATCGTGTCGGCCGCCGGGGTGACCAAAGGAGCGATGTACCACTACTTCGACTCCAAGGACGATCTGCTGCACGAGGTCTACGCGCGGGTGCTGCGGCTCCAGACCGACCGCCTCGACCGGTTCGCGGACGCGCCGGGGCCGGTGGCGGACCGGGTGCGCGCCGCGGCGGCCGACGTCATCGTGACGACCATCGAGAACCTCGACGACTTCAAGATCTTTTTCCGGTCGATGCACCAGCTCGCGCCGGAGACCCAGCGGTCCGTGCGCGCCGAGCGGCGCCGCTACCACGAGCGGTTCCGCGACCTGATCGGCGAGGGACGGCGCACCGGGGTGTTCCGCGACGACGTCCCCGCCGACCTGGTGGTGGACTACTTCTTCGGCTCGGTCCACCACCTCGGCACGTGGTTCCGGCCGGACGGCGCGCTGTCGGCGCGCGAGATCGGCGACCACTTCGCCGGCCTGCTGCTGGCCTCCCTGCGTCCCTGACCGGCAAGGATCGGACCGGCCCGGCGTCAGGCCGGCGCGGGGAGGCCGGCCGCGCCGGTGAGCGCGTCGCGGTGGTCCCCCGGGGTGCCGAGCGCGATCTCGCCGGCCTTGGCCCGCTTGAGGAACAGGTGCAGGGGATGCTCCCACGTCATGCCGATGCCGCCGTGGAGCTGGAGGCACTCCTCGGCGGCGCGCACGGCCACCGTGCCGCACCAGGCCTGCGCCACCGCCGCGGCGGTCGCGGTGTCGGCGCCGGTGGCGGCGGCGTCGGCGGCGTTGCGCGCGGCGGCCCTGGCCTGCACGATCGCGAGCCACAGGTCGGCCAGGCGGTGCTTGATCGCCTGGAAGGAGCCCACGGGCCTGGCGAACTGGCGGCGTTCGGTGACGTAGCCGACGGTCGTCGCCAGGCACCACTCGGCCACGCCGAGCTGCTCGGACGCGAGCAGCCCCGCGCCGAGCTCCAGGGCCGCGCGCAGCGGCCCGAGATCAGGCGCGACCAGGGTCGCCGCGGCGGCGTCGAACGTGACGACCGCGACGGGACGGGTCACGTCGAGCGACACCGACGGCTGTACGCCGGTGGCCTCGGCCGCGTACAGCGCGCCGGAGGCCGGCACGAGGAACACGTCGGCGGCCTCCGCGCCGGCCACGGCGGTCACCCGGCCGGTCAGCGTGCCGTCCTCGGCGGTCACGGTGTCACGCGCGGCGGCACGCGGCGACGCGGTCACGGTGTCAGGCGCGGCGGCGTACGGCGAGGCGGCGAACGACACCGCGAGCGCGGCCGTCGTGCGTCCCTCGGCCAGCGGCCCGAGCAGCTCGGTCGCGGCATCGGTGCCGGCGGCGAGCAGCGCCTTGGTGGCCATGACGGAGCTGGTGAGGAACGGCACAGGAGCGACACCTCGGCCGAGCTCCTCCAGCACGACCGCGGCCTCACGCGGCGACGCGCCGGCCCCGCCGAGCTCCTCGGGGACCAGCAGCCCCGCGACGCCGATGTCGCAGGCGAGCGCCTTCCACACCCCGGCGTCGTACAGCGGCTCCTCCCCGGCGCGGGCCGCCATGGCGGACGGAGGACACCGGTCGGCGAGCAGCGCGCGCACGGCGGCCCGCAGCTCCTCCTCCACGTCCGAGTACAGCAGGGTCATCGCGGCAGGTCCTTCCACGGGACGTCCTTGTCGGCGCGCGGCTCGGCAGGCAGGCCGAGCACCCGCTCGGCGACGATGGTGCGCAGGATCTCCGAGGTGCCACCCTCGATGGAGTTCCCCTTGGCCCGCAGGTACCGGTACCCGGGGCCGCGGCCGACGAAGTCGACGGTGTCGGAGCGGCGGAACGTCCAGTCGTCGTACGCCAGGCCCTCCTCACGCAGCAACTCCACCTCGGCGCCGGACAGCGCCTGGTTGAGGCGCGCGAAGGCGAGCTTCATCCCCGAGCCCTCCGGTCCCGGGGTCCCCGCGGCGAGCTGCTCACGCAGCCGGACCGCGGCCAGGCGCGTCACCTCGGCCTCCACCCACAGCTCCAGCAGGCGGCGGTGCAGGTCGTGGGTGCGCAGCTCGGGCCGGGTGCGCCAGGTCTCGGTGATCAGCGCCATCATGCCGCCGCCGCGCCGGCCGGGGGTGCCGCCGATGGCGACCCGTTCGTTCATCAGCGTGGTCTGCGCGACCCGCCAGCCCTCGCCGACCGCGCCGAGCCGCAGCGTGTCAGGCAGCCGTACGCCGGTCAGGAACACCTCGTTGAACTCGGCCTCGCCGGTGATCTGCCGCAGCGGACGCACCTCGACGCCGGACGCGTGCATGTCGCAGACGAAGTACGTCAGACCCTGGTGTTTCGGCACATCGGGGTCGGTGCGCGCCACCATGATGGCCCAGCGCGCCATGTGGGCCCCCGACGTCCAGACCTTCTGGCCGTCCACCACCCAGTCGTCCCCGTCGCGCACCGCGCGGGTGGCGAGGGTCGCGAGGTCGGAACCGGCGCCTGGCTCGCTGAACAGCTGGCACCAGAGTTCCTCGCCGGTCCACAGCGGACGCAGGAAGCGCCGCTTCTGCTCCTCGGTGCCGAAGGTCAGCAGCGTCGGGGCCGCCATGCCGAGCCCGATGGCCTGCCGTCCCACGTCGAGCTGCGGCGTGCCGTCGAACTCACGCTCCACGACGGCCTGCAGCCCGCGCGGCGCGCCGAGGCCGCCGAGACCCGGCGGGAAGTGCACCCAGGCGAGGCCCGCGTCGTACCGCGCGCGCAGGAACGCCTCCCGTCCCATGGCGTCCGGGTCGTGGCCCGCGAGGAACTCGCGGGCCCGCTCCACGATCGTCGTCTCGTCTGCCGTCACCGGTCGTCCTTCGCTGTGTGCTTCTTGAGCTCGCGGCGGGCGAGCGACCGTTTGTGCACCTCGTCGGGGCCGTCGGCGAGGCGGAGCGCGCGGGCCGCGGTCCACAGGCCGGCGAGCGGGAAGTCCTGGCTGACGCCGCCGGCGCCGTGCACCTGGATGGCCTTGTCGAGGATCCACTCCACCGTCGCCGGGGTGGCGATCTTGATGGCCTGGATCTCGGTGTGCGCGCCGCGGTTGCCGACCGTGTCCATCAGCCACGCGGTCTTCAGCACCAGCAGGCGCAGCTGCTCGACCCGGACCCGTGACTCGGCGATCCAGTCCTGCACGACCCCCTGCTCGGCCACCGCCTTGCCGAAGGCGGTGCGCGACAGCGCGCGTGCGCACATCAGCTCGATGGCGCGTTCGGCCATGCCGATCAGGCGCATGCAGTGGTGGATGCGGCCGGGGCCGAGCCGGGCCTGCGCGATGGCGAACCCGCCGCCTTCCTCGCCGATCAGGCCGGCCGCCGGCACCCTGACGTCCTCGAACAGCACCTCGGCGTGGCCGCCGTGGTCGCCGTCGGTGTAGCCGAACACGTGCATGCCGCGCACCACGGTCAGGCCGGGGGTGTCGCGCGGTACGAGGATCATGCTCTGCCTGCGGTGCGGCGGCGCGTCCCGCGACGTCCGTCCCATCACGATGAAGATCGCGCAGTCGGGGTTCATGGCGCCGGACGCGTACCACTTGCGGCCGTTGATCACGTACTCGTCGCCGTCGCGCACGACGGACGTGGCGATGTTGGTGGCGTCGGACGAGGCGACGTCCGGCTCGGTCATGGCGAACGCCGACCTGATGCGGCCGTCCAGCAGGGGCGAAAGCCAGTCGCGGCGCTGGGCCTCGGTGCCGAACATGGCGAGCAGCTCCATGTTCCCGGTGTCCGGCGCCGCGCAGTTGGTGGCGGCCGGCGCGATGCGGGGACTGCGGCCCATGATCTCGGCGAGCGGCGCGTACCGCAGATTGGTCAGGCCCGCGCCGTGCTCGCCGGGGAGGAACAGGTTCCACAGGCCGCGAGCGCGCGCCTCGCTCCTGAGGTCCGCCATCATCGGCGGCGTGCGCCAGCCGCTTTCCGCGGCCTGGCGTTCGAACTCCGCCTCCGCCGGGTACACGCATTCGTCCATGAACGCGGTCAGGCGCGCGCGCAGTTCCTCGGTGGCGGCGTCGTAGCCGAAGTCCATCTCAGTCCTCCAGTGCGCCGAGGCCGTGCGCGACCAGCGGCGCGACGTTGGCGCCGACGTCGGCGAAGCCCTCACCGACGGTGAGGCCCCTGGTGTGGCGGAAGTGGATGCCCTCGGCGATCACCGCGAGCTTGAAGCAGGCCAGGCCGAGGTACCAGCCGAGCCGTGAGATGTCGAGGCCCGCGCCTGCGGCGTACCGCTCGGCGAGCTCCCCCGACGGGACATGGCCACCGGCGGCTGCCTGGCCTTCGAGTGCGGTGAACTCGGTGTACAGCAGGAACAGCGCGAGGTCGGTGAGGGGGTCGCCGAGGGTGGACATCTCCCAGTCGAGCACCGCGCGCACCTCGCCGCCGGCGATGAGGGTGTTGCCGAGCTTGAAGTCGCCGTGCACGATCGTGTCCCGCTGGGTGACCGGCGCCGACGCGGCCAGGCGGTCGTGCAGGGTGTCGATCCCCGGCACGTCCCTGCTGCGGGACACGTCGAGCTGCCGTTTCCAGCGGCGCACCTGGCGCTGGAGGAACCCCTCCGGCCGGCCGAAGTCAGCGAGGCCCACGGCGGCGGGATCGAGCGCGTGCAGGCGCGCGAGCACGTCGGTGAGCTTGACGTCGATCTCCTCGCTCGCCGGGGGCTGCTCGCCGTCGACGTACTCCATGACGTAGAACGGGGCCCCGATGACGTCGTCGTCCTCGCACAGCAGGTAGGTGCGCGGCACCGGCACCCCGGTGCCGTGCAGCGCGGTCAGCACGCGGTACTCGCGTCCCATGTCGTGCGCGGTGGCGAGGACGTGGCCGAGCGGGGGCCTGCGCACCACGAACGGCCGTTCCTCGTCGCGCACGAGGTAGGTCAGGTTGGACATGCCGCCGTGGATCACCTCGGCCGTCAGCGTGCCGCGCGCGACCCCCCGCGTGACCAGGTGTTCCTCAAGGCGCCTGAGATCCAGACCCGGCGGGCCGGTCTCCGGTCGTACGGCCATCGTCCCCCCTGCGCTCGTGGCTGGAGCGTACCGACCGGCCGGTATGTCTGTCGACACACCCTCCGGACGCGGGACCGGCCACCCCGGCTGACATGATCGGCGACCAGATGGACATGCCGGAGGAGGCGTGATGCCGGAAGCCGTGGTGATCGGCGGCGGAATCGGCGGGCTGACCGCCGCCGCGGCCCTGTCGAAGGCCGGGTGGCGGGTCACGGTCTGCGAGCGGGCCCCGTCCCTGGAACCGGTGGGGGCCGGCATCGCCATCGCTCCGAACGCACTGGCCGCGCTGGACACCATCGGCGCCGGTGACGACGTCCGCGAGCTGTCGGCGATCCAGGGGGAGGCCGGCATCCGCCGTTCCGACGGCCGCTGGCTGGTGCGCACCAGCGCGGAGGCGGCGAGCGAGCGCTTCGGCGACCCGACCGTCCTGATGCCGCGCGGCACCTTGGTGGACCTGATCGCGAGCCGCGTGCCGCAGGAGTCGCTGCGCCTCGGCACGACCGTGGAGAGCGTCGACCCGGTCACCGGCCGCGTGTCCACCTCGGCCGGCGACCTCACGGCCGACCTGGTGGTGGCCGCCGACGGCATCCACTCCAGGACCCGCCAGGCCCTGTTCCCCGGCCGTCCCGGCCCCGTCTACGCCGGCGTCACGAGCTGGCGCCTGATCACCCCGTGGCCCTCCGCCGTGACCGGCGGCGAATCATGGGGCCCCGGCCAGGTCTTCGGCGTCATGCCGCTGGCCGGCGACCAGGTGTACTGCTACGCCACCGCACCCGCGCCGGCCGGAGCCGGAGGCGGCCAGGCGGCCGAGAAGGCGGAGCTGCTGCGCCTGTTCGGCGGCTGGCACGACCCCATCCCCGGCCTGCTGGCCGCGGCCCCGCAGGAGTCGGTCCTGCGCCACGACCTGTACGCCTTGGCGCGTCCCCTGCCGGCGCTGCACTCGGGCCGGGTCGTCCTGCTCGGCGACGCGGCGCACGCCATGACCCCCAATCTCGGCCAAGGCGCCTGCCAGGCCATCGAGGACGCGGTCGTGCTGGCCGCCGTCGCCGACCCGGCCGCCTACACCGAGGCGCGGCTGGCCCGCACGTCGGCGATCATGCGGCGTTCCTGGTCGATCTGCCGTCTGACCCGTTGGTCCAACCCGGTGGCCGTCCGCGCGCGCGACGCGGTCATGGCGATGGCGGGACGGTCAGGCGCCACGCTCCGGTCGTTCGACGACGTCTTCGCCTGGCGGCCGCCGCGGCCCTAGCCGGAGGTCCGGGTGACCCCCACCGGCAGTGGAGGGACCGGCGCCGGGGGTGGCACGGCGTGTTTGGTGTCGGGTGCGAGGCGGCCGAGGGTGATGGTGCCGGCGATGAGGACGGCGCCGAACAGCAGCGCGGGGACGACGTGCGCCGCCACCGGGACGGGCTCGCCGAGCATGGTGACGCCGGCGATGATCGAGGTGATGGGGTCCACCACCTGCACACCGGCGTAGGCGATGCCGAAGTACCCGACGGCGTAGGAACGCTGGAGCAGCACGATCGCGACCAGCAGCAGCGCCGGGATGGCCAGGGTGAACCAGTGGACCAGGCGGCCGAGGTCGCCGCCGAGCCCGCCGCCGACCACGCGCACGAACGTCGACACCGCGGCGGTCACCGTGCCGGCGCCGACCGACAGCACCAGCGCCTTGGCGGGGCCGCGCAGGCGTTTGGCGATGAGCTCGCAGACGGCGGCGACGACGCCGACGCAGGCGAGGAACCACAGCGCGTCCGGGGTGGACAGCACGGGCCTGGTGTCGTCGTGCGGGATGAGCATCATCAGGCCGAGCAGGCCACCCGCCACGGCGACGGAGCCGATGACCTCGGCCTTGGTCGGCCGCCTGCCGTGCAGCGCGGCGGCGAGCGGCACGGCGAACACCAGGGTGGTGACGCTCACCGGCTGCACGATCACCAGCGGCGCGAGCGCCAGCGCGACCGCGTGCAGGCCGGCCCCCGCGAGTCCGACGACACCGCCGATGAACCACCGGGGACGGCGGACCAGCTTGAACGAGGCTCCGCCGCGCACCACTTCGTACTGCTGGAGCGCCGCGCCGACGGCGTAGCCGAGCGCGCCGACCAGCGCGACGGTGATCCCGGCCCAGATCATGAGCGGTCACCGGTCACGTGGCTGCGGGCATGGCGGTGCGAGAGTGATGTGAGCGGAGGCACCTTGCAAGCTTAAGAGAGGTTTACCCGTTATGTAGGCACTTCGTCCGCGAGGACGGCCGCCGCGGCGTTCTTGCCGTTGAGCGCGATCACGCTGCCGCCGGGGTGAGTGGCCGCGCCGCACAGGTACAGCCCGGGGATCGGGGTGCGCGGCGTCAGCCGGTTCTCCCACATCTGGTCCGGCCGCACCTCACCTTGGAAGATGTGGCCTCCGGTGAGCCCGACCCGCCGCTCGATGTCCGGCGGCCCGAGCACCTCGTAGCTCTCCAGGCAGTCGCCGAAATCCGGAGCGAACCGGCCGATCAGGTCGATGAACTGCCGCGCCACCTCGTCCCGCCGCGCCTCCCAGCCGCCGTTCATCGCGTACGGAGCGTACTGTCCGAAGACACTCATCAGGTGCCGTCCCTCCGGCGCCGGCGAGGGGTCGTGGCCGGTCTGCACGTAGATCTCGCCGAAGCCGACGGCAGGCTCCCCCGCGTCGCAGCGCTCGAACGCCTTCTGCGCGTCCGCGAGGCCCGTGGTGGCGTTCACCACCCCTTTGGCCATGAACGTCGCGCCGGGGGCCGCGGTCCAGGACGGCAGCGCGCGCAGCGCCGCATTGAACTTCACCACGGGGCTGCGGATGTCCCACTCCTCGACGCGCCGCCGGTAGTCCGCAGGCGCGGCGCCGGCGGCGAGCATCGTCATGAGGCGCTTGGGGTCGGCGTTGCAGACGATCGTGCCGGCGGCGATGAACGTGCCGTCCTCCAGGCGCACCCCCTCGCCGGGGATCACCTCGCCGACCGGCACACCGGTGGCGAGCACGGCGCCGGCCTCGCGCGCGGCGTCGGCGATGGCGAAGCTCACCACCCCCATGCCGCCGCGCACGTACCCCCACACGGCGCCTTCTCCGTCGATCTCCCCGGCGAAGTGCATGAGCTTGACCGCGGCGGTGCCGGGGTCGTACGGACCGGCGTAGGTGCCGATGATCCCCTGGCCGAACAACGCGTCCTTGAGCCGCCGGTCGGTGACGAACTCCTCCAGCACGTCGGCGATGGAGGCGTGGAAGACCACGTCCCGCATCAGGTCCTCGCCGGCCAGCAGTTCCTCCAGTTCGGCACGGGACGGCGCGTCACCGGCCCAGGTGTCCCTGGCCCCTTTGCGAAGCCGGATCCTGATCTGGTCGAAAAGATCCTCGTAGGCGAAGTATCCGGCGATGTCGCGTCGACTCAGTCCCAGCCCTCGCAGTCCCTCCAGCGTGCGGCCGTCGTCGAGCCACTGGCCGAAGGCCGTGCCGTCGTCGAACGGCACCCACAGCTGCGGGTCGGCCAGGTACACCTCAAGCCCGCGCCGGTTCAGCGACAGGTCGCGGATGACCGTCTCGTCCAGCAGACCGATCACGTACGCGCACGGGCTGATCACGTACCGGTCGTCCGGGAACGGCCGGTCCAGCGTGCAGGCGCCGCCGAGCCGGTCGCGCGCCTCCAGCACCAGCACCGACCGGCCGGCCCGTGCCAGGTAGGCGGCGCAGGTGAGGCCGTTGTGGCCGCCGCCGACCACGATGACGTCGAAGCGGCGCGCGGCCAGCTCGGCCACCGGCTCAGGCAGGCCCACCACGCCGAGCCGCTCGGCGATGTCGTTCATGGCAAACTCCTTCGCGTTCCCCGGCCTAGCCTGACTGGATAACCAGTCAGTACGCAAGGGATCCCCTGGAGGTTTCGCAGGGGACCTGCGGGAAACCCCACAGCTGGGAGAAAGGTGACACCCATGGACATCGAGCCGCCACGGCTGAGCCACCGGCAGGTCAACCTGGTGTTCGCCGGGCTCATGGTGGCCCTTCTCCTGGCCGCGCTGGACCAGACGATCGTGTCCACGGCCCTGCCGACCATCGTCGGCGACCTGCGCGGGGTCGAGCACATCGGGTGGGTCGTGACGGCGTACCTGCTGGCGTCCACCATCGGGCTGCCGATCTACGGCAAGCTCGGCGACCTCATCGGCCGCAAGGTCGTCTTCCAGTCCGCCATCGCGATCTTCCTGGTGGGCTCGGTGCTGTGCGGGCTGGCGCGGAACATGCCGGAACTGATCGGCTTCCGCGCGTTGCAGGGCCTCGGCGGCGGCGGCCTCATGATCGGCGTGCAGGCCATCGTGGCGGACCTGGTGAGCCCGAGGGAACGCGGCAGGTACACCGGGATCATCGGGGCCGTCTGGGGCCTGTCCTCGGTGGCGGGGCCGCTGATCGGCGGGTTCCTCACCGAGAGCGCCGACTGGCGCTGGTGCTTCTACGTGAACCTGCCGCTCGGCCTGTTCGCGCTCGTGCTGACGGCCGTCGTGCTCAAACTGCCGCGGCCGCGGTCGCGTCCCCGGCTGGACGTCCTCGGCACCGTGCTCCTCGCGGGGACCTCGGCGTGCGTGGTGCTCGTGACGAGCTGGGGAGGCACCGAGTACGCCTGGGGCTCGGCGCCGATCGTCTCCCTCGCCGTGCTCGCGGTCGTGCTCGCGGTGGCGTTCGTGTTCGCCGAGCGCAGGGCCGCCGAGCCGATCATCCCGCTGCACCTGTTCCGGCAGAACCTGTTCGCCGTACCGGCCGCGATCTCGGTGTTCGTGGGTCTCGGCATGTTCGCCGCCGTCGCCTACCTGCCGACGTTCCTGCAGATGGTGAACGGCGCGAGCCCGACGCAGTCCGGCCTGCTGATGCTGCCGATGGTCGCGGGGATGACGCTGACCTCGATCGGCTCGGGCCGGATCATCGCCGCCACCGGCCGGTACCGGATCTTCCCGATCCTCGGCACGGGCCTGCTCACCGCCGGCATGGTGCTGCTGTCGCGGATGACCGCCGACAGCTCCATGGTGCTGAACAGCGTCTACATGTTCGTCACGGGCCTCGGGCTCGGCATGATGATGCAGACGCTGGTGCTGATCGTGCAGAACGCGGTGGAGTACCGCGACGTCGGCGCCGCCACGTCGGCGATCAACTACTTCCGGCAGACCGGCGCCTCGCTCGGCACCTCGCTCGTCGGTGCAATTTTCATCCATCGGCTCACCACGGAACTGGCGGCGAGCGGGGCCCGGCTGCCGGTGCGGGGGGTCAGCTCGATCACGCCGCAGATGGTGCACCAGCTTCCGCCGCCGGTGCGCTCGGCGGTCGCGCATGCCTACGCAGCAGCGCTTCCGCCGATCTTCCTGTACCTGGCGCCGATCGTCGCCGTGGGGTTCGTGCTCGCCTTCTTCGTCAAGGAGATCCCTCTGTCGGAGCGCCTCGCCGCGCCGTCTCCCGGGGTGGCCGCGCACAGCCGCTGACCGACGTGCCGCACAATCGCTGACGGGATCTGTGCGGGAACGCCGCTACAGTGGGAAGCGTTGGAGGCGATGTGGCGTCGATATCGCAGTTAGTGAGAAATCTCCTGGATCGCCCGGGTAGCGCGAATATCTCCCCTTTTCAGCGCATCACCGCGGCGGCCGGTGCCCAGGAGGACCGGGTCAAGGCTCTTGAGGAGCTGCCGCAGCCGCGGATCGAGGATCTCGCGGAGTTCTGCGCCATCGCACGTGAGGCGGCCGACCGTACGCTCGGCATGCGTCCGTTCGACGTGCAGCTCACCGGTGCGCTGGCCCTGTTGTCCGGATATGTCGCCGAGATGGCGACAGGTGAGGGCAAGACACTCGTCGGCGCCATCGCCGCCGCCGGTTACGCTCTGCGCGGAAAACGGGTCCACGTCATCTCGGTGAACGATTACCTGGCCCGCCGGGACGCCGAGTGGATGGAGCCCCTGTACACGGCCCTCGGCGTCACCGTCGGGTGGATCGGCCAGGACTCCTCCCCCGAGGAGCGCCGCGAGGCGTACGGCAAGGACGTCACCTACGGGCCGGTCAGCGAACTCGGCTTCGACGTGCTGCGCGACCGCGTCGCCACCGACCCCGCCGACATGATCGTCCCCGAGCCCGACGTCGCGCTCGTCGACGAGGCCGACTCGGTGCTCGTGGACGAGGCCCGTGTGCCGCTGGTCCTCGCCGGCGCGGCCGACACCGGCACCGGCGCCGAGGAGACCGCCGAGCTCGTGCGGCGGCTGTCCCGCGGCTACCACTACGAGATGGACGACCAGCGGCGCAACGTCCACCTCACCGCCAAAGGCACCGACGCCGTCGAGAAGGCACTCGGCGGGATCAACCTGTACGAGTCCCCCGATGTGCTCACCCAGATCAACCTGGCGCTGCACGCGCACGCGCTGCTCGTCCGGGACGTCGACTACCTCGTGCGCGACGGCCGCATCCAGCTCGTCAACCAGTCACGCGGCCGGGTCGCCACCCTCCAGCGCTGGCCCGACGGCCTCCAGGCCGCGGTCGAGGCCAAGGAGGCGCTGCCGCCGACCGAGTCGGGTGAGGTGCTCGACTCGATCACCATCCAGGGCCTCATCCGGCGCTACCCCACGCTGTGCGGCATGACCGGCACGGCGGTCGCCGTCGAGGAGCACTTCCGCGAGTTCTACGACCTCAAGGTCGCGGTCATCCCCTCCAACAAGACCTGCGTCCGCGAGGACGAACCGGACCGCCTGTACGGCTCGGCCACCGACAAGGAACAAGCGCTGGTCGACGAGATCGCCGCCGTCCACGCCACCGGCCGTCCCATCCTCGTCGGCACACTCGACGTGTCGGAGTCCGAGCGCCTCGCCAAAGAGCTGGAGAAGGAGGGCCTGGAGTGCGTCGTCCTCAACGCCAAGAACGACGCCGAAGAGGCCGCGATCATCGCACGTGCCGGCGAGCACGGCCAGATCACCGTCTCCACGCAGATGGCGGGCCGCGGCACCGACATCCGTCTCGGTGACGGCGTCGCCGAGCTCGGCGGGCTGTACGTCATCGGCTCCGGCCGGCATTCCAGCAGCCGCCTGGACGACCAGTTGCGCGGCCGGGCCGGCCGTCAGGGGGACCCCGGCGGGTCGGTCTTCATGGTGAGCCTCGAGGACGACCTCATCCAGCGGTTCGCGCCGGACGAGTGGCTGCCGCCGGCCGACCACGACGGCCGGGTGCGGCACAAGCGCGCCGTGTACGTCGTCGGCCACGCGCAGCGGGTCGCCGAAGGCGCCAACATGGAGATCCACCGCAACACCTGGCGGTACACCCGTCTGCTGGAGAACCAGCGTGACCTGGTGCTGGAGCAGCGCGCCAAGGTGCTGACCGGCGACGCCGCCGCCGAGGCGCTGGAGCGGGCCGCACCCGAGCGGTGGGCCGAGCTGCTGGAGACCGCCGGCGAGGCCGTCCTGCGTGAGGCGGCGCGGCAGATCGTGCTGTACCACCTGGACCGCTGCTGGACCGAGCACCTGGCGTTCATGGCGGACGTACGCGAAGGCATCCACCTGCGCGCGCTCGGCCACCGGCTGGTGCCGATCGACGAGTTCCAGCGCGAAGGCGTCGAGGCGTACAAGCGGCTCATGGACGAGGTGCGCAGCCGCTCGGTCGAGACGCTGGACACCATGCCGATCACCGCCGACGGCTTCGACCCGCTGGACGGCGGCCTGAAGCGGCCGACGACCACCTGGACGTACCTGGTGCAGGACAACCCGTTCGGCAACGCCATGGACCGCATGCTCAGGCGCATGTCGGGCCGTAAGAGCCGCGACGAAGACGACTAGGAGAACCCTCGCGACGGCGCGCCGGGAGTGCGGACGCACGACCGGCCGCCTGCGGGTGAGACGGTGGACCCATGAACCCGCATGACTTTCTCGACGTCGACCGGGACCTCTCGGACGAGGAACGCGCGATCCGCGACACCGTCAGGGACTACTCCGCCGCCGAACTGCTGCCGCACGTCGCGGACTGGTACGACTCCGGCACCATCCCCGACCCCCGTGGCCTCGCCAAAGGCTTCGGCAAGCTCGGGTTGCTCGGCATGCACCTGACCGGTTACGGCTGCGCCGGCACCAGCGCGGTGAGCTACGGACTGGCGTGCCGCGAGCTGGAGGCCGTGGACAGCGGCCTGCGCAGCTTCGTGTCGGTGCAGGGGTCGCTCGCGATGACCGCCATCCACCGGTACGGCACCGAGGAGCAGCGCCAGGAGTGGCTGCCGCGCATGGCGACCGGCGAGGCGCTCGGCTGCTTCGGCCTCACCGAGCCCGACTCCGGCAGCGACCCCGGATCCATGCGCACCCGCGCGCGGCGGGACGGCTCAGACTGGGTGCTCGACGGCACCAAGATGTGGATCACCAACGGGTCGGTGGCCGACTGCGCCGTCGTGTGGGCCGCGACCGACGAAGGCATCCGCGGCTTCCTCGTCCCCACCTCCACCCCCGGCTTCACCGCCAACGTCGTCCACGGCAAGCTGTCGCTGCGCGCGTCCATCACCTCGGAGCTGGTGCTCGACGGCGTGCGCCTCCCCTCCGACGCGCTGCTGCCAGGCGCGGAAGGCCTCAAGGCGCCGCTGTCGTGCCTGTCGGAGGCGCGGTACGGCATCGTGTGGGGGGTGGCGGGGGCCGCGAGGGACTGCCTGGTCTCGGCCGTCGAGTACGCCAAGGAGCGCGAGCAGTTCGGCCGGCCCATCGCGGGTTTCCAGCTCACCCAGCTCAAGATCGCCGACATGCTGGTGGACGTCAACCACGCGATGCTCACCGCGCTGCGCATCGGCCGGCTCAAGGACGAGGGCCTCGCCAAGCACGCGCACATCAGCTTCGGCAAGCTCGCCAACGTCCGCGCCGCGCAGCGCGTCGCCGCCAAGGCGAGAAGCGTGCACGGGGCCAACGGCATCACACTGGAGTACCCGGTGATGCGGCACATGATGAACCTGGAGACCGTCGCGACGTACGAAGGCACCGAGGAGGTCCACGCGCTCACCCTCGGCCGCGCCGTCACCGGCCTCGACGCCTTCCGCTGACGGCACGACCGGCCTCGCCGCCGTCCGCTCACGTTGCGACCGGCTCGCCCCCCAGCGTAAGGTCCTGGTTCTGCGACGTCCCCCGTCGCGTCATCCGGCGCCGTCTCAAGGACGCACGGGTGAAGGGTACGGCTCGCGCCAGGACTCGCACTCCTCGGGCGGGCCACGCGCTCACCCGGCGCGAGCCGTACCTAGCCGCCGGAGCACGCACCGCCCGGTGATCGTGCCCCGGCGAGACCTCACAGACCCCCGAGCCGCGAGGTCGGTCTCATCAGCTCGCCTGCGCGGCCTCCAGCCCCGCGACGAACCAGACGGTCTTGCCGCCTCCATCGGCCGGCACGACCCCCCAGTCGTCCGACAGCGCTCCCACGATGACGAGTCCTCGCCCGCCGGTGGCGTCAAGGTCGTCCGGCACCTCGCAAGGCAACCCGTCTCCGGCGTCGAACACCTCTCCGTACACCCAGCGTCCATCGCTGCCGAGCCTGAGCGCGAACGCCGTGCCACCGTGCCGGATGGCGTTCGTCACCAGCTCGCTCACGATGAGACAGCAGTCGTCGACCAATCCGGCGGTCCCCCACCGGCCCAGTTCCTCACGCACCAAGGTGCGCGCGGCACAAACACTCTGCGTGTCAGCGGACAGGATCCACTCGGCCGTCCGTACCGGCAGCACACCGAGAAAGCCGCTGGACGAGCGGTTCGCGCGGAAGGTCAGGCACACTGCTCCTCCTCAGGTGGGAGCGCTCCCACTCAGATTACGGCAATACGTCGGCCATGTGAATCACTCGAAACATGATTGTTTGCCCCTCCGGCAAGCCAGAACGACCCCCCCACACTTCGGACAATGCATTACCGCAGCTCAAAGCGCCACATTTCGGACCGCACCCCTATGATCACTCGCAGCGATTATTGGGAGCGCTCCCAACAGCGAGCCGCATCAGGTGTCCACCAAGGCCACACATCACAGAAGCCCCACGGCAGCCGATCCACTTCCCCATCTTTGAGTAATCGACCGACCACTTTAGGTAAGATCGGGTCTGCGTCTTGCGCGGGTTGCGCGCCGAGCTGATGCCGGGTCTCGAAGGGATCTCGCGTGCGGCGCAACATGACCAGCGGCAGATCGACCGTGCGGTGCGTGCGCAGAGACTCTGTGCACGTGATCATCGCGAGTCGGCGACCGAGAGCTTCGAGAGGCAGGTGTGATGGCCGGCTACCACACCCGCTGGGTGCGTACCGAGGACTCGGGCGAAGATCCGGAACGGATCGCCATCCGCGAAGCCTTGGCATTCGGAAAAGCCCTGTACGACCGGCGCACGGCCCTTGGTCTCTCCGTTGAGAGCCTCGCCGAGAGAGCCGGTATGACGGTGGACGAGATCGAGTGCATCGAGGAAGGCGGAACGTCGCCGACCGTCCCGTTGCTGCGCCGTCTGGCGGCCGCCTTGGACGCGGATGTGCGGATGACCTCGGGGCACGACGTCGGATCGCTCTGGTTCGAAGCCCACGCGGCATAAGGATCCCCCGCGACAGCCGCCTTCGATGTCCGCAGGGCACGGTGAGTCGTCTGATTTGAGTACGCCTCTACTCATGTGGAGGTGGTTCCGCGCCAGGAGCATTTCATCAGGAGCACATGAATGGTGTGTGCCCGCAGGGTTTCTTCATGCTCGCGGTCTGGTCCGCAGTGCGTGGGACGGAGAGTCATGCTTGGGATCGCTTTCGTGGTCGTGGTGGGAGCGATCGTGTTCGCCGTGGTGGCGCGGCGCATGAGTGAGAAGAGAACCCGGGCTCCGATAACGGTCGAGGAGAAGGTGCCGGAGTTCCAGGTCGTCGCGCTGGGGTTACAGGGGTCGGGCAAGACGTTGTTGCTGGCGAGCATGTATCACTGCCTACGCGTGCCGGCGGGCCAGTCCTATTTCCTGCACGCGCCTCACCGTGACGTCCTGCAGCTCAACCAGTGGTACGCCGAGATGGCGGACACCGGGACGGCGGACCTCTGGCCCCGGGGAACCGCCAAAGGGGAGACCCGGCATTTCCTCTTCACCGTGAAGACGACGGTCGGCGGCACACCGCGGCCGATGTTCCACCTGAAGTACCTGGAGTACGCCGGTGAGCTGCTCAGCGACCCCCAGACCGAGGGTTCCGGAAAACAGGACGAACTGTTCGCGCACATCAGAGCCGCCGACGCGCTGCTCGGCGTGATCGACGGCTACCGTCTCAGGCAGCACCTGGACGGCCACCCCGCAGGCGCCGCGCATCTGGAACGCACACTCAACGCACTGCTGCCGGCCATGATCGAGGCGTCCTGCCCCATCAGCTTCGTCATCACCAAGTGGGACCTGCTCGCCGACCGCTACCCCGACGAGACCCGCCGGCTGAGCGTCGTCCACGACCTGCTGATGTCCAACGCGCACTTCCGCACCCTCATCCACCTGCACAGCGCCACAAGGATCATGCGCCTGGTCCCGGTGAGCGCCGTAGGCCACGGCTTCGCCACCATCGACCACGACGGCGACATAGTGAAGACCGCCGCCACCGCCGTCCACCCCACCAATGTGGACGTCCCCCTCTCGGCAGTGGTCCCCGACCTGTTCGACCAGGTAGAGGCCCGCCTGACCCGCGAGAACCTGGCAGCCCTGGACGCCGAGGCCCGCCGACGCCGCCAACAGGGCCCCCTGGAGGCCCTCGCGTCCCTGACCGCCTTCGGCGGCCAAATAGCCGGCCGCGCACTCCTGGCCGCTTTCGGCCCCACCGCCGCCGTGGCCCTCGGCGACACCCTCCTCGGCCTGTTCCTCGACTCCCGCGGCCCCGACCGCCAGGACCCCATCACCCAGGAACTGACCGCCGCCGAACGCCACCTGGACGAACTGACAACGGCCCGCCGCCGCGTCCTCCACGACATGCGCAGAAAAGTCCACATCCTCGAAGGCCGCCTCCCCCACACCCACCTCTCCCAAGAGCACTGACATGACCCACCCCCACACCCCCGACCCGGCCCCCGAAACGGTTCCCCCCACCGAATCCGCGTCCTCTGCGACCTCCGGCACGCCGTCGAGGAACGATCATGCCACCGGCGCGGCAACGGCCACCGTCCCCGCCTGGCCGTTCCTCGTGGCCCGCGGCCGCCACCGCGGCTACCACGTGATCCTCGTTCCGGACGTCCTCGTCAACGACCACGGCGTCCTGGACGACACCGTCGTCCCGAGCCACGAGGAGGACACCCCCTCCGTCCTCCACGTGACCACCCGCTCCGGCCGCCCCCTGACCATCGTCCACGCCACCCACGTGGTCAAAGCCATCGATCTCGCCACCCCCGGCGCCCCCCCACCCCCCAAAACCCCGAAGGACGAACACAGCCGCCCCCTCCAACTCCTGTACGGCTACCTCTGCCTCAGTCACCTCCCTGTCGCCCCCCGCCTGGAGGACCTCACCCACGCACGCCGAACAGCCCTCACCACCTACCGGGACTTCCTGAGAAACGAGGACGACCACCCCCTGACCACATCCACGTCCTTCCAGATCCCCACCCCTCACCACCCACCCACCACCGGCAGCCACTCCACCACCCCCACACTCCGCACCACACCCACGCTCCGCGACGATCGCCACACCGCCTCCCCGTACGACCGCCACACCCCACCCCCCTCCGCGGTTCACCCGTCATCAGCCCCTCTCAGCACCCCCACCCGCCGCCACGTCCTCACCCTGTACGCCATCTCCGGCACCCTCGCCGTCCTGGCCCTCCTCCTCTACCTCCTCGTCCGGTCGAACCCCGCACCCCCCGAATGCCCACCCCTCCGCTCCACCGCCGCACAACACCTCTCCCCCACCACACCCCGACAAGACGAAACCGCTCCCCCGGCCCCGAAGGCCCAAGGGAGCGGCAAGACCTCAGCGGACTGCGCCGCGAAGGACAAGGAAGACGAACTCCAACAGTAACCGAGCACTCCACCGGCCGGCGTCAGCCACTCTTCCGGCGAAAGGACCGCTTACCCGCCGCAGGCCCATGAGCCCCGGGGATCTTCGAGCCGCCCTTCCCACGACCGGCGGCATTGGTCTCCGCCTGAGCCTGCCGCTTCCGATCCAGCGCCTCGCGGAACTTCCGCTTCAAATCCTCATCGTCCGGGGCCTCGGCCTCCGGCTCCGCTTCCTCGGCAGTCATACGAACCTCCTGCGTATGGACGGGTGACCACTAAGCCTCTCAGGCGCGTGCGACAGCCTGCCCAACGGCAGCCCCGAACCAGGCCCACCACAGATCCCCACGCCCCCGAATCCGGCGAAGCGGCCCCATCATCTCACGCCACCCCACCACCCCCACATCCCTCCCTGAGACGCCGAGAGTGAACATGGTGAAGCATGTGGCTCACCCCAAATCCCCCGCATGACCACCTTCCGGACACGCGACCCTCTCCACCCACCCGACCTCACCAAGACCAGCTTCCGCGTCCTCAAAATCGAAGAGCTCCTCAGTGAGAACCTGGTGTCCGCGCACGCGCCGCGAGCCCGAACCCTCCGGTACGGCGTCGCGATCGCCGCATGGCGGTGACACACGGACACGATGGAGGCGGACATGGGAGACGAACTTCGAGACGTCACCGGGTTCCTGTACGAGATGGGGCTCCTCAAGCGATTCAAGCGGACAGGCTGGTCGACCGTAGGGGTGCCGCTGCCTGAGTCCATCGCCGACCACTCTTTCCGGGTGAGCGTCATCGCCTCGGTGATCGCCGCGCTCGAAGGCGCCGACCCACAGCGCGCCTCGTTCCTCGCCCTGTGGCACGACTCCCAGGAGACCCGGACCACCGACATTCCGCACCTGACCAAGCGCTACGTCGCAGTCCAGACCAACCTCAATGTCACCGCCGATCAAGTGCGTCCACTGCCTGCCTCCGTCGCCGAGACGATCAGCGCCGCCGTGGCCGAGTACGAGGCCGGCGAGACCCTCGAGGCGCGTTGCGCACGAGACGCCGACAAACTCGAATGCCTCCTCCAGGCCCGCGAGTACGAGGAGCAGGGCCACGCCAACGTGCAGTCCTGGATCGACAGCTCCATCGGCAACCTCAACACCGGCACCGCCAAGGCCATCGCCACCGAGGCTCTCACCCAGAACACCCTGGCCTGGCTGGAGCGCGCCAAGAATCACCATCCCGAGTAGGGCCACTCCAGCCCAGGTGGCGTGTGGAACATACCTGGGCCCGCTCCGGCCCGCATGCTTCCGGACACACCAAAGGGAACAGGGTGAAGCAAATGTTCAGCGAAGATCTCCCCGCTTGACCGCTCCTAGATAAGCGACCCACTCCACCCGGCCAACTATCACCACCGCCTTGCCTGGCGTCTTCGAATCACGGACGGCAACCAGTTCGTCCGCCGGCGACGCGACCTCGACGCAATTCCCATTACCGCCGCTGTGTGAACTCTTCCGCCACGTCACACAGGCCAGAGTCGCGCCGGACATCCCAGTTCTCCCTCCACGTGAACCCCTACGTGAACCTCTCGGCGGCCTCTATCAGCACGTCCGCGGAATCACTCGGACTGAGCGCCGCAGCGCGCAGGTAGTCGAACACCGATCCGTACTGCCGAACATCTTCCGTGTCTTCAAGATAAAGCGCGCTCAACATGTTCTCCAGATAGACCACATCGATCGCGCTTCGCGCGGGAAACCCCACGATGGCGAACGACCCGGTCAATGCGGGGTGCGCACCCGCACCGTACGGTAGGACCTGCACCATCACGTTCGGCCGCCGGACCGCCAGCCTCCGAAGCTGCTCCGCCATGATCTCCGCCGTACCGACGAACTGACGCGTGACCCCCTCACCGATGACCACGGAAAGTTCCAGCGGCATCTCGCCCGAGAGGCGCTTCTGCCGCTCCAACTTGACCGCGACGCGCCGATCCACCTCGTCGCGGGAGTCTCCGGGACGGAACGCCTCGATGACCGCTCGCGCGTACTCCTCCGTCTGCAGCAGCCCCGGCACCAGCGTCTGCTCGTAGTTCCTGACCGTGAGCGCCTCCGCCTCCAGCCCGATCAGGGTCGTGTACTCGCTGTTCAGCATGGTGCCGTAGGTCTGCCACCACCCGCGGAGCTGCGATTCCCTCGACAGAGCCAGCAGGGCCTCCCGCTCGTGCGTCCCCACCTCGTACAGATCGAGGAAGTGGCGCAGATCACGCGGTCGGATCCCTCTGCGTCCCGTCTCCAGGCGGCTGAGGGACGCGGCGGTTATCTCGATGTGGTCGGCCACTTCCTGCATGCTCATGCCCCGTTCGACTCGCAACCTCCGCAACTCGGAGGCCAAGCGGCGACGGCGGACGGTCGGACTCGCACCTGTGGCCATGGGTTCTCCTTCGAATCTCCAGCCGGAATCTTCCGGCGGTAGTACAGTCCTCCTCAGTCACAATGAGTGTACAGACGATGACAGTGCGTTGGTCGGCGAATGGTCATCTCGCATTCCTATACACCACGCCTCCGAAGGGTGAACCCCATGACAGTCCCGCGCACGCAGGACAACCGGCGCCTCCTCGGCACCGTTGACCTCCCAGGAACCCCGGCTCCGTGACGAAAGCCCGGACCTACGTGCGCTCCCTCTTACCGGCCACCGCGCACCCCACCCTCAACGACATCGAACTCCTCACCGGCGAACTCGTCGCGAACGCCGTCAAGCACTCCTACTCAGGCCGCACCCCGAACGGCCTAGTCAGACTCCACGTCTTCGACACCGGCCCCACCATCCAGGTCCTCGTCCTCGACCAGGGCCCGGCCACGCCTCTTCCTCCGATCCCCAAATCGGTCGACCCACTCAGTGAAGACGGCCGAGGCTTGTGGCTCGTCCAGGAACTGTCCTCGTCGTGGGGCTGGGAACCGCACCCCATGGGAGGATCGTATGGTTCGAGGTGAAACCGTGAACGCCTGCCTCTCCTAGTCCCACCAGAAGGACCAGGTCGGCTTGTCGATGAGTTCGTGTGCGTAGTCGAGGAGGGTGCCGGCTCCCTGGATGATGGCGTCGGGGCAGAAGGTCCAGTGTTCGGCGGCTATGTGGAGTGCGTGCTGGGGGGTGGCGGGTGGGGCGGCCACGGAGAGTTCCAGGGTGTTGAAGCCCATGGCTACCAGGCGGGTGGCGTAGCGGTCTTCCCAGCTTCTGACGACGGCGGCCAGGGGGACGTTCCATTCGTTGTGGTGGACGGCGCCTTGCCAGCCCATCACGGCTATGGCGTCGGCGGGTCTTGTCACGGCGGTCAGGGCCAGGGGCATGCCTTGGTCGGCCAGTACGGCGGCGTAGCGGTCGGCCAGGTCGTCGGGGTCGCAGCGTACTTGTGCGGGGTCGGCGGGGCCGGGGCAGTGGGGGCCGAAGGGGTCGAGGAGTTCCAGTTGGTCCTCGGTGGCTCGGTCGATCCAGTCGGACCAGACCTCTTCCATGAAGGCGCCTACGTGGAAGTGGTCGATCTCGGTGGCGGCGTCGGGGGCCACCTGGCCTACGGACCAGGGCTGGACGGAGTCCTCCATCAGGACGGGCCACAGGCCTGAGGCGGGGTGTTCGCGGCGTAAGGCCGTCCACAACGCGGCGGGGACGGGGTCGTCGGTCAGCCAGAAGGCGGCTCGGCGGTTGGCGGGCCAGCGGACGTAGGTGGGGTCGGGCCAGACGACCTCGCCCGGGGGGAGGTCGACGGACAGGACGCGGTCGTGTCCGCCGTCGTCGAAGAGCCCCCTCAGCTCTGGGGGGAGCCGCCGCGGCTGCCTTTGTGCCATCTCCGCCGGTCCGGTGCCGATCACACCCATAGGATCTCGGATCGCCGAGATGGTACTGCGAGGAGGATCCACCACGTCTACGTCGTACCGCACAACCACCCGTTCTGTCCGCACTCCCACCATGATCTCTCTTCTGCGGAGTCGAGGCGGCATGTTTACCTGCGGCGATGCAGGCAACGGCTTGGAGGGGGGAGAACGCCATCGGTAACGGAGGGAAACCATGGCGAACGTGTTCGAGGTCCTGAGAAGGGATCACGAAGAGGTCAAGGACATGATGAACGCGCTGGAGCGAGGCGTGGCGCCGGTACGAGAGGGGGAACGGCAGAGCACTCCCGGCCGCAAGCACCTGGTGGAGCAGCTCATCACCGAGGAGTCCAAGCACGAGGCCGTGGAGGAGCAGTACTTCTGGCCGGTGGTGCGGGAACTCGTGCCGAACGGGGACGAGCTGGCCGACGAGGCGATCCGGCAGGAGCAGAAGGCGAAGTTCACGCTGGAGGACCTGATCACCTACCAGCCGGGGGAGATCCGGTACGAGGAGATGTTGCGCGGGTTCATCGCGGAGGCCAGAGCGCACATCGCGTTCGAGGAGGAACGGGTCTTCCCCGAGCTGCGGCTGGTGATCAGCCCGGAGCGTTCGAACGAACTGGGGGCCAGGCTGGAGCGCGCCAAGCGCATGGCACCGACGCGTCCGCACCCGCACACCCCGCCGGACCCACGGCTGCTGAAGGCCACCTCTCCGCTGGTCGGTGCCGCCGATCGTCTGCGCGATCTGGTGACGGGCCGCGCACGGCACTAGGGAGAGTTTCCGGGTGACCGGCGTGGCCGCGCCGGTCACCGAGGCGGGCCGGTCTTCAGGCGCGTGAAGTCGGGTACGTCGCCGGGTGGCCCGCCATGTTGGGACGTATCGCGCCGCGGAGTGCTTTCCAGGCGGTGCGTACGTCAGTCGGGCTCGTGCCAGTCCAGGGTGCGGGTGACGGCTTTTTTCCAGGTTTCGTAGGACTTGTCGCGGTGGTCGTGGTCCCACGTGGGGTGCCAGCGTTTGGATTCGTGCCAGTTGCGGGCCAGGTCGTCGGTGGACTTCCAGAAACCTACGGCGAGGCCGGCGGCGTACGCGGCGCCCAGGGCCGTGGTCTCGGCGACGACGGGACGGGAGACGGGGACGCCGAGGATGTCGGCCTGGATCTGCATGCACAGGTCGTTGGCGGTCACGCCACCGTCCACGCGGAGGACGTCGAGCTCGACGCCGGAGTCGGCGCGCATGGCTTCGACGACGTCGCGGGTCTGGTAGCAGATGGCTTCCAGGGTGGCGCGTGCGATGTGGGCCTTGGTGTTGTACCGGGAGAGGCCGACGACGGCGCCGCGTGCGTCGGAGCGCCAGTACGGGGCGAAGAGGCCGGAGAAGGCGGGGACGAAGTAGACGCCGCCGTTGTCGGGGACGGAGGCGGCGAGGGGTTCGGTGTCGGCGGCGGTCTCTATGAGGCCGAGCTGGTCGCGTAGCCATTGGATGGCGGAGCCGGTGACGGCGATGGAGCCTTCGAGCGCGTACACCGGTGGCGCGTCGGCGAACTGGTAGCAGACGGTGGTGAGCAGGCCGTGGGAGGAGCGGACCAGCTCTGTGCCGGTGTTGAGGAGGAGGAAGTTGCCGGTGCCGTAGGTGTTCTTGGCCTGGCCGGGGGTGAAGCAGACCTGGCCCACGGTGGCGGCTTGCTGGTCGCCGAGGTCGCCGGCGAGGCCGACCTCGCCGGCGAGCGGGCCGTCGGGGCGGGTCGTGCCGTACAGGCCGGGGTGGGACGACGGCAGGATCTCCGGGAGCATGGCCCGCGGCACGCCGAACAGGGACAGCAACTCGTCGTCCCAGTCGAGCGTGGTCAGGTCCATCAGCATCGTGCGACTGGCGTTGGTGGGGTCGGTGACGTGCACGCCGCCGTCGGTTCCGCCGGTGAGGTTCCACAGGATCCAGGTGTCGATGGTGCCGAAGATCGCGTCGCCGGCCTCGGCGGCCTCGCGCACGCCGTCGACGTTCTCCAGGATCCACTGGATCTTCCCGCCGGAGAAGTACGTCGCCGGCGGCAGACCTGCCTTGCGGCGGATGACCTCTCCCTTGCCGTCGCGCTCCAGCGCCGCGGCGATGCGGTCGGTCCGGGTGTCCTGCCACACGATCGCGTTGTGGTACGGCCGTCCGGTGCGCCGGTTCCACACCACGGCGGTCTCCCGCTGGTTGGTGACGCCGACGGCGGCCAGGTCGGACGGCCCGAGGCCGGCCTCGCGCGACGCGGCCTCGATCACCGTCCTGGTCCGCTCCCAGATCTCCGCCGGGTCGTGCTCCACCCAGCCGGCGCGCGGCAGGATCTGCTCGTGTTCGAGCTGGTGGCGCGCGACCTCCTCGCCACCCTGATCGAAGATCATGAACCTGGTGCTCGTGGTCCCCTGATCGACGGCTCCCACGAAGTCGGCCATGGACGTCGCCTCCTCGAACGGCCCGCGTACCCGCCGTAGCACGGTACCGCTCCTGAGGGTCGGCGCAGCGGCGGCGCGGCCGACCCGTTGTCATTCCAAATGCGTCGATCTAGCGTTTAACCCGCCGATAACGGAACTAGTGAGCCGCGGCCTGGAGCCGCCACCCCTGAGGAGGACACATCCCGATGGTGAGACCGCTCGGCGTGCAGCTGTACACGGTTCGCGACCGGATGAAGGACGGCCGGGACGAGGTGCTGAGGCGGATAGCGGACATCGGGTACGGCGCGGTGGAGCCGTACGACCCGCTGGACGACCCTCAGGGGTTCCGCCGGGTGGCCGACGACCTCGGGCTGGTGGTGTCGGGGACGCACGCGTTCGACCTGCTGCGCAAGGACACCGGTGAGGTGCTCGACGCGGTGGCGGCGCTCGGGACGGACTCGGTGATCGTGCCGGCCGGGATCCCCGAGGAGGAGTTCACGACGCGGGACGGGGTGCGGCGGGCCGCGGAGCTGCTGAACGGGCTCGCCGAGAAGGCCTCGGCGCACGGGATGCGGCTCGGGTACCACAACCACTGGTGGGAGATCGAGCCGCGGATCGACGGCGTCCACGCCGTCGAGGTGCTCGCGGACGAGCTGGCGCCGGGGGTGTTCCTGGAGATCGACACGTACTGGGCCGCGGTGGGTGGGGCCGAGGTGCCGGGACTGCTCACGCGGCTCGGGGACCGGGTGGCGGCGTTGCACGTGAAGGACGGGCCAGGGGTCAAGGGGGAGCCGCACACGGCGGTCGGGTCGGGGGTCATGCCGGTGCCGGAGATCCTCGCGGCGGCCCCCGCCGACGCGTGGCGGATCGTCGAGCTGGACGACTGCGCCACCGACATGCTGGACGCGCTGGCCGCCGGGTACGCCTACCTGTCCGGCCTGGAGCGGGTGTGAGCGGCGCGGTCGGGGTCGCGCTGGTCGGGGCCGGGAAGATCAGCGGCGAGTACCTGCGGAACCTGACGTCGTTCCCCGACGTGCGGGTGCTCGGGGTGGCCGATCTGGACGCCGCGCGGGCCGCCGAGGTGGCGCGGGAATGGGACGTGCCGGTCGGCGGGGACGTCGGGACGGTGCTGGAACTGCCTGAGGTGGAGATCGTCGTCAACCTGACGATCCCGGCGGCGCACGCGGACGTGGCGATCACGGCGTTGCGCGCCGGCAAGCACGTGTACGGCGAGAAGCCGCTGGCGATGACGCCTGAGGAGGGACGGGAGGTGCTGGCCGAGGCGGGGCTGCGGAACCTGCGGGTCGGCAGCGCGCCGGACACGTTCCTCGGCGCGGGCCTCCAGTCGGCGGCGCGCGCGCTGGCGGACGGCGTGATCGGGACGCCGGTGGCGGCGACGGCGGTGATGCAGAGCCCGGGGCCCGAGTCGTGGCACCCGAACCCGGAGTTCCTGTACCAGCGGGGTGCGGGGCCGTTGTTCGACATCGGGCCGTACTACCTGACGGCGCTGGCGGCGATGCTCGGGCCGGTGTCCAAGGTCGCGGCGACGGCGCGGCAGGCGAGGGCCCGCCGGGTGATCGGGTCGGGGCCCAAAGGCGGGACGGAGTTCACGGTCGAGGTGCCGACGCACGTGATGGCGCTGATCGACTTCGTGGCGGGGCCGAGCGCCTCGTCGACGTTCAGTTTCGACTCCTCGGCGGGGCTGGCGATGATCCAGATCCTGGGGACGGAGGGGACGCTGTCCCTGCCGGACCCCAACACGTTCGGCGGCCCGCTGCGCGTGCGGTCGGCCAAGGACGACGGCTGGCGTGACCTGCCGGTGGAGGGTGCGACGGCGGGACGGGGACTCGGGGTGCTGGACATGGCGCGGGCCCTGCGGTCGGGGGAGCCGCACCGGGCCACGGGCCTGCTCGGGCTGCACGTGCTGGAGGCCATGACGGCGATCACGGAGTCGGCCGAGCGTGGCGAGTTCCGGCGGATCGAGACCGACGCGCCGCCGCCTGAGCCGCTGCCGGCGCACTGGGATCCGTACGCGGCGACGCTGGAGGTGTGAGCGGGTCCAGGCGGGTAGGCATGAGGACGTGGGACCGTCTGAGTCGAAGGAGAGCCGCGTCATGCACAAGTTCTCTTTGGTGGCCGTATCACGGGAACAGCTCGCGCGCGCCGAGCGGTCCACCGGCGGTCAGGCCGCGGACACGGTCGTCGGGGGACATGAGCGGGTCCTGCGGCAGACGGTGATCGGGCTGACCGCGGGGTCGGCGCAGGCGGACCACGAGAGCAACGGGGAGGCGACCGTGTACGTGCTGTCCGGCCGTGTCCGCGTGGTGGCCGGCGAGGTGTCCTGGGACGCGCTCGCCGGCGACCTGGTGATCGTGCCGCAGGAACGGCACCGCGTGGAGGCCGTCGAGGACTCCTCCATCCTGCTCACGGTGGCCCTCCCCCGCTGACCGCCGTCAGGTCGTGGCCAGGGCCACGGTCGGGGACAGGCGTGCGGCGCGCATGGCGGGGTACAGCCCGGCGAGCGTGCCGATGATCAGGGTGGCGCCGAGCGCGGCACCCACCGACCAGGCGGGGATCACCGCCGGCCAGTCCCGGGACAGCGCGTACGCCACGGTGGCGGCGGCGCCGAGCACCGCGCCGGCCGCGCCGCCGAGGGTGGACAGCAGCAGCGACTCGGTGACGAACTGGAGCCGCACCTGGCCCCGGGTCGCACCCAGAGAGCGGCGCAGGCCGATCTCCTTGCGGCGTTCCAGCACGGAGATGACCATGGTGTTGGCCACCCCGACTCCGCCGACCAGCAGGGCCACCGCGCCGAGGCCGAGCAGCAGGTTGGTGAAGGCACCCACGGCGGCGGCCTTGGCCTCCAGCGCGTCGGAGGGACGGCTCACCTCCACCTCGTCGGGCTGCTCGGGGTTGACGGTACGGGCCAGGACCTCGCCGACGGCCACCACGGTCTCGTCGGGGGACCGTTCGTAGATCTTGGTGGGGTGGCCGTCGAAGTCCAGGTGACGCTCGGCGGCGGGCCAGCCGACCAGCGCGGACCGTTCGATCTCGGGGGCCAGCGGCATGGCGTCCAGGATGCCGATCACGGTGAAGAAGCGGTCGCCGAGCCAGACCTGGATACCGGTGCGGGTGATGCCGAGCCGTTCGGCGGCGACGGAACCGAGGACGACAGCCGGGGCCCGCGCGGTGGCGGCGTTCAGCCAGGTGCCAGTGCGCACCGTGCCGCGCAGGGTGGCGAGCAGGTCCTCATGGGCCGCCTGCACGGCGATGCCGCTGGTCACCGCGTCGGGGATCTTGCCGGTACGGCGCACCGTCGCGTCGACCGACCCGGTCGCCGACACCGACTCCACCGGGCCGATGCGGCGGACCATCTCCAGTGACGTGAGCGGCAGCTTGGCGTCCTCACCGAACATGGTCTGGCCCGGCTGGACGGTCAGCATGTTGGTGCCGAGCGCGTCGAGACGGCTGAGCAGCGCGGCCCGTGAGGACGCCGAGATGCCGACGACGGCGACCATCGTGGCGATGCCGATCGCGATGCCGAGCGCCGACAGCACGACCCTGATGGGCCTGGTGCGCAGCCCCGCGGCGCCGACGCGCAGCACGTCACCCGGGCCGAGCCGCGCGGGGACCAGCCGCGGCGGGCCACCGCCGGTACGGGACCTGCGCCGTGTCCCGTCCACGGGGGTCGTCTCGGTCACGGCTCGCTCCTCTCGCCGGTGCCGCGGCCGGGTACGGCGGCGGCCGGGCCGTCGTCGGCGGCGATGAGGCCGTCGCGCATGCGGACACGGCGGGGGGCCCAGGCGGCGATCTCCATGTCGTGGGTGATGATCGCGACGGTCGTGCCGGCGGAGTTCAGGCCGGACAGCACGGACAGCACGTCGGCGCCGGCGGCGGAGTCCAGGTTGCCGGTGGGTTCGTCGGCCAGCAGCAGGCCGGGATCGCCGGCGACGGCGCGGGCCACGGCCACGCGTTGCTGCTCACCGCCGGACAGCTGGTGGGGCCGGTGACCGAGGCGGTGGCCGAGGCCGACACGTTCCAGCGCGGCGGCGGCCCGGTCGCGGCGTTCGCGTGCGGGACGGCCGGTGTACAGCAGGCCGTCGGCGACGTTGTCCAGGGCCGTGGTGCCGGCGGCCAGGTGGAACTGCTGGAACACGAAACCGAGGTGCCGTGAGCGCAGCGCGGACAGCTCGCGGTCGCGCAGGGCCGCGACGTCGTAGCCGGCGATGCGCACCCCGCCGGACGTGGGACGGTCCAGGGTGCCGATCATGTGCAGCAAGGTGGACTTCCCCGACCCGGACGGCCCGACGATGGCCAGCAGCTCCCCCGGTTCGACGGCCATGCTGACGCCGCGCAGCGCCTCGACCTGGCCGCCGTACACCTTGCGCACGTCCGTGATCTCGACGATGGGGCTCACCGTGCCGGCACCCTGACCTTCATGCCTTCCGTGATCCCGGAGCCGGAGATCTCGGCGCGGCCCCTGCCGTACGCGCCGGTCTCCACCGCGACGATCCGTGAGGCGCCGCCGTCGACGACCTCGACCCCGAAGCCGCCTTCGCTGAGCGCGAGCAGCGCCTCGATCGGCACCGACAGCACGTTCTCGGCGCTCTCGCTGACCAGGGTCACACTGACCGGCGCCTGGTCGAGCCGTCCGGCCTTCTTCGGCGACGACAGCGTGATCTCCACGCCGACGGTCGGCTCCGACTCGTTGCCCGGCTCGTCGCTGCCGCTGTCCACGACCGTGCCGACGCCGCTGATCTTTCCCTTGAGCTCGGCGCCGCTCGGCAGCTCGACGGTCACCGCGGCACCCTTGCGGGCCAGGGCCTGCATGTCGGCCTCCAGGTCGACGTGCACGGTGCGGCGGGTCGAGGTCACGGTGAGCACCTGCTGACCGGGGGCCGCGCGGTCCCCCACCTCGGCCTTGGCCTGCGCGACCCGCACGGGCCCCGGCAGGAACACGACCTGGCTCGCGTCCACGGCCCCGGTCTCCGGCAGGCCGCGGTCCTCCTGCCAGTCCAGTACGGCCCGGTACGTCGCGTAGGTGAACTCGGTGTCCACCGTCATGTCGTCGCCGTACCCGAGCTTCCTGAGATTGCGTTCGAGCTGCTCGACGTCCGTGCCGTCGGACACCCCGAGCTGGAGCGTCCGGTACACCGGCAGCCAGCCGTACATCAGGACCTGCGGCCGGCGGTCCACCTTGACCAGCGACCGGCCCCGTGTCACGACCGCGCCTTCGCGAGCGACGGACGTGACCGTGCCGGAGGCACCCGCGTAGACCTTGCGTTCCCCCTCGTACGTCAGGGTGCCGTCGACCGACACGGTGTCGGTCAGGTCGCCGCGCTCGACGGTGGCCGTCGTCGCCGGCGGCGCGGTGGCGGAAGGGGTGGCGGGCCCGGCCCTGCCGCCGCCTGTCATGGTCACCGCCGCCGTCCCGGCGAGGATCGCCGTCACCGCGATCCCGGCCGCCGGCAACCCCGGCCGCCGTATCCGCATCACCGTTCACCTCCGTGCCTCGGGGTCGGTCGCCCCTGGCACGGCTGATTTGTAGTCAGGTGCCGGTTAGCGGCGGATAAGCGGCGGCGTTTACCGGTGCCTAACACCCGTTGGACCAGGCTGGACGCCACAGCAGGCCGAAAGGACACAGGGATGCGGGTGCTGGTGGTGGAGGATGAGGACCGGCTGGCCGAGGCCATCGCGCACGGGCTGCGCCGCCGGGCCATCGCGGTGGACGTCGTCTACGACGGCGCCGACGCTCTGGAGCGCACGGCCTACGTCGACTACGACGTGATCGTGCTGGACCGTGACCTGCCGGAGCTGCACGGCGACGAGGTGTGCCGCAGGCTGGCGGCGAGCGGGTCGGCCGGCCGGGTGCTGATGCTGACCGCGGCGGGTGAGGTGCTCGACCGGGTGGACGGGTTGTCGCTCGGCGCCGACGACTACCTCACCAAGCCGTTCGCGTTCACCGAGCTGGTGGCGCGGGTCCGCACGCTGGCGCGGCGCACCGGGCCGTCCCGTCCGACGGTGCTGGAACGCGCGGACGTGCGGGTGGACCTGGCGGCCCGGCTGGTGACGCGGCAGGACAGGCCGGTGGCGCTGACCCGCAAGGAGTTCGCCGTGCTGGCCGAGCTGATGCGGACCGACGGCGTGGCGTCGGCGCGGGAGCTGGTGGCGCGGGCCTGGGACCAGAACGTCGAGTCGGGGACCGGCGCGCTACGGGTCACCATCACGACGTTGCGCAAGAAGCTCGGCCGGCCGGACGTCATTGAGACCGTGCCGGGTGCCGGCTACCGCATCTGCGGGGAGCCGTCATGAGAGGTGTGGCGGTACGGGAACTGCTGGCGCGTGCGCGGCGGGGGCCGGGGCTGCGTGCGCGGCTCACCCTCATCTACAGCGGCCTGTTCCTCGTGGCGGGATCGGTGCTGCTGTGGGCCACGTACCTGTTGACGGCCAACGCGCTGAACCGCGAGTTCTACGTGGCGGGGGCCACGATGCCGGGCCCCGACGTGCTGATACGCGAACCGGTCGCGCCGGGGGAGGGACCCAAGGTCGCCATCCTGGCCAAGACCCTGGTGGAGCGGTACGACAGCGCCAAGGAGCAGGTGCTGATCGACCTGCTGAACAACTCGGTGCTCATCATGCTGGCCGTCGTCGCGCTGGCCATCGTGCTCGGCCACCTGGTCGCGAGCCGCGCGCTGCGTCCCCTGCACCGGGTGACCGCGACCGCGCGGCGCCTGTCGGAGAGCACCCTGCACGAACGCATCGCGCTGTCCGGTCCGAACGACGACGTCAAGCGCCTCGCCGACACCTTCGACGGGATGCTCGACCGGTTGCAGCGCGCGTTCGACACCCAGCGCCGCTTCACCGTGAACGCCTCGCACGAGCTGCGCACCCCGCTCGCGATCAACCGGACGCTGCTGGAGGTGGCGCTGGAGGAACCCGACCCGCCGGAGGAGATGGTACGGCTCGGCAAGGCGCTGCTCAGCACCAACGCGCGCCACGAACGGCTGATCGAGGGTCTGCTGCTGCTCTCGCGGTCCGAGCAGGAGGTGATCACCCGCAAGCCCGTGCCGGTGGACGAGCTGGCCGGCTCGGTCGCCGACGAGCTGGCGGCGACGGCGCGGCGCCGCCGCGTCCAGGTGACGCGGCGGCTGAGCCCCGCGGTGGCGGCGGGTGATCCGGTGCTCATCGAGCGGTGTGTGTTCAATCTCCTGGAGAACGCGCTCAAGTACAACGTCAAAGGCGGCACCGTCGAGCTGGCCGTGACGGCGGAGACCGAGGCGGTCGTGGTGCGGGTCGAGAACACCGGGCCGGCGATCCCGGGGTACGAGGTCGGTGAGCTGTTCGAGCCGTTCCGCAGGCTGCAGAACCGGGTGGGTGGCGCGCAGGGCTCCGGTCTCGGGCTGTCGATCGTCCGTGCGATCGTGACCGCGCACCAAGGTGAGGTGGAGGCCGCCGCGCGCGCCGAAGGCGGCCTCGTGGTCACCATGCGGCTCCCCGTCCCCTGAGCCGTCAGTTCCTCTCGGTCTGGCTGGGTCCGCTTTCCCCGACCTGGCTGGGTCCGCGGCCCGGCAGCAGGTTCTCGCACGCCTTGTGCGCCTTCTCGACGACCTTGTCGTCGGCGTTCTTGTCCTTGCGGATCATGATGCCGCCACCGGGCTTGGGGTCGTCCATGTGGACGCCGTGCTCGCGCATGCACTGCGCGAACTTCAGCATCGCGTCCCGCATCGCCGGGTCCTCGGGGCCCTTGCCGCCGAGCATGCCGCCTTGCATGTACTTGCCGCACGCCTTCTGGGCCTTCTCCATCTTCGACCGGTCACCCTTGATTCTGGCGGTGATCCCGCCGCCAGGCTCGGGGTCCTTCATGTCGACGCCGTGCTCACGCATGCACTGCGCGAACTTCAGCGGGTCGCTCGACGTGGCCGGGCTCGCCGTCGCTGACGCCGACGCCTCGGCCGCCGGGGTGCCGGCCGACGCCACCCCCGGGGGCTTCTGTGCCGCGCCGCACGCGGTGAGCGCGAGCAGCGTTCCCGCGGCGAGCGCCACGGACCGGAGCCTCATCTCGTCCTCCTCCTGCGCCGGGCCACGCACCCGGCGACAGGCACCATGTCTACGGAGACACGGATTAGCGAGGAGTAAGCGTCACGACGTCTCGGGGTTGGCGCCGCGGGTCTTGCCGGCGACGGCGAGCCAGGCGACGTCCCACTCGGCGTACCTGCGGCGGTCGAGCGAGCGGCGGACGAGCGCGAAACAGCCGAGCAGCAGGCCGCCTGCGACGGTGACCGCGCCGGTCGCGCCGGCGAGCGCGCGGGCCACCGTCATGGCGCGGTCGGGCTGCGTGCCGCCTGGCCGGCCCTTGGCGTCCAGCCACACCCGGACCGTCGTGCCGGCCTTGGTGCCGAGGAACACCGGCGCGTCGGCGATGACCTGACGGTTGTGGGTGTCGACCCACGAGACCGGGGTGCGCAGTTCGGTGCGCACGGTGTCGATGGAGGTGCGCGGCACCGGCGCGTCACGTAGGACGCGCGCCGCGACCCACTGGCCGGACCGCTCGGCGGCGAGGCCGTCGCGGTACAGCGCGTTACCGGTGAGGAACGCCAGCGCCAGGCTCGCGGTGAACATCAGGACGCACGCCAGCGCGGCGAGGGCCTCGACGCGGTCGGTGCGCCGGCGCAGGGGATTGCCGTCCGGCCGGTACAGCCGCACGCGGCACATCACCCATCGGCCCACGTCCCGCATCGGGACCACCTCCTACCTGCGGTCTTTCGCGTTTCAGCCTGTCCCCTTCCCCGATCGGCGGCATTGCCACGCCGAAACGGCAACCTCCCCTTGAAGTGCTGTTCCGGGCCGCCTCTGACGAACCCGGGACTATCTCGTCCAAAGGGTTTCCTGAACGGCGTGAACCAGGGTGGTGACCTCGGCCGACGCACGGCCGGCGGGCCACGCGAGGCCGAAGGTCAGTCGCAGATCCCCCGCGTCGAACGGCACATATCTGACATCGGGCCGCCGGATGGACGCGGTGAGCAGGCGAGGCGCCGGCAGCAGACCGATCCCGGCGGCCACCAGGTCGAGCAGCGCGGCGAAGTCGTCGACGTCGTCGGCCACCTCGTGGTGCTGGTACGTGCCGCGCAACGTGACGGCGAGACGGGCCCACATGCCGCCGGGTGGCCGTACGCGCGGCAGGAGGATCTTGTGGCGGCCGAGCAGGGCCGGGGTGACGCGAGGCAGCGCGGCGAGCGGGTCACCGGCCGGCACGGCCAGATGCGCGACGGTCACGTGGAAACGCGCGCCGGTGGCGCAGCCGACGGGGAACGGTGCACTGAGCAGCGCGGCGGGGATCTCCCCGCGCACCAGGCCCTCGGTGGCGGCCCGCCACCCGAGCGGACGCAGCTCGACGTCGATGGCGGGTTCCCGTCCCGCCAGCCGCCGGGCCGCTCGCGCGGCGAGACCGCCGACCAGCGGTGCATAAGCGAGCTGGATGGACGGCCGGGGTGGCGCGGCCAGCCTGGCGGCCTCGGCGGTGAACGCGGCGGCGGTCTCCATCACCGTGTCGGCGTACGGCAGCAGCGCGGCGCCGGCGGGGGTGAGCCGCACCGCGCGGCTGGTGCGTGCGAACAGCATGACGCCGAGCTGCCGTTCCAGACGGCCGACGGACTGGCTCACCGCGGGTTGCGACATGCCGAGCTCCGCCGCGGCGCGGGAGAAGCCGAGGTGCCTCGCGACGACGGCGAAGCATTCGATGTCACGCAGGGTCGGGACCACGCTCCAGTATGACCCGGTCATTCATAAGCGCTGTCGATAGATGTCATCGGCTGCTGATCGTCTCCAGGCACGATGCCGTGGTCACGTTCCGCCTCACGTCGCAGGGAGTCCGCATGACCACGCCACGCATCTCGCCGTTCCCGGCCGCCACGGTGCTCGGTTACCCGAGGATCGGCCGCCGCCGCGAGCTGAAGCGCGCGCTGGAGGCGTACTGGGACGGCCGCGCCACCGCCGACGAGCTGCGGCGCACCGGACGGGAACTGCGGCGCGACGCGTGGACCCGGCTCGCGGAGCTGGGGCTCGACCGGCCGCCGTCCAACACGTTCTCGGCGTACGACCACGTGCTGGACACGGCCGTGATGCTCGGCGCGGTGCCGCGGCGGTACCGGGACGCCGCCCCCGGCGAGGTGTACTTCGCGATGGCGCGCGGCACCGGCGATGTGGCGCCGCTGCGCATGACCAAGTGGTTCGACACCAACTACCACTACATCGTGCCGGAGATCGGGCCGGACACCGTCTTCACGGCCGACCCCGGCAAGCCGGTCGCCGAGCTGCGCGAGGCCCGCGACCTCGGCGTCGCGACCCGGCCGGTGCTGGTCGGCCCGGTGACGTTCCTGCTGCTCGCCGAAGGCATGGACGTGCCTTTGGACCGGCTCGACGACGTGCTCGGCGCTTACGAGACCGTGCTCACCGCGCTCGCCGCCGAAGGCGCCGACTGGGTGCAGCTCGACGAGCCGGCGCTCGCGGCCGACCGCACCGAGGCCGAGCTCGACGCGGTACGGCACGCGTACCGGCGCCTCGGCGCGCTCACCGGACGTCCCGGCCTGTTCGTGGCGACGTACTTCGGTGGCATCGGCCCGGCGCTGCCGGTGCTGGCCGGCACCCCGGTGGAGGCCATCGGGCTCGACCTGGTGCGCGGCGACGACCACCTCGGCGACCTGCCTGAGGCGCTGGCCGGCAAGACCGTCGTCGCCGGTGTGGTGTCCGGCCGGGACGTGTGGCGCACCGACGCCGACACCGCGCTCGCCACCCTCGCCGGCCTGCGCGAACGCGCCGCACAGGTGAGCGTGAGCACGTCCTGCTCGCTGCTGCACGTGCCGTACGACCTGGACGCCGAGACCGATCTTTCCCCCGAGCTGGTACGCCGGCTGGCGTTCGCCGACCAGAAGGTCGCCGAGGTCGTGGACCTCGCGGCCCGCCTCGCCGTCCTGCCGTCCGGCGCCGTCCCGGCCGTGCCGCGCGTGACCGCGCCGCCGGCCGCCACGCCGGCCCCCGCACCCGCCGTCCGCACCCCCTACGAGACGCGTGCCGCCGCGCAGGCCCGCCACCTGCGCCTGCCGCCGCTCCCCACCACCACGATCGGCTCCTTCCCGCAGACCGGCGAACTGCGCGCCGCGCGCGCCGAGCTGACCGCCGGCCGCCTGGACGAGGCCGCCTACGACGAGCGGGTGCGCGCCGAGATCGAGCAGGTCGTCCGCCTGCAGGAACGCCTGGGCCTGGACGTCCTGGTCCACGGCGAGCCCGAGCGCAACGACATGGTCCAGTACTTCGCCGAACACCTCGACGGCTTCGCCGTCACCCGCCACGGCTGGGTCCAGTCGTACGGCTCACGGTGCACCCGGCCCCCCATCCTGCACGGCGACGTCCGCCGTCCGGCCCCCATCACCGTGCGCTGGGCCTCGTACGCCGACTCCCTCACCCCCAAACCGGTCAAAGGCATGCTCACCGGCCCGGTGACCATCGTCGCCTGGTCCTTCGTCCGCCGCGACATCCCCCTGCGCGACGTCACCATGCAGGTGGCGGAAGCCGTACGCGAAGAGGTCCGCGACCTGGAGCAGGCAGGCATCTCGATCATCCAGGTGGACGAGCCCGCCTTGAGGGAACTCCTTCCCCTCCGCACGGCCGACCAGCGGAAATACCTCACCTGGGCCGTGGAGTCCTACCGCCACGCCACCTCGTCCGCCGCCGACCACACCCAGATCCACACCCACCTGTGCTACTCCCAGGCCGACCAGATCCTCACCGCGATAGAAGCCTTGGACGCCGACGTCACCACCATCGAATCGGCCCGCTCCGCCGGCAGGATCCTCCCCACCCTGCGAACCTTCCCCAGAGCCCTCGGCCCCGGCGTCTACGACATCCACTCCCCCCGCGTCCCCACCTCCGCAGAGATCGAGAAATCCCTCCGGGCCATCCTGGACGTCCTCCCCGCCGACCGCGTCTGGTCCAACCCCGACTGCGGCCTCAAGACCCGCACCTACCCCCAGGTCGAAGAGGCCCTCACCAACCTCGTCACCGCCACCCACCACCTGCGTGACGCCATCGAAGGAGAGACAAGCCGGTCCCGCGGCTGAGCCGGTCCACAGTGGGTCCGCCGATCCGTTGCATGTAAAATGCATGCATGGTGGCATTGCAGATCAGGGACGTGCCCGAGAGCGTACGGGACGCTCTCGCGGCACAGGCCCGAGCGCGTGGGTTGTCATTGCAAGGGTTGCTGCTGGAGTTGGTCACCACAGAGGCCCGGCGAGCGCAGAACCTCGCCGTCCTGGCCCGCGCCAGGCGGCGGGCCGGAGGTCACGTGGCGCGTCCGGGTGACGTCGTCGCGGAACTCGACGACATCAGGCGGGAACGTCCCGGCGGCGGCGAGTGATCGTCGTCGACGCCTCCGTCCTCGCCGAGGCGCTGACGGGATCCGGGCCGGTGGCCGAAGCCGCGTGGGACGTGTTGGAGCGTGACTCGCGTTGGGCGGGGCCGCCGATGCTCAAGACCGAAGTTCTGTCGGTGATACGAGGCCGGCTGCTCGGCAAGAAGATCACGCAGGAGGCCGCGGACGAGGCCGTCGCCGACCTGATCGCGATGGTCGTGGACACGATCGCCGAGGACTGCCTGATACCACGGGCATGGGAGCTTCGCGGCAACCTGACGGCCTACGACGCCACCTACGTGGCCGCCGCGGAAGCCCTCGGGTGCCCTCTGGTGACCATGGATGTGCGGCTGAGCCGGGCGATCGGCCCACGGTGCGCTGTCCATGTCATCGAGCCGTAGATCTCAGGTGAAGCGGCGGAGGCGGAGGCTGTTGGTGACGACGAAGACCGAGGAGAGGGCCATGGCGGCGCCGGCGATCATGGGGGTGAGGAGGCCCGCGGCGGCCAGGGGGAGAGCGGCGACGTTGTAGGCGAAGGCCCAGAAGAGGTTGCTCTTGATGATGGCCAGGGTGCGGCGGGACAGACGGATGGCGTCGGCGGCCACTGTGAGGTCGCCTCTCACCAGGGTCAGGTCGGAGGCCTCTATGGCGGCGTCGGTGCCGGTCCCCATGGCGAGGCCGAGGTCGGCCTGGGCCAGTGCGGCGGCGTCGTTGACGCCGTCGCCGATCATGGCGACGGTGCGGCCTTCGGACTGGAGGCGTTTGACGGCGTCCATCTTGTCGGCGGGAAGGACCTCGGCGATGACGTGGCCGGCGGGGATGCCTACCGCCGCGGCGACGGTGCGGGCCGCGGTCTCGTTGTCGCCGGTGAGGAGGTACGGGGTGAGGCCGAGGGAGCGCAGAGAGGCGACGGCTTCGGCGGAGGTGGGTTTGACGGTGTCGGCGACGACGAGCACGCCGCGGGCCCGGCCGTCCCAGCCGACGGCGACGGCGGTGCGTGCGGTGGCGTGGGCCTGTGCGACGGCGCGCTCCAGCTCAGGCGGGAAGGGCTGTGACCACTCGGCGAGCAGGCGGGGACGGCCGGCCAGGACGGCGTGGCCGTCGACCACGCCTTGGACGCCTAGGCCCTCGACATTGGTGAAGTCCTCGGGGACGGGGAGCGGTCCGGCGTCGGCGGCGGCGCGGGCCACGGCCTGCGCGATGGGGTGCTCGGAGGCGTGTTCCAGCGCGCCGGCCAGCCGGAGGATCTCGGCGGGGTCCTCGCCGGCGGCGGGGACGGTCTCGACGAGGGTCATGCGGCCCTCGGTGACGGTGCCGGTCTTGTCGAGGACGACGGTGTCGACGCGGCGGGTGGACTCCAGGACCTCCGGGCCCTTGATGAGGATGCCGAGGGTGGCGCCGCGGCCGGTGCCGACCAGCAGGGCGGTCGGGGTGGCGAGGCCGAGTGCGCAGGGGCAGGCGATGATGAGGACGGCGACGGCCGCGGTGAACGCCGCGGCGGCGCCGGCCCCGGCACCGAGCCAGTAGCCGAGCGTGCCGACGGCCAGCGCGATCACGACCGGCACGAACACACCGGACACCCGGTCGGCGAGCCGCTGCACCTGCGCCTTCCCCGACTGGGCCTCCTCCACGAGCCGCGCCATCTGCGCCAGCCGCGTGTCGGCGCCGACCCGGGTGGCGCGCACCACCAGGCGTCCGCCGGAGTTGACGGTGGCGCCGGTGACCGCGTCACCCGGCCCCACCTCGACGGGGACCGGCTCGCCGGTGAGCATCGAGGTGTCCACCGCCGAGGATCCGTCCTCGACGACGCCGTCGGTGGCGATCTTCTCACCGGGACGCACCACGAACCGGTCGCCGGCCACGAGCAGGTCGCTCGGCACGCGGGTCTCGGCGCCGTCACGCAGCACCGCGACGTCCTTGGCGCCGAGGTCGAGCAGCGCGCGCAGCGCGGAACCGGCGCGCCGTTTGGCGCGGGCCTCGAAGTAGCGGCCGGCCAGGATGAACGCGGTGACGCCTGCCGCGGCCTCCAGGTAGATGTTGGAGCCCCCCGACAGGCGCTCGGCGGTGAACTCGAAGCCGTGGGTCATGCCGGGCAGGCCGGCGTCGCCGAGGAACAGGGCCCACAGCGACCAGCCGAACGCGGCGAGCGTGCCGAGCGACACCAGCGTGTCCATGGTGGCGGCGCCGTGCCGCAGGTTGGTCCACGCCGCACGGTGGAACGGCCACCCGCCGTACACGACCACCGGCGCGGCGAGCGTGAGGGAGAGCCACTGCCAGTAGGTGAACTGCAGCGGCGGGATCATCGCCATGGCGATCACGGGGACGGAAAGGATCAGGGAGACGATCAGGCGCTGCCGCAGCGGCCGCAGCTCGTCCTCCGGCTCCCCCGGTTCGCCGGTCCTCTCCGGCGGCGCGGGAAGGGTGGCGGTGTACCCGGCCTTCTCGACCTCGGCGATCAGGTCGCGCGGGTCGAGCCCGCCGGGGTACTCGACCCTGGCCTTCTCGGTGGCGTAGTTGACCGTGGCCGTGACGCCGTCGAGCCTGTTGAGCTTGCGCTCGATGCGGTTGGCGCACGACGCGCAGGTCATGCCGCCGATCGCCAGCTCCACCGTGCCGGGGTCCCCCGCCATCCTCGTCACCTCCCGCGCCGCTTCCCTCATGACCGGTCTACCACCTGGTAGCCGGCCTCCTCGACGGCGGCCGTGATCGCGGCATGGTCGTCCGCCGCGTCCCCTTCCACGACGACCATGCCGGTCGCGAGATCGACCCGCACACCGGTCACACCGGGGACGGCGCCGACCTCCTCCTGCACCGAGCTGACACAGTGACCACAGGTCATTCCCTTGACGGTGTACGTGGCGGTCATCGGGGATCATTCCTTCCATCGGCTGTCTCACCACCATACACCCTACCCCCCCTAGGTATATCGACCGGAGGGGCCGGCGTCCCCGGAACAGCGATGCGACCGTACGCGCCTCAGCGCACGACGCGCTCCAGATGCAGCGCCAGCCCCTCGGCCGCCGCCTCCACCATGCGCAGGACCTCGACGAACCCCTCGGGCCCGCCGTAGTACGGGTCCGGCACCTCTGCGTCCCTCGGGGCCGCGGGATCGAAGGACCGGAACAGCCGCAGGTCGGCCCCGACGGGAGCGATCCGGCGAAGCGCGCGGAGGTTCTCGGCGTCCATGGCCAGCACCAGATCGGTGCGCGCGAACCAGCCCGCCTCGAACCGCCGCGCACGATGCGACGACCCGTCGTACCCATGGCGCGACAGCACCGCCGCGGCCCGCTCGTCCATGGGCCGCCCCGCGTGCCACCCCTCGGTCCCCGCGCTGTCCACGGTGACCACCTCACCCAGGCCGCGCTCCTCAAGCACCCTGCGTACGACCACCTCGGCGATGGGTGATCGGCAGATGTTCCCCAGGCACACCAGGCAGACACGATGACTCATGCACTCAAGTCTGCTGCAACGTCCATTCCTCCCGGTCCAGCGCGTACTCCACGTCGCCGTGCTCGGCGCCTTCGATGTACTCCGGCCACTCCTCGAAGAAGGTCCTGACCAGTCTGAGGCCCGCCTTCTCCAGCGCGCGGCGGGAGGCGTGGTTGACCGTCATGGTGGTGGCCACGACGCGATCGGCGTCCAGAGCGGTGAAGGCCTCGCGTACCAGGGCCCGTGCGCCTTCCGCGGCGAAACCGCGACCCCATGCGGCGGGGAGGAGACGGAAACCCAGCTCGGTGCCGTCGTGCAGGCCGCGGGTCGTGGCGGGACGCAGCGAGAACCAGCCGAGGAAATCGCCGGTCGTCTTCTCCACGGCGGCCAGGCAGCCGAGCCGGGGAGGTCGTTCCCGGTATTCGCGCAGGAGTGCGGGGAGGGTCTCCGACAGCACGACGTGGCGGGGGACGGGACGGCCGTCGTCGATGTGGCGCATCACGCGGGGGTCGCCGTGCAAGGCGGCGAGCGCCTCCGCGTCGGCCTCGGTGAGGCGGCGCAGGCGCAGTCGCGCGGTTTCCAGGTACGCGGTCACGTCGTGCATCCGACCATCGGCGACGTGGGGACCGCAAACGTTTTCCCGGTACGCGGCAGGCGCTGGGTCAGCTGAGGCAGTCCTCGTCGAGGCAGCCCTCCGAGGCGGTGATGACGGCGCGCATGTTGCGTTCCATCATGCGCAGCGCGGCGTCGGCGAGGTCCGGGTGGATGTGGGCCACGCAGTCCTGGGGGATCATGATCGAGTAGTGGCGCACGTAGGCGTCGAGCGCCGTGTACAGGACGCACTGCTCGGTGACCTGGCCGGTCAGGATGATCGTCTCGACCTCGCGGTGGTGGAGCAGGTACTCCAGGGATGTGCCGAAGAAGGCGCTGTGCCTGACTTTCGGGAGGAAAGGACAGTCGGCCGGCGGCAGCAACGGCTCCACCAGGTCGGGCCGTTCCCCTTCGCGCGCACGGTCGGTGATCTCGTCGCGGGACGCGGTGAAGTCGCCGTGGTTGTCGTTGACGTAGATCAGATCGATGTCGTCCCGGTCGTGGGCCTGCCGCACCAGCCGCGCGAGCGGCGGCACGACCCGCTCGGCGCTCTTCACGAGCAGGTCCACGTCCTCGTGGTCGTACGGGTTGAGCATGTCCACGACGATCAGCGCTGTCGCCCCCATGCTCAGCCCCTTACCCGAAGTCCCGGACGTCTCACCCGGGGCCCGGCCGCCTGCCGCGGCCGGAACCCCGAGAGACCCCATCACTTCTCGGTGAGCGCGTCCACCAGTTCGCCGACGGGCCGGTCGGGAAGCGCGCGCGCCACATCGGCGAGCGCGACGATGCCGACGAGCTTGTGGCCGTCGATGACGGGAAGCCGGCGCACCTGGTGCGCAGGATCACACCGCTGTCAGGTACGCGGCGGGCACACGCAGAACAGATGTCCCTCCGGATCGGCCAGCACGACCCAGGCCCCGTCCCCCGGCTGGAAGTCCGGCCTGGTCGCGCCGAGCCCGACGTAGTCACGCACCGCCTGCTCCACGTCCGGCACCCGGAAGTCCAGGTGGAACTGCTTGTCCGGCCCCGGCCACGCGGCCGGCTTGCGCTCGTCCACCCGCTGGAAGCCGATGGCGTGCGTCTCGTCCCCGATGTAGGCGTAGTCGTCGGAGGCGTACTGGGTCTCGTATCCGGTGATCGCGGCGTAGAACCCGGCCAGTTCCTTCGGAGAGGCACAGTCCAGGGTCACCGCGACGAAGGTCGCTCTAGTCGTCATACGAGCATCCTCACTGACGTACCTGTCAGGGGCTGTCAGGTTCACCTTGGTGGCTTGAATGGCCACATAAGGTCATTTCATTGTTTTGTGGAGCGATCCAACGCGACGATCGGAGTTCACCCGGAACCCCGAGGAGATGTTCATGGCCGAGAACTCCTTCGCCAACGCCAAGCAGCAACGCATGGCGGCCGTCCAGGAGGCGTTGAAGAGGACGAAAATGGTCACGGCCAAGGTCTGGAACCCCTGGCCGGACGGCGTCGCCGACAAGGATGTCGACCTCGCGGCCATCACGGCCCCGGTGGGGTCCTCAAGCGTCCCCGAGGTCCTTCCCGACAACCAGGTCTTCTCCGAGCTGAAGCGCGCGCAACTCATCAGCCTGGGAGCGGCCGCCGGTCTCGGCGGCGCGGTGACCGCGGAGAACCTGGCCGAGGCGAAGAAGGCGCTCAGGAAGAAGTACGTCCAGGTCGGCCGCGCCAACTACCGCAGCCTGGAAAGCGCCAACTGCACCCTCTTCGCCTGCTGCGTCATCGGCATGCTGGCCGACCAGCCCAATCTCCTCGGCCGCGATGTGAAGGTCGAGCTTCTCAACCTCCCCGACCTCGGCGGCGGCGGCCACGCCTACGTGGTGGTCGGCCGCGCCGACGGCGACTACAAGAACCTGAAGACCTACGGCCCGGACTGCTTCGTCATCGACGTCTGGTACGCACGTCAGCAGTCGAAAGCCCCCGGCACCTCCCCCGTCAAGGACCTCTCGGCGGATTCGGACAGCCCCTTCTGGGACCTGAACTTCTACGCCTTCCTCGACGACGGCTACAACTTCCTGCACAAGTACACCTTCGTCAGCCACGAACTCGCCGAGCTCCGCTAGTCCGCAAGCTCGACCGGCAGACTCGGTCACCGACCTTCAGAGCACCAGTGCCGGGCTCACCGCCGCAGGGGCCTCGTCGCCGAGGTCGTGGACGGTGAGCTGGGCCGGTCCTCGGGGGGTGTGTTCGAAGAGGAATCGGCCGTGGGGGTCGGCTGTGGTGGTGAGGGTTTCGGTGGGGGTGCGCAAGGTCAGGTGGCAGGGGGTGGCGGGGGCGATCCAGCCGTCGAGGCGTGCGGTGGTGGGGGTCAGGGGGGCGATGGTCAAGGCGATGGTGAGGGTGGAGGTTTCGAAGGTGAGGGTGCGCAGGTCGTTCGGACCGCGTACGGCGGCGGCCGGGAGGGGGAGGGACTCGCGGGGACGGAGGAGGTCGGCGTCGGCGGGGTGGGGGTCCACGGCGAAGCGGCTGAGGTCGGCCAGGTCCGGGGGGACGGGGTCGGCGGCGGTGTAGAGGCGGCGTATCTCGTCGAGGAGAAGGACGTCGTCGATGTCCGGAGAGGTGCCGGGGACGGGGCCAGGGTCGGCGGGTGGGTCGCGGTCGTCGCGCGGGGAGGGGTCGCAGGAGATGTCGTCGCGAGGAGCGTCATCGCCGGGGTGGTCAGGGGTGGGGTCGTGAGGAGTCATGACGCGGTCCAGCGGGGGTCCTCGGTGAGGAGTGTGCGGAGTTTGGTGAGGCAGCGGGATCGGGTGGGGCCGATGCTGCCGCGTGGCATGTCGAGAGCCGTGGAGACGGCGTCGTAGTCGGGACGGTGGACGAAGGCGACGACGCGGAGCAGGTCGCGGCAGCGTGCGGGGAGGCGGGAGACGGCGGACCACAGGAGCCGGTCGCGTTCGTCACGCAGGAGGTGGTGATCGGGGGACTCGGCGGGGTCGGGGATCGCGGCGAAGACGGCGTCACCGGTCAGTTCGGTCTCCCGGCTCGCCGAGCGCAGGTGCCAGGCCTCGCGGCGGGCCGTCGTGACGAGCCATTCGACGAGCGCGGCGGGGGTCCTGATGGTGTGCAGGTGGCGGACCAGGGCCAGCCAGGTGAGCTGTACGGCGTCCTGCGCCTGCTGGTAGGTCAGGCCCTGGGCTCGGACGGTGTGCCACAGAACCGGGGTGAGTTCGGTGACGATGTGGCCGAGTGCGTCGCGGTCGCCGTCCCTGGCCTGGGTGAGCAGGTCCGCGAGGCGGGTACGGCGCTCGGCGCCGCGACCGGCGGTCCCGGCCGGCATGGTGGGGGTGCCGTCCATCACTTCACCGATACGCCTGCCGCATAACGGGGAGGTCACGGCCTCGCCGCCGTCCACGATCATCACGTTCGACTCCTTCGTCATAGAAGGAGAGAAGGGGCCCCGTCCTGGGATACGTCCGTGGTCCGGCCGGCCGTCGCGGGAAACGCTTCACCGGCGTCGCCGGTACGTCCGGCCGTCCCGCGGAACGGCTCGTCATCCGGCGCCGAGTGCGGCGAACGACCAGGCGGTGACGTGGTCGACGGCGTTCTCGGAGGTCGTGTTCCTGGCACGGTGGAGGGCGGCAGGCATGGAGAGGCCTTCTCTCAGTGCGTCGTGCAAGGCGATCATCAGGGGGACGGTGGCGGCGTCGTTCACCGGGACCACCGGGGAGATCACACCGGCGGTGCCGAGTGGCAGCAGGGCCGCGGTGAGGCCGAGGAGTTCGTCGGCGCCGGCGCGTGCGAGGCGGCCGGAGTCACAGCACGGCAGGACCAGGCGGTACGGGGCCTGGCCGAGGCGTTCCAGGTCGTGCGCGATCAGCGGGCCGTCGTCGAGACGCAGGGACGAGAACAGGGGGCTGTCGGCGCGGAAGTCCCCGTGAGCGGCGATGTGGGTGAGCCAGGTGCCCTCGATGGCCCGCAGCACCAGGGACGAGGTGGCTTTGCCGTCGCCGAGCACGGTGGCGTGGCCGTACGCCTCGGCGATGCGGTCCACCTCGGCGCCGCGGGTGGAAAGACCCGGCCCGCGCACCAGGACGACGTCCCGGTTGGCGGGTGGCGGCGTGCGCCTGGCGCGCATCCACGCCAGGGCCGACGGCGCGGCGCTGACGACGCGGTCGCGCAGCGCCGGAAGCATGGGCCACGGCACGCCGTCGAGGCTGCTCGGCGGCACGAGCACCACGGGACCGTCGCCGAGGTGCCGTACGGCGCCGCCGAGCAGCAGCGTCTGCAGGCGGCCCGCGGCACTGTCGAGGAGACGCAGCTCGTGCACCCGCGTACGGGACGCGCCGTCGTACGCCAGCCGGGTCAGGCCGAGCCTCGCGAACCTCAGCTCGTGCTCGGCGTCGGCGAGCGGCCCCGCGACGGTGTGGCGGACCCGTCCGCCGCCGCACACCAGTACGTGCAGCACGCCGTCGACATCGGTCAGCTCGACGAGGGTCGCCTCGCCGAGTTCGCGCAGCAGCGCGCCGGGGTCGAGGCGGCGGGGGCCGTCGCGTGGGTCGCCGCGCAGCTTCAGCAGGCGTGCGCGGATGCGTTGCTGCAGGCGGCGCCGGTCGCGTTCCAGGACGGTGGCGGTCGCGCCGCCGGCTCGCGCGGCGTCCGCCAGGCAGGCGACCTCGCGGAAGGCGGCGAGGTCGGCGCGCAGTTCGGGGTAGTCGGGGGGACGCGCGGCGGGGGTGGTGAGCGCGGTGGCCCGCCAGCGTTCGCTCCACGCCAGTAAGGCGCGGGGACGGCCGGAGCGGGCCGCCGCGCGCAACGCGATCGCGGCCAGCTCGGTGCCGTGCAGGGTGGCGCCGGCCCGCAGCTCGGCCGAGCCGAAGGTGAGGCGGTGCGCGTCGAGCAGGTCCAGGCCGCGGCGGCACGCGGCCAGCGTGCGGCGGGTGCCGCCACCGGCACGCAGCGCCTCGGCGAGCCAGCCGCCGGCCCGTGCGAGCGGCGGGCCGGCGGCGCGGCCGCGCGCGGCGGTCGCGAGGTACCGGTCGGCCTCGGCGTCACGACCGGCCGCGAGCGCCACACGTCCCGCGAGCAGGTACGCCTGCACCGCGTCCGGCGACCCGGCGGCGGCGAGCCGCTCCCCGAGCGCCGCGGCCGCACGCGCCATGCGTGGAGTGACCGCGGTGCCCCCGCCGCAGGTCATCGCGAAGCGGGACTGGTAGGTGAGGAGGCGTGCGTGCAGGGACCACCATTCGCGTCGCTGGCGGGTGAAGAGGCGGGTGGCGGCGGTGGCGTGGTGGAGCGCGGCGGCGGGGTCGCCGGCGGCGAGCGCGGCGCGGCCGGCGGCGAGGCGCAGTTCGGCGAGCTTGGTCGCCTGGCCGTTCTCGCGGTCGAGCACGCGCACGGCCTCGGCGGAGCCTTCGGCGGCTTCGCGGGTCAGGCCGGCGGCGAGCAGGACGGCGCACCGGTCGATGGCGAGATCCGGCATCGGGGTGTGCAGCGCCTGGTAGCGGCGACCGGCCTCGTCCAGGTGGTCGAGAGCCGACGGCAGGTCCCCGGCGCGGAACGCCACGAGGCCCCGGTTGTGCACGGCGAACGCCGCCTCGAGTTCCTGGCCGGTGGCGGCGAGCAGTGCGTCGGCGACCAGCAGGTCGGCGTCGGCGCGGCCGGTGGCGCCGAGCGCGAGGTTGATCAGCGCGCGGGCCGTGAGCGCGCGGGCCGTCCACAGCCCGTCCCCCGCCGCTTCGAGCGCGACCGCGGAACGGCTGAGGTCGGCGAGCGCCTCGCGGTGCCGTCCGAGGACGCGCAACACGTAACCGCGCCGGTACAGCGCACGCGCGGCCGTGTGTCCGCCGCCGGTGGCCACGGCCGCGTCGAGCGCGGCGAGCCCGCCGGCGGTGTCGCCGGAGGCGGTGAGCGCGACGCCGAGGGTGGCCAGCACGTCGGCTTCGCGGTCGGGGCAGTGTGCGGCGCGGGCCAGTCGTAAAGCGCGTCGGATTTCTTTCGCGGCGGCGCGTGAATCGCCGAACTCACGCAGCACGATGCCGATCGCCTGGTGCGCGATGGACGCGTCATAAGGGCCGGGAAGGGTGCCGAGGAACGACCGCGCGGCTGACAGCGCCTCCCGTGGACGTGAATAGGCGAGAGTCAGTAATTTCTCCGCAGTCACACCGATCCCACTGATATTAATATTTGTCCCCGACACCACGCCATGGTATGACTTTGAATCCTGAGCGTCCACATGAATTTCCCGCCTTTCCGGTTGCGAGGCGCACATGGCACACCCCCTGGACCCCGCCGAGGCGCGATTGAAGGCACAGGTCGAGACAATCCGAACAGCGTTCGGCGAGGACCACGTCGGCATCGCCACGAACGGGTCCGGCAAGGCCACATTCCTGTACGAGCCGGGTCATCTGCTCACCCGGCGCATCGACCTGCCTCAGGTCCGCAGGGCCCTGCAGGAGATCTACCGGTCCGACGACGTCCCCCGGCAGGACCGGCTCGACGAGGTCCTCACCCCGGACTCCGCGGAGCGCACGGTGGTGCGCATGCGCGTCCACGGCGATGTGCTGTACCTCCTCAAGCGGCTGGACACGCTCATCGGGGCCGGGAAGGCGACCCCGAACCACATCTTCTCGATCTCCCCCGTGGCCGCCTGTCCCTCCGGTGAACCGCAGGTCGTGTGCGGATGTCCGGACCCGCTGCCGGAGTGGAACTGCGACCGGTGCGCCGGAGAGGGTGTCACCGTGCTCATCATCGACACCGGTCTCGTGGACGGCTACGAACGCGAGCACCCATGGCTGAAAGGCGGCCCGGATCCCTGGCTGTCGCTCGACGACCCGCGACCCGGGATCCAGCAGTACGAAGGCCACGGCACCTTCATCGCCGGAGTGCTGCGCTGCGTGGCGCCACGCGTCAAGTTCGGCGTGTCCAACGCGCTGCTCAACGCCGGAGGCATCTGCGAGGACAACCTGGTGGACATACTGCTTCCCACGCTCGCCGGATGGCAGCTCGCGCACAACGACGCATGGCCCGACATCGTCAATCTCTCATGGGGTTCCCCGACGCGATTGTCACTTCCTCCTCTTGGGCTGGAGAGGTTTATCCAGGAACTGGAGAAACACCCCGACACGGTATTGGTGGCCGCCGCGGGGAACGACGGAAGCACCAACCTCTTCTGGCCTGCCGCCTATGCAGCGCAATATCCGCAAGTGATAGCGGTGGGTGCCTTGCGGAGATATGCCGTCGGACGTCAGCAGCGAACATGTTTCACGAATTACGGAGACTGGGTAACGGTTTTCGCCCCCGGCGAATGGCTGGTCAACGCCTTCGGCTGGGGCCGGTACGCGTACAAGGAGCCGTACAGCGACCATTGCCTCCATCTCCGGCCTCCGGTCCCGTCCTACGCCGGCTGCACCTGCGTGGAGTCCCCCGGCCAGTACACGCAGACCACATTCGACGGCATGGCCAGGTGGAGCGGCACGTCCTTCGCGGCACCCGTCGTCGCCGGCCTCATCGCCGCCACCATGTCCCGTACCTCCGGCATGTCCGCCGTCAAGGCCGTCAACGAGCTTCTCGCCAAGGCCGAGGCCCCCGGCCGGCGCGCCGCCACAGGCGAACCGGTGCTCCTCCCACCCGGCTGGCCGGCCGCCGGCTCTCCCTGACCCCGGGGTGACGGTCGCCAGGGGTTTCCCCGGGACCACACCCGGTCCGCGCCACTGACCTGCCTCGTTACCGTCGAACCGTTCGATCGCGACAAGGAGGAGAAGGTCATGGCAACAGGCAGTTTCCAGATCCCGCCGGGCTTCGCCCCCACGGCGCTGTCCGGGATCATCGAGGCACAGGTGGTGGACACCAACGGCAACCCGCCGACCGACGTCATCCAGGCCAACCAGCCCTTCGGGGTGCGGTACCGCTGGGAACTCAGCGGAGGCGCGGTTTCGATGATCACCGGTCGTTGGGTGCTGCGGGTCCTGTTCGACGAGATCGGCGGGCCGAACGACGGTTTCGTCCCCTCGCCGCCGCTGCAGGTCCCCCTCACCCCGGCCAACGGCACCTACAGCAGCACGATCAACTTCCCCGCCGGTCTGCCCGCCTCGCCTGGCGGCAGCTCGTACCAGATCGTCGCGTCGCTGAGCTACCTGAACGCGGCCGGCGCACCGGGAGGCATGGGAGGCAACGTCAACTGCGGCCTGGTCGCCATCCAGCAGTGACGTGACCGCGCACCAAGGAGGCGGGTGGCCGGCAGGACGGCCACCCGCCTCCCGCGTCTCCTGGCCGGATCCGGCACGGCATGTATCAGGACGGGCCCTCGTCCCTCGTAATGAAGCGTGACAATCACCACCCAGGTATTCGTGGGACGCGGCCCGGAGATCGCCGCGATCACAGCGGAGACGGACCTGGCCCGGACCGGCCGGCCCCGGCTCGTGCTGGTGGAGGGACCACCCGGCATCGGGAAGTCCGCTCTGGTGCGGCGCGCTCTGGACGGGGCGGCCGGCTTCCGCGTGCTGCGTGCCGGCGGGGACGAGACCGAGAAGGCGATCGCCTACGGCGTCGCGTCGCAGCTCACGGACACGCCGTTCCCCACGGAGGCGGGAGCGGCGGCGGTGGGGACGGCGCTGCTCGGCGCGCTCGGCGCGACCGGGGAGCACGGGGAGCACGCACCGGTGGCCGTGGTCGTGGACGACGCGCAGTGGGCCGACAGCACGTCCCTGCAGGCGCTGACCTTCGCGCTGCGTCGCCTGCGCACCGGCCGCGTCCTCACGGTCGTCGTCGTGCCGGAGGCTGCCGACCTGCCGGAGGGACCACGGCGTCTGTTCACCCGCGAGGCGTCGCTGCGGATCAGGCCGGCCGGGCTGACCACGGACGAGCTCGGGGAACTCGGCGCGCTGCTCGGCCACGGCCGCCTCGACGCTTCGGCGCTGGCGCGGCTGCGTTCGCACACCGGGGGCAACCCGCTGTACGCCACCGCCGTGCTGCGGCAGACCCCGCCGGACGTGCTCGCCGACCCCGATGCGGACCTGCCGGCACCTGACGCGTACGCGCGTGCCGTGCTGGCCGCGCTCGGCGCCGCCGGTGAGGACGCTCGGCGGCTGGTGCGCGCGGCGAGCGTGTTCGGTGAGTCGTGCGCGTTGCGGGACGCCGCGTGGGTAGCGGGCCTGCGCGATCCGATGGACGCGGTTGAGGAAGCCGTCGCACGAGGGCTGCTGACCTGCGGGTACGCCGGAGGTGAGACGCGTGCCGGGTTCCCGCATCCACTGGTGCGGGCCTCGGTGCGCCAGTCGCTCGGGCCACGGGAACGGTCACGGGCCCACTGGGTGGCGGCGGCGCTGACCGGACGGGGTGGGCCGCGACCATGGGGTGACGACCTGGTGGAGGCACGGCGCGAACTCGCGGAGACCGTCGCGCGCGAGCGCTCGGTGCCGCACCGGCTGCTCGCCACGGCGCTGCTGTCGGCGACCGAGTACCGCCTCGGCCGCTGGGACGAGGCGATCGCGCTCGGTGCGGCCGTGCTGTCGGCCGAGGAGGACCACGACCAGGTCTGGCTCACGCCGTACGTCCACGCGACCCGCGCGCTGCCGTACGCGGCGCGAGGAGAACTAGGCCCGGCCCGGGCCGAGGTGGAGGCCGCGAGACGGCACCCGCTGACGGTCGCGGCGGCCTGGTTCGTCGCGCACGCGGAGGGCTGGATCGCCACGGTGGCGGGTGACCCGGAGGCCGTGGTCGCCGTCCTCGCTCCGCTCACCGAGACGAACGGGCCCGCGGAGCTCATGGACGCGGAGGTGATCCCATGGCGGGGGTTGCTCGCCGACGCGCTGACCGCGCTCGGACGGTACGACGAGGCGGAGGCGGTGCTGGTCGCGTACGAGAAGGCGGGACGCGACCAGCCGCCGGCCGGTGCCGCACGGGCTCGCGGCACGTGGTTCGCCGCGCGGGGCCGCACCGCGGACGCGGTGGCGTCGTTCGAGCAGGCGCTCGACCACATCGGCCGCACGGCGATGCCGTTCGAGCGCGCCTGGATCGAGCTGACGTACGGGGAGTTCCTGCGGCGCACGCACGGCAGGAACGGCGCGGCGGCACGGCTGGCGTCCGCGCGGAGCACACTGGAACGGCTCGGCGCCGTACCGTTCCTCGATCGGTGCGACCGCGAACTGGCCGCGTGCGGCCGCGCCGGTCCCGTTCCCGGGCCGGTCGCGGCGCTCACCCCGCAGGAACGCGCCGTCGCGGGGTTCGTGCTCACCGGGATGGCGAACAAGCAGATCGCGCGGACGATGGGGCTCAGCGTGAAGACGATCGAGTACCACCTCGGCCACGTCTACGCCAAGCTCGGCGTCAACTCGCGCACGGCGCTCGCGGCCCGCCTGCGGAAGCAGCCTTAGGACGCCGCCGCGGCCTCGCGCAGCACGTCCATGAGGGTGTCGCGCAGGCCGGGGCAGACGGCGATGGTCGCGGCGGAGGCGGTGGTGTGCGGGGTGCCGTCGAGGTCGAGGGTCAGGCCGCCGGCCTCGCGGACCAGCAGAGCGCCGGCCATGGTGTCCCACGGCAGGTTGGACAGGATGACGCAGGCCTCCAGCTTGCCGTGCGCGACCCATGTCAGGTCGATGGCGGCGCTGCCGAACATGCGGACGCGCTGAGCGCGCTCGCCGAGACGGGCCAGCAGCGCCAGCCGCAGCCGGTTCTTGGGGCCGGCGCCGGGGCCGACGGCGAAGTCCCCGACCGAGACCATGGCGTCGATCAGCTCCGTGGCGCCGGAGACGGCGATGCGCTCGTCGCCGGCGTACGCGCCGCCGCCGGTGACCGCGCTGTAGGAGGTGCCGACGAACGGCAGGTCGAGTGCGGCGAGGACTCCCTGGTCGCCTTCCACCAGGGCCAGCGACACCCCGCACAGCGGGCTGCCGTGGGAGAGGTTGGCGGTGCCGTCCACCGGGTCGAGGGCCCACCACAGCGCGTCGCCGCCGGTGCGGCCCCGCTCCTCGCCGAGGATGCCGACGCCGGGGGTCTCGACGGTCAGGAAGTCCCGGACCGCCTCCTCGACCCGCAGGTCGACGTCGGTGACCATGTCGCGGTCGCCTTTGGTCATCACCGTGTCGGGGACGCGGCTCACGATGATGCGGCGCGCTATGGCGACGGCTTCGCGTGCGATCGGCAGCAGGTCGGCGTACGTCTCAGCCACCGGCGCCGCCGGCGCGTGCGGGAAGGTGCGGCAGGTCGTGGCCGAGGCGGTCGCGTTTGGCGGTCAGGTAGCGGATGTTGTGGTCGGTGGCCTGCACGAGCAGCGGCACCCGGGAACTCACCTCGACGCCGTGCTCCTCAAGGGAACGGATCTTGTCGGCGTTGTTGGACATCAGCCGGACCGACGTGACGCCGAGGTACTTCAGCACCACGGCCGCCGGAGCGAAGTCGCGGACGTCCACGGGGAAGCCGAGCACGGTCGCCGAGTCCACCGTGTCGAGCCCCTGGTCGTCCTGCAGCACGTGGGTGCGGACCTTGGCGACCAGGCCGATCCCCCGGCCCTCGTGGCCGCGCAGGTACACGAGCACCCCGGCGCCTTCGCGGACGATGGACGTCAGCGCGGCGTCGAGCTGGTCGCCGCACTCGCAGCGCATCGCGGCGAAGATGTCGCCGGTCACGCATTCGGAGTGCACCCTCACCAGCACGTCACGCCGCCGCGCGACGTCGCCGTACACCATGGCGAGGTGCTCATGGCCGCCGGAACGGAACGCCACAGTGCGGAACGTGCCGCGGCGGGTCACCAGGTCGGCCTCCGCGACGTCCTCGGGGGCCAGGCCGTGTCCCGCCGTGCCGTCCTCGCCGTCGTCCGTCTCGTCCGCCAGGTGTTCGCCGCGTCTCGTCACGTCCACGCTCACTTCCCTGCGGCTTCCTGGTTTGCGTGTTCGAGCGCGACGCCGCAGGCTGGCGCACTATGAACGACTCCGTTTATCCGCTGCCGCCGACCACGACCGCCGACGAACGGGAGAGGGACGCACGTGTGGCGCTGCTGCCGGTCGGCAGCTTCGAGCAGCACGGGCCTTTCCTCCCCCTGGCGACCGACACCGTCGTCGCGTGCACGATCGCCGGTGCGCTCGCCACCGCGTATCCGGGCCTGCGGCCGTTGCCACCCGTGACCATCTCGTGCTCGCAGGAGCACGAGCACGCCGCGTGGCCCGGAACGGTCAGCATCTCTGCCACGACACTTTACGCCGTCATTTATGACATTGCGGACTCGCTTGCCAGATCCGGGATCAACCGGCTGTTCATCATCAATGGTCACGGCGGGAACTATGTGCTCGGAAACGCCGTGCAGGAGGCCGCCGGGAAGGGCCGCCGCATGGGCCTGTTCCCGGGGCCCGTCGACTGGGAGACCGCGCGCGCGGCGGCGGGCCTCGAGACCTCGTCGTGGACCGACATGCACGCCGGTGAGCTGGAGACGTCCCTGTTGCTGCACGCGCATCCCCACCTGGTGCGGCCCGGCCAGGAGACGGCCGACCACGTCGCCGACGACCGGCCTCATCTGCTCACCCTCGGCATGGCCCCGTACACCGAGTCCGGCGTCATCGGCCGGCCGTCACTCGCCACGGCGCGCAAGGGTGAGCACGTCCTCGCGTCCCTGGTCGCGTCCTTCGGCAGTCACCTCGCCGTCCTTTCGGCCTGACCCGCCTCGGCGCAGCACCAGCACCACGCCGCCGGGGAGGGCCGCGATCAGGGTGAGCAGGCCGTACACCACGGCGGCCGTGAGGCCCTGCTGCGCGCCGAGCCCGACGGCGCCGAACGCCGCCGCGGAGAACGCCTCGCGCGGCCCGAAGCCGCCGACGTTCAGCGGCAGCGCCATCACCAGCAGCGCGAGCAACAGCAACGGCAGCAGCTCACCGACCGGCGCGGCCGAGCCCGCGGCCCGCACGGCGACGAGGAACAGCGTCACGTACCCGGCGAGCGCCGCCGCCGACAGGGCCAGCACCCCCGGCCAGGCGTCCCGCGCGAGCAGGCCGCGGCGCACGTCCACCAGGGACGCGGTGAGCGCGCGGGCCGCGCGGCCACCGGAGTGGACCACCAGCGCGACCACCGCCACGGCCACCGCGAGCGCGGCCGTCACGACCGCGGCGCCGGGTGCGAGGCCGCCGAGCACGGAATCGGCCAGCGACGGCTCGGCGACCAGCGTGACCAGACCCGCCGCGACCAGCACGATCTGGCCGCCGGTGCGTTCCAGCACCACCGCGCGTACGGCACGCGCGACGTCGCCGGCGCTCCTGCCGTGCGTCACCGCGCGGTGCGCGTCGCCGAGCACCCCCGCAGGCAGGACCGCGTTGAGGAACAGCGAACAGTAGTAGTCGCCGAGCGCCGTGGTCAGCGGCAGCGGCAGGCCGAGCCTGCGGGTCACCAGGGACCACCGCCACACGCTGAGCACGGTGGTGAACAGGCCGATGCCGAGCGCCGCGAGCACCTGTGGCACGCCGATCAGGCCGAACGCGTTCACGAAGGCCCCGGTGCCGAGCCGCGCCACGAGCACGACGAGGATGCCGGCCCCCGCGACGGCCCGCACCCACGGCCGCAGCGACGGCCAGGCGCGCCGCCACATCGCGGGGAGGCGCGGGGCCGGCGGGATCTCCCACCGGTGCAGTACGGCGAGCCGGGTCATGCGCGCACCTCCGGCAGTGCGAGCAGGTCGTCGTGGTGGACGACGACCCGCGTGGCGGTGCCGAGCCTGCGGCGCAGGTAGTCCTCGGTGTGCGGCGCGAGATCCCGGTCCTGTTCGACGGCGGCGGCGACCCAGCCGCGCAGCCACTCCGCCGTGAGTCCCCGCTGCTCGGGGCCGAGCCGCCACGGACTCGGCTGCGTGCGCACGTTCGCACCGCGCACCGTGAAGGCCCTGATGGCGGCGGCGACCGCGTCCGGGCCGAGCAGACGGCGGCCGTCGACGGTACGGCGCTGGTGTTCGTTGAACGCGGCCATGACGTCGTCGTCGAGCGGGTCGTACGGGTCCAGCTCCACGCGGCCCGCCACCGAGAGGGTCAGCAGCGCGGCGCACCCCGCGCCGGCGCAGGCGGCGGCGAGAGCGTCCATCTCGGCGGCGGTGAGCAGGTCGAGCAGCGCGGACGCGGTGACCAGGGACGTCCCGGCGAGGTCGTCGGCACGCAGCGCCGTGACGTCCCCCTGCTCGGGGGTCACGGCGACGCCGGACCCCCGCAGGCTCGCGGCGGCCAGGCCCAGAAGGTGCGGGTCGCGGTCGTGCAGGACCCAGTGCTGCGGCGCGGGAAGGCGGGGGGACAGCCAGCGGCCCATGGCGCCGGTGCCACAGCCGAGGTCGCGCACCACCAGCGGACCGGCGGGGAGAGCCGCGAGCAGCGGAGGCAGCAGGTCCGTCGCGCGAGCGGCGGCGTCGGCGGGCTCACGCAGAGCCAGCCATTCCGGCGGGTAGCGGGTCTCGGCCGCGGCGGCGGTCATCGCGCCACCCCCGAACACGAGATCTTTTTCACGACAGCGCCACCTCGCGGGTACGAGCCTCCCGCGGCGTCCGTCATCGCCGTACCAGCCCGTGCAGGACGTCCGCGAGGAGTCGTGAGGTGGTCTCCCAGGTGGTCAACATGGCACGCCTTTCTTCCGCCGCCGTCCGCAGACGCCGGCGCAGGTCTGGTTCGTCGAGCCAGCGGCGCAGCGCGCCGGCCAGTGCCGCCGGGTCCCCCGGGGGGACCAGCAGGCCTGGCGGTTCGCCGCCGGGGGCCCGGCCGAGGGTTTCCGGCAGTGCGCCGGCGGTGGTGGTGAGCACGGGGACGCCACGTGCGAGCGCCTCGGTGACGACCATGCCGAAGGTCTCCTGCCGGGACGGCAGGACCAGCAGGTCGGCGGAGCCGTACTTGGCGGCGAGCGCGGCGCCTGAACGCGGGCCGGTGAGCACGACACGCCTTTCCAGGCCGAGGCTCGCGATGAGGCCCCGCAGGTGCGCCACGAAGCCGGGGTCCCGGTCGTACGCGCCGACGCAGTGACACGTCCAGGGCCAGTCCGCGAGCGCGCCGAGGGCCCGTACCAGCAGGTCGTGGCCCTTGCGTGGCGTGACGGCCGCGACGCACAGCAACCGTGAGGCGCCGTCGGTGCCACGCGCCGGCGGCGCGGGATCGGTGCCGGGGGGCGCGACGTGCACCTGCGGCAGGCCATGCCGCGCGGCCAGGTCGCGGGCCGCGTGCGGGCTCGTGGCGATCACGGCGGCGGCGGCGCGCAACGTGTCACGTTCCGCGGCGTCCATCGCGGCGGCCACCTCTGGCCGCAGGCCCGTCTCGTCGGCCAGCGGCAGATGCACGAGCACCGCGACCCGCAGCCGCTTGGCCTCCGGCACCACGACCTCCGGCATCGCGCACGCGACCAGGCCGTCGAGCAGCACCACCGTGCCGTCCGGCAGCGCGGCGAGCGAGCGAGCCAGCCCGCCGGGGTCCCCCGGCAGCGGCCACGCGGCCGGCAGCGGGACCTGCCGCACCGTCCAGCCGAGCGCGCCGAGCCCCTGACAGGCCCGCCGGTCGTAGACGTTGCCGCCGCTCGGCACCCGGTCGTCGTCCACGTCGCCGGGCAGCACGACGTGCACCGCCCCGGCGTCCGTCACAGGTCGCGCTCGTAGGAGGCCCAGGCGACATGCGACTCGTGCAGGGTGACCATAAGGCCGGTCAGGCCGCGTGCCTGCTCGCCGAGATACCCGGCCTGGATCCTGGTGGCGAGCCGGTCGGCGATCGTCTGTGCGAGGAACTCCGTGGTGGTGTTCACCCCCGCGAAGTCCGGTTCGTCGTCCAGGTTGCGGTAGTTCAGCGCGGCGAGCACGGCGGACAGCTCACGGGTGGCCAGCCCGATGTCCACCACGATGCCGTCGGAGTCCAGTTCGGGACGACGGAACGTCGCGTCCACGACGAACGTCGCGCCGTGCAGGCGTTGCGCGGGGCCGAACACCTCGCCACGGAAGCTGTGCGCCACCATCAGGTGATCGCGGACGGTGATGCCGAACAAATTCGGTCAACCTCCAGCAGGGTCGTACAGGACGCGGTGGCACAGGCCAGGCATGCCCCCACCGGTCATACGCGCCAGAACGGCGGGCAGTTCATCGAAAGGTGACTCGCCGGTGACCAGCGCGTCATACGCCGGGTCGGCCAGCAGCCGCAGCGCCAGCGCCATGCGCTCGGCGTACGTGCGCCGGCGCGCCGGGGACACCGTGCCGACCTGGCTGGCCCGGATGGTCAGCCGCCGCGAGTGGAACACCTCCCCGAGCGGCACGGCGGGACGGCGGTCGCCGTACCAGCTCAGCTCGATCACCGTGCCTTCCGGGGCCAGCAGCTCCAGCGACCTGGCAAGGCCCGCCTCGCTCGCGCTGGCGTGCACCACCAGGTCACACTCCCCCTCCGCGGCGTCCGGCGTGGCGAATCCCACCCCGAGCGCGTCCGCGACCCCGGCCCTACCGGGGTCCACGTCCACGAGTTGCACACGTGTACCCGGCACACCCGCCAGCAAACGAGCCACGCAACACCCGACCATGCCGGCCCCCACCACCGCGACCCGGTCCCCCACCAGCGGCGCCGCGTCCCACATCGCGTTCACCGCCGTCTCCACCGTCCCCGCGAGGATCGCACGCGCCGCAGGCACGTCCCCCGGCACCGGCGTCACCGCGCTCACCGGCACCACGTACCGTGTCTGATGCGGATAGAGGCAGAACACGACCCGTCCGGGCCACCCCGGCGGTCCCTCCTCGACGACCCCCACATTGAGATACCCGTACTTCACCGGCGCCGGGAACTTCCCGTCCTGGAACGGCGCACGCATCACCTCGTACTGGCTCTCCGGCACGCCACCGCCGAACACCAGCGTCTCCGTACCCCGGCTGACCCCGGAGAACAGGGTACGGACCCGCACGTCATCGTCTCCTGGCGGCGGCACGGCGACCGTCCGGATCTCCCCGGCGCCGGTTTCGCGCAACCAGAAAGCGCGTGCCTCGCGCTCCATGGGCAGTCCTCGGCAATCATGAGTTTCTCGGAAATCACCCAATTTCGGGCAGGTCTCCGGCAATGATATGGGCCACGCCTGGACCGGGGCGTGTGCGACTGGAGGTGCGGATGGCGACACTCGACTGGCGCGACACAAGCATCACGTTCAAGGAACCCGCCATCGGCCTGGCCACCCAGGTGGTCCTCCTAGGCGCTCTCTACATCGCCGTAGGCCTCGGCCCCGCCGCCTGGGTGGCCGGCACCACGTACGCCGTCATCCTCTCCGCCATCCTCACCTACGCGCTCCTCCGCTCCCGCACCCGCACCCTCGGCCCCGCCGGCCTGGTGACGCTGGCCCGCGCCGAACTGGTAGGCGCCGTAACAGCCCTGGTCACCATGTCCTACCTGGGAAACCCCACCCCCGCGGCCCTCCTGGTGACCCTCGCCACCGTGGCCCTGATCCTCGACGCCGTGGACGGCCACGTGGCCCGCCGCACCGGCACCGCGTCCCCCCTAGGCGCACGCTTCGACATGGAAGTGGACGCCTTCCTCATCCTCGTCCTGAGCATCCACCTGGCCGCCACCGCCGGCCCCTGGGTCCTGGCCATCGGCCTGATGCGCTACGCCTTCGTCGCCGCCTCCTGGACAGCCCCCTGGCTCAAATCCCCCCTCCCCCCGAGCATGGCCAGAAAAACCGTGGCGGCCCTCCAAGGCATCCTCCTGGTGACCGCCGCCTCCGAGGTGCTCCCCGCCACAACCCTCCTCCTGGCCACAGCCCTCGCAACCCTCACCTGGTCCTTCACCCGCGACATCCTCTGGCTGTACCGCAACCGTCCGGCGACCCCCTGACCTCTCAGGGAACAGTCACCCGACGCGCCTCACCGCTCGTCCCCCAGCACCGGCTTGACGTCCACCACCGGCGTCCCGTCCAGCGCCTCAAGCCCGCTCACCCGCACCCTCCCCGCCTCCACAGCCAGCACCGTCACCCGATGCACCCCGATCGGATTGGGCCGGTCAGGCGACCGCGTGCTGAAAACCCCCGTAGGCGGCCGCGAAGCGTCCCCCCGAGGCCGCACCACCAGCACATCCCGCTGTCCCCGATCCAGCCACGTCAACAGCAAGACATCGTCCCCCACCCGAAGATCCCGCGCGGCCTCCACCACCTCTGGCGAGAACACCACCCAGGCGTCCGGAGCCCCCTCGTCCCCCTGCCGAGGCGCCTCGGCCCGATCCGCCAACTCCGACTCGACCCACCCCACCGGCCGAACCTCGAACCCCGCACCGTCCACGTCTCCTCCTCCACCGCGCCGACCTCGAACAGACGAATACTGTCGCACGCTGTGCGCCGGTTCGCCGGCCGGATGAGCGGACATCGGAGGCTGGTCGTCAGTCGGAGCCGGCGGCGGACCAGTCGGTGTAGGTGTAGGGGTTGTCGTGGACGGTCACCTTGGGGACCTCGGGGTTCATGCCGGTGGTCCAGGCTTCCTCTCCCATGGTGGTCATCAGGTAGTCGACGGTGTCGCCGACGGCCTGGCGTGCGGGGGTGAGGTCGATGTTCACCAGGTGGTGGTCGTGTTTGACCACGCGGCCGTTCACCAGGACGGTGTGGACGTCGGCGCGCTGGGCCTGGAAGACGACGTGGCCGTAGGGGTTGAGCAAGGGGAACATGGCGGGGTTCTGGTCGTTCTTGATGAGGATGACGTCGGCTTTCCTGCCTGGTTGCAGGCTGCCGGTGACCGAGTCGAGGCCCAGGGCCTTGGCGCCGCCTCTTGTGGCCCAGTCGACGACGTCTTCCGCTCTGAGGACGCAGTGGGTGACGGTCTCGGTTCTGGCGTGGGCTTCGAGGTGTTCTCTTGAGCGGTCGGCGCTGAGGGTGGAGCGCATGGCGGAGAAGAGGTCGCCGCTCCACCAGACGCTGGTGTCCATCGACAGGGACGCGGGGATGCCGTGGCGGCGGAGTCGCCAGCTCGGGGGGTAGCCCTGGCCGGCGCTTTGTTCGCTTTCTGTGGAGATGGATACCGAGCCGCCGGTGGCGGCTATCCGGTTGTAGGAGTCGGGGGTGAGGGTGGCGGCGTGGACGTAGATGGTGGAGGGGGTCATGAAGCCGTGTTCGTGCATCAGGCGGATGCCGTCGTCGTTGGTGGCTCCCCAGACGCCGGCGTGGGTCGTCACGGGGGCTCCTAGGTCGCGGGCCGCTTCGAAGGCGGCTTTCTCCGGGAAGGCGGGGTCGCCGGTCACGTCGAAGGCCAGTTGGAAGCCGAGCATGTCGCCTTTGCCGTGGAGGCGGCGGGTGACGAAGTCGCGGAAGTCCGGGGAGGCGGACCATTCCCACGGAGCGGCCTGGATGTTGCCGTAGGCGAAGACGTGGCGGCCGGGGACGGATTCCAGTGCGTCCAGCGCGGCGTCGGCGTGGTCGATGGTGCGCAGGCCGTGAGACCAGTCGACGAGGGTGGTGACGCCGGCGTCGAGGGCTTCTATGGCGGAGAGCAGGTTGCCGGCGTGGATGTCCTCGGGACGGAAGATCTTGCCCCATTCGAGGTAGTACCAGACGAAGTACTGGGTGAGGGTCCAGTCGGCGCCGTAGCCGCGCATGGCGGTCTGCCAGAGGTGGCGGTGGGTGTCGATCATGCCTGGCATGACGATGCCGCCGGTGGCGTCGATGACGAGCGCGTCGTCCGGAGCGGACAGGTTGTGGCCGACTGCTTCGACGCGTTCGCCGATGACCAGGACGTCGGCGTCGCGCAGGACGGTGTGGCTGTCGTCCATGGTGAGCACGGTGCCGTGGCGGAACAGGACCGGCCTGCCGGGGCCGAGGTTCTCGGGGTCAGGGGTCGTCGCAGCGCTCATGCCGCCCCACGCTCCTCAACGGACATACGTCCGTACAGCGGTCAAGAAATGGTGATGTAACAATGAGGCGGGGGGATTTGTCTGTCAAGGGTCATCTACCCACGTCCTGCCGCCGTGCGGACATCCGGCCGTCGGCGAATTAGAGTCGTACGCGTCCCACCCCCGAGTGAACGAGAGAGCCGCCATGGCGCGCCAGCAGACCGGGCCCGACTTCATCGAGGCGCTCGCGCGTGGGCTCGACGTGATCAGGGCCTTCGAGGCGGGACGGCCGGTGATGTCGCTGACCGAGGTGGCGACGGCGGCGGGGCTCGCGCGGCCTACGGCGCGGCGCATTCTGCTGACGTTGCAGGAGCTCGGGTACGCGCGGGCCGAGCGTGGGGGGTACGCGCTGACGCCTCGTGTGCTGGAGCTCGGGGTCGCGTACGTGCGGTCGATGAGCTTGTGGGAGGTGGCGCGGCCGCACATGGAGCGGCTGGTGGAGCGGACCGGGGAGTCGTCCTCGATCGCGCAGCTCGACGGGTCGGACATCGTGTACGTGGCCCGGGTGGCGGTGCCGAAGATCGTGACGTTGTCGGTGGGGATCGGCACGCGGTTCCCCGCGTTGCAGACGTCGCTCGGCAAGGTGCTGCTGGCGGGGCTGCCGCCGGCGGAGGTGGAGCGGGTGCTCGCCGAGCCGAGCCGGTCGGGGGTCGCGCCGCGCCGCGCGCCGTGCGCGGAGGAGCGGGACGCGGCGCTGCGCGAGGTGCGGGCCCGGGGGTGGGCCATCACCGACCAGGAGCTGGCGCTCGGGATCAGGTCGGTGGCGGCGCCGCTGCGGGACGGGGACGGCCGGGTGGTCGCGGCGCTGAACGTCAACGCGCACGCCGCGGAGACGACGGTCGAGAAGTTGCACGACGAGCACCTGCCGCTGCTGCTCCAGACGGCGGGGGCCATCAGCGCCGACTGGACGCGCCACCAGTCGGTACCGCAGGTCACGATGGGGACGGCCTCCTGAGCCGACCGAGGTGAACGAGGTCCGAGGTGCGCTTGACATCGGTGCGTCGGCGGCAAGAGACTGCCGGAAACGGACTACTGTCCGTCTGGTGGACGAGAGGAAGCGGCAGCCACGATGACCTCCCTCGGCGAGAGCGGTGACGGTACGCCACGCGGGCCCTTGGCGGGGCTGCTTGTGGCGGATTTCTCCAGGGTGCTCGCCGGGCCGTACGCCACGATGCTGCTGGCCGATCTCGGGGCCGAGGTGGTCAAGGTGGAGAGTCCCGGTGGGGACGACACGCGGACCTGGATGCCTCCGGTGCGGGACGGGGTGTCGACGTACTACCTCGGGGTCAATCGCAACAAGCGGTCGATCGCGCTGGATCTGACCGATGCCGCCGATGTGGAGGTGGCGCGGGAGCTGGCGCGGCGTGCGGACATCGTGCTGGAGAACTTCAAGCCTGGCGGGTTGCGCAAGTACGGGCTGGACTACGACACGGTGCGCGAAGGCAACCCCGCCGTGGTGTACGCCTCGATCAGTGGTTTCGGGTCGGGGGACGGTGCGTCCATACCGGGGTACGACCTGATCGTGCAGGCGATGTCCGGCCTGATGAGCCTCACCGGGGATCCCGAGGGGCCGCCGTACCGGGCCGGGATATCGGTGTTCGACGTCATGACCGGCATGCACGCCACCATCGGTGTGCTGGCCGCGCTGCACCACAGGGCCGCGACGGGTGAGGGTCAGCACGTCGAGGTCAATCTGTTCTCGTCGGCGCTGTCGGGGCTGGTCAACCAGACCAGTGCGGTCGCCGCGGGTGGCGTGGTGCCGTTCCGGATGGGGAACGCGCATCCCAGTCTGTTCCCGTACGAGCCGTTGCCGGCCGCCGACGGCGATCTGATCGTCACGGCGGGGAACGACGGCCAGTTCCGCAGGTTGTGCGGGGTGCTCGGGATGCCTGAGCTGGTGGACAACCCGAGGTTCGCGCGCAACCAGGACCGTACGGCCAACCGTGAGGAGCTGCGTCCGCTGCTGGTGGAGCGGCTGCGGACGCGGCCCAAGATGGAGTGGTTCCGCGAGCTGATCGCGGCCGGTGTCCCGTGCGGGCCGATCAACACGGTGGACGCGGGGGTCGCGTTCGGCGAGGAGATCGGTCTCGAACCGGTGGTCGAGGTCGGGGACGGCGACCGCATGGTCCCGTCGATCCGCAACCCGATCCGCTTCTCGGTGACCGAGGCGCGGTACGACCTGCCACCGCCGCGGCTCGGCGAGCACGGCGCGGAGATCAGGGAGTGGCTGGCCGGGCCGGTAGGAGAGACCTCATGAGTGGCGAAGGACTGAGTTTCCCCACGTCCATCGGGACGTCCGACCGGGATTCGATCCGGCTGCTCGGACAGGATCTCGCGGCCGATCTCATGGGGAAGGTCGGGTTCGGTGAGCTGGCGTTCTGGCTGGTGGCGGGACGGCGGCCGACTCCGCGGGAGACGCGGGTGTTCGAGGCCGTGCTGGTGGCGCTGGCCGATCATGGGTTCACGCCGACGGCGGTGGCGGCGCGGCTGACGTATCTCAGTGCGCCTGATTCGGTGCAGGGGGCCCTCGCGGCGGGGCTGCTCGGCGGGGGGTCGCGATTTCTCGGGGTCACCGAGGACTGTGGCCGGTTCCTCGCGGGGGTGCTCGCGGCGCACGACGGGCCGCCTCCGGGGGACGACGAGGGGTACGACGCGCTTGCGCTCAAAGCCGTCACCGAGGCGCGTGCGGCGCGTTCGTTCGTGCCTGGTCTCGGTCATCCTGTGCACAAGGAGCGGGATCCGCGTACGCCGGTGCTGCTGGAGATCGCCGAGCAGGAAGGGCTGCGCGGGCCTCACCTGCGGCTTTTCGAGGCGGTCGGCCGGGTGCATCCGCAGGTGCTCGGCCGTGCGCTGCCGCTGAACGGCGCGGGGGTGTGCGGTGCGGCGCTCGCCGATCTCGGACTGCCGGTGGATCTGCTGCGCGGGTTCGCGCTGCTGGCCCGCGCGGCGGGGCTGCTCGGTCACATCGCGGAGGAACGGCGCCGGCCGATCGGCATGGACGTGTACCTCGCGGTGGACCGCAACGCCGTGTACACCGCCGATCCCGGCACCTCTCCGCACACCGCGTCCTAGACCGGCATCTTTCAGACACCAAGGCCTAGACCGGAACCTCTCCGTACACCACATCCCAGACCGGCACGTCCCCGGCCTTCCGGAGGTCCGATGGCAACACTCGCCGCGGTGATCGCGTCGACGCATCACCCGTTCTACTACAAGGCCAGCACGGCGCCACCCGAGGAACGGCCTCCGT